>CADEDT010000001.1:0-23548 GCA_902826145.1 uncultured Caulobacteraceae bacterium
CGCGCCGTTCGTGTCTCTATATGCCAGGCGCCAATGCCAAGGCATTGGAAAAAGCAAAGACGCTCGCCGCTGACGTACTGTTGCTTGACCTTGAGGACTCGGTCGCGCCGGAAGCGAAAGAAGCCGCGCGCGATCAGGTCGCAGCGGCGGTGAAGGCGGGCGGCTACGGCAAGCGTGAAGTCATCGTACGCGTCAATGCGCTCGCGACGCCATGGGGCCGGGAAGACATTGCGGCGGCAGGCGAAGTCTCTCCAAATGGCATCCTCGCGCCGAAGGTTGAGACCGCCGCGCAAGTCGAAGAACTCAACCGCTCCATGACTGACGCTGGCTTCAGCGACGAAGCTTCGCTCTGGATCATGATCGAAACGCCGCGCGCGATCTTCAACTTGCCTGAGATCGTCGCCGCCGCGCGCGGCACGCGGCTGCAAGCTTTGGTCATGGGCCTGAACGATCTCGCCAAGGAAACCCGCATGCGCGCCAGCTCCGGCCGCGCGGCGTTTCACGCGGCGATGTCGCAGACAGTGACGGCGGCGCGGATGGAAGGGCTGACGGCAATCGACGGCGTGTTCAACGATATTGCCGATACCGCTGGCTTCGAAGCGGAATGTCGCCAGGGATTGGAATTCGGCTTTGATGGCAAGACCTTGATTCACCCAAGCCAGATCGATGTCTGCAACTCTGTGTTCGCACCCACTGGAGATGAAGTCGCTCGCGCCCGCTCCGTGATCGCAGCGTTCGCGTTGCCCGAGAATGCCGGGAAAGGCGTGATCAAGGTCGATGGTCGCATGACGGAGCTGTTGCACCTGGAAGAAGCGAAACGGGTTGTGGCGGTGAACGAAGCGATCGAGAGTCTTAGCGCATGACCAAATCCAACCCCGGCAATTTCTTCGAAGATTTCGCGCCCGGCCAACAAATCGCGCACGCGACGCCGCGCACGCTTTCAGAGGCTGACGCCACGCTTAACATCGCGCTCACCGGTGCGCGGCATGCGCTCTTCAGCGGCGATAGTTTCGCGCAGGATTGCGGTTTGCCTGGCGCGCCGATTGACCCGCTGCTCGTGTTTCACACTGTCTTCGGCAAGACGGTGCCTGACATTTCGCTGAACGCGGTCGCCAATCTTGGCTATGCGGAGGGCCGCTTTCTCACGCCGGTCTATCCGGGCGATACGCTCTCAGCCGTCTCAGAAGTGATCGGACTCAAGGCCAATTCTAACGGCAAGACGGGCGTCGTCACCGTGCGCACGACGGGCGCCAATCAGGATGGCGAGCCGGTGCTGAGTTATGTGCGCTGGGTGATGGTCAACAAGCGCGACGCCAACGCGCAGATAACTGACTCACCGCCGATCACGCCCAAGAATGTCGTCGCGGCGAACGAATTGATGCTGCCGCCGGGTTTGGATTTCACGAATTACGATTGGACGCTCGCCGGTTCGCCGCATGCGTTTGGCGACTATGAGGTCGGCGAAAAGATCGATCATGTCGACGGAATGACGGTGGAGGAGGCGGAGCACCAGCTCGCCACGCGCCTCTATCAGAACACAGCGAAGGTGCATTTCGACGCGTTGGCGCAGAAGGACTCGCGCTTCGGCCGGCGGCTTATCTATGGCGGCGTCGCCATCTCGCTGGCGCGCGCGCTTTCGTTCAATGGTCTCGCCAACGCGCAGCTCATGCTGGCGATCAATGGCGGGCGCCACGTCAACCCGCTCTTCGCCGGCGATACGCTCTACGTGTGGTCTGAAGTGCTGGCGAAAGAAGATTTAGGCGAAGTCGGCGCGCTGCGCCTTCGTCTCGTCGCCGTGAAGAACCAGAATGCCAGCGCGTTCCCGTTCAAGAACGACGCGGGCGAGTACGATCCAAACGTCGTGCTCGACTTCGACTATTGGGCTGCGATCCCGAAGCGCTAAGCGCTTCAGCCCGAACTGGTCGAGGGCGGCGCAGTTTCGATCTTCGGTGTTCGTCTTCGGAACAAGGTCAGCAACGAGAAGATCGCCGCCGCCAGCAATCCGCTATGCGTGACGACGTAGCCTTCTTCTTCCTTCACCGTGATCTGCGAAGCGACCTGTTGTGATAGCGCGCTCTGCTGATCGGCGCTGAAGAGGTCGTTGTCGGTGAACTCCGTGCTCTGCTCGCGTTGCCCCTCGGATATCTCGCGCCGCAGCTCCGTCCGCATGTTCTCGACGCCGTAGTATGAAACGCCGATGCCAAGCACGGATGTCACCAGCATCGTGATCGCCGCCGTTTGCGCGCGCGTGAACGCGCTGCACACGAGGCCGATCAGGATCACGCCGAACGCCGCGATGATGACATAGGACGGATCGACATCCTCCGTGCGGTTCTGATCCGCCATCCCAGCGAGCGGTCCGGCCGGTTGCGGATCACCTGTCATCAATTGCCAGCCGGTAGCGTTCAAGATTTCCGTGTTCGAGCACGACACTGTCACCCACGGCAGGAAGAAGCCCAGCAGCGCGACGATCTTGCCGATGCGGGCGATCTGATTGAAGTCGATGAACATCAGCGGGCCGCCTCTTGTTGACGTGCGGTCCATGCACGCATGCGTTGCTCCAGCACATCCATCGGCACCGCGCCGGCACTCAACAGCTCGTCATGGAACGCGCGGATGTCGAAGCGATCACCCAGCGCCGTGGTCGCTTCGCGACGCAGGCGCTGCATCGTGAGTTCACCGATCTTGTAGGCGAGCGCCTGGCCGGGCGTCGCGATGTAGCGCTCAAGCTCGGTCTGAATGTTGTGCGGCGAGAGCGCGGAGTTTTCAGCGAAGCACCGGCGCGCTTGTTCGATATCCCAGCCCATCCAGTGAATGCCCGTGTCGGCGACCAGCCGGCACGCGCGCCACATTTCATAGCTCAGACGGCCGAAACGTTCGTACGGGGTACGATAGAGCCCCATGTCCTCGCCAAGCGATTCCGAATAGAGTCCCCAGCCCTCAACAAAGGCCGTCTCGAACGCATTGCGCCGGAAGTAGGGGAGTTCACCCAGCTCTTGTGCGCGCGAAATCTGCAAGTGGTGCCCCGGCATCGCTTCATGCACGGTGAGCGCCGGCAGTTCGTAAAGTGGGCGCTGATCCAGTCGCGATGTGTTCACCCAATACGTGCCCGATTGCCCGAGCGCGGCGCTGCCTTGCGTGTAGTACGCCGTGGTTGAGCTTTCCGCTTGCTCCGCCGGGATTACGCGGATGCCGTAAGACAAACGCGGCAGCGTGCCGAACAAGCGCGGCAATTGCCCGTCGGCGCGCTTGGCGATTTCCGAGGCGTGATGGATCAGCTCTTCCGGCGACTGCGCATAGAATTGGCGGTCCGTGCGCAGGAAGCGCTGGAACGCTGCGAAATTGCCGCGGAAGCCGCTGGCGCGAATCTCTTCTTCCATCAGCCCACGAATGCGCGCCACTTCCTGATTGCCGAGCTCATGGATTTGCTCAGGCGTCATATCTGTCGTCGTGTAGGAACGAACGAGATAACGATAGAGAGTCTCGCCGCCAGGGACGGAGCGCAGGCCTAAGCCTTGGCGCGCCGCAGGCAGGTACTCACGCTCGATGAACGTGACCGTCTCGCGATGCACCGGCAGAATCTGATCGCGAATGACTGACCGCGCCCGCGTGCGATATTGCTCCTGCTGCGCAGCCGGTATGCTGTCCGGCATCGATGCCAGCGGCGTCAGCAGCGTGGTTTCCATCGTTTCCACCTGCGCGCGCGCAACGGCGAGTGCGCGGTCAACGACGATGCGGGGCTGCGTGTAGCCGGTTTCGACGCCGCGGCGGGCGTTGGCCAAGCTCTGGCGATAGTAGGTCGGCATGGCCTCGAGCCGGGCGATCCACGCCTCGGCGTCATCGCCCGATTGGATCGGCGTCGTGTAAGCGAGGTAGTCGCCGAAGGTGAAGAAGCCGTCGCCGTTGCTGATCGGCGCGCGGCCGAAATCAAGATCGATGCCCTCGATGCTCTGATCGAGCACGCGCATAAGGTATGAGCGATTGAGCGCATCTTCGCTGTTCAGCCCGCGAGTCGGTACGCGTTCCAGCCGCGCCTTCAGCGCAACGAGTTCTCCCCGCAGCGCCATCTCCGACTCACGTGAAGCGTCAGGGAGCCGCCGCAACGCGGCGCGATCGCCCTCTGAGGCCGAAGTCAGCGGGTCATACCGTCGCGCCGTCTCTTCGTACGCCGCGATCACAGTGGCGAGCGTGCGATTGCCGCGCTGCTGACTGAAGGCCGGCGTGCTGGCGACAGCCAAAAGCGTGGCTGCGCAAACGGCGATAGTGCGGATCATGGCGTCCCCCTGAGAGCGGCCCGGACGCTAGCACGTGAGATCATCTCGCAAGAGGCAAATCGACGGGCCGCAGCGTCAATTCGTTTGATTGACTTGGAACCGCTCGCGCCTATCTTCGCGCCGCAGATTCAGCCCCTATATCAAGACCAAGAGGCCCTCATGGCCGGTGCGACCCGCCCGGAAGAAAAGCCCATTGCGCCACATCTCAGCGTTTGGCGCTGGCATGTGACGATGGCGAGCTCGATCTTGCATCGTGTCACTGGCGTCGGCCTCTACGGTGCGGCAATCGGCGTGGCCTTGTGGCTGATGGCGGCCGCCGCTGGGCCGGAGACGTACGCGATCGTCGATACGATTCTCTCCGCATGGTACGGGCAGATCGCGATGTATCTGGTTATCGCGTCGCTCGCCTATCACCTCGCCAACGGCATTCGCCACTTGGTGTTCGATACCGGCGCCGGGCTCACGCCCGCCGACGCCGACACCAGCGCTTGGTTCGCCATTCTCTTCGCCATCGCCGCGCCCATCGGGCTGTGGGCGCTGCTGACGTTCGGAGGCTAACGATGAGCAATTCCGAACGCAGCATGCGCACGCCGCTCGGCCGGGTCCGCCATCACGGCGCGTCGCGCGAGGGGACGGGGCACTTCATTGCACAGCGTGTCACCTCGGTAGCGCTAATCATTCTCGCGCCATGGTTCGCCGTTGCTGCGGCGCTCTCGATCCGCGATGCAAGCTATCTCGCGACCATCGATTTCATCTCGAACCCGATCAACGCCGTCGGCGTCATCTTGTTGGTCGCCATCGGCCTCTATCACATGTCGCTCGGCATGCAGGAAGTGATCGTCGATTACGTCCTGAAGCCATCGACCAAAGTCATTTTGCTCTTCCTGAACGTCGCCGCGCCTTTGGTGCTCGCTGTTGGCGCGATCTTCGCCGTGCTGCTCGTGAATTTCGGAGTCTGATCCGTTGGCTGCTTACACTTGGATCGATCACACGTTTGACGTCGTCGTTGTCGGCGCGGGCGGCTCCGGACTTCGCAGCGCTCTTGGCGCGGCTCAGGCTGGGCTGAAGACAGCCTGTATCACTAAGGTCTTCCCGACGCGTTCGCACACTGTCGCGGCGCAAGGCGGCATCTCCGCTGCGCTTGGCAATATGGGCGAAGACAAGTGGCAGTGGCACATGTTCGACACCGTAAAAGGGTCGGACTGGTTAGGTGATCAGGACGCGATCGAATACCTGACGCGCAATGCGCCAGCCGCGGTCTATGAACTCGAACATTGGGGCGTGCCATTCTCGCGCACCGAAGAAGGCAAGATTTATCAGCGCGCCTTCGGCGGCATGACCAAGAATTACGGCGAAGCGCCGATCCAGCGCACCTGCGCCGCGGCTGACCGCACGGGTCACGCCATGCTGCACACAATGTATGGCCAATCGCTTCGGCACAGCGTCGATTTCTTCATCGAATTCTTCGCGCTCGACCTCATCATGGATGATGACGGCCGCTGCCGCGGCGTGACGGCGTGGAAGCTCGATGACGGCACGCTGCATCGCTTCCGCGCGCAGACCGTTGTGCTCGCCACCGGTGGCTACGGCCGTGCCTATCTCTCTTGCACGTCGGCGCACACCTGCACCGGTGACGGTGGCGCCATGGTGCTCCGCGCCGGCTTGCCTTTGCAGGACATGGAATTCGTGCAATTCCACCCGACCGGCATTTTCCCCGCCGGCTGCCTCATCACCGAAGGCGCGCGCGGCGAGGGCGGCTATCTCACAAACTCAAACGGCGAGCGCTTCATGGAGCGCTACGCGCCGACCGTGAAGGATCTCGCGCCGCGCGACATGGTTGCACGCGCGATGACGCTGGAAATTCGCGAAGGTCGCGGTGTCGGTCCGAACAAGGATCACATCAATCTGCACTTGGATCATCTCGATCCAAAAATCCTGCACAAACAACTCCCGGGTATCTCCGAGAGCGCCAAGATTTTTGCCGGCGTCGATGTCACGCGCGAACCGATCCCGGTTTTGCCGACCGTGCACTACAACATGGGCGGCATTCCCACGAACTATCACGGCGAAGTGCTGACGAAGGTCGGCGCCGATCCCGATAGCGTCGTGCCCGGGCTGATGGCCGTTGGCGAAGCAGCGTGTGTCAGTGTCCACGGCGCCAATCGCTTAGGCTCCAATTCGCTGGTTGACCTCGTGGTCTTCGGCCGCGCTGTCGGCAATCGCTGCGGCGAGCTCCTGGAAGCCAACGCCTCGCAAGCATCGCTGCCGACGAATGCTGGCGACTCCCACCTGGCCCGCTTCGACAAATTCCGCAACGCCAACGGCAAGACGCCGACTGCGCAGCTGCGCGAGAAGATGCAGCGCACCATGCAGGAAACCTGCGCGGTCTATCGCACCGGCCCTGTGCTCGAAGAGGGCGTGCAGCGCATGGAGAAGGTCTGGGCCGAAGCGCCGGACGTGAAGGTCACCGACCGTTCGATGATCTGGAACACCGACCTCGTCGAGACGCTAGAGTTCGACAATCTGCTGAGTCAGGCCATCGTCACGGTAGTCGGCGGCTTGAACCGCACCGAGTCACGCGGCGCCCATGCCCGCGAAGACTTCCCGGATCGTGACGACGAGCACTGGATGAAGCACACGCTTAGTTGGCTCGATACGAAGACGGGCAAAACGACAATCGACTATCGCCCCGTACACACCAACACGATGACCAACGAAGTCGAATACATCCCACCGAAGAAGCGGGTGTATTAGGCGCTTCAAGTTGCCTCGACGCAGCGTCACTCTTGACGCTGCGCCGCTAGCGGCCTTTCACTCCCGGCTAACAAAAGCTGCCTCATCGCGGCTAGGGGAGAAAACGCCATGGCTCAAATCGGTTACGTTTGTCTCGGTTCAAACGACTTCGACCGCGCTTGCGGTTTCTATGACGCGCTGACTGCAGAACTTGGCGGCAAGCGGCTTTTCCCGACGCCGCATGGCCAGATGTTTCGCCTCGGCTCCGGCGCGATGATCATGGTGACGCGGCCGTACAACGAGCAAGAAGCGCACCCCGGCAACGGCACGATGCTCGCCATCAATGTCGACGCGCAGGAAGACGTCGCGCGCGTGTACGACAAAGCGCTCTCACTCGGCGCCACGTGCGAAGGCAAGCCAGGTCCGCGCGCCGCATTCGGCGACTTCGCGTATTTCCGTGATCCCGACGGCAACAAGATCGCGCTCTTCTTCAGCGCGCGTCAGGCGAAGCAATAGCGCCTACGGCGTCGGTGCGGGCTCCTGCTTGTCTTCTTGCTTCTGCGAGCCCTGCATCGCCTGATTGAAGATATCGACCAGCGGATTGCGCGGCGGCTCCTGCTGCTGCTGGGCAGGTTGCTGCTGAGCAGGCGCTTCGCCATCGCCGGTTTGGGCAGGCGGCGGCGGCGCTTCTTCCGTCTGCGCGGGTTGATTGCCGAACAGCACGTTGCCGAGCTGCACAAGCGGGCTACTTTGATCCTGCTGCCGCAGGATATCGCGCAGTTGATTTTGTACGATCTCCTCAAGAGCCGGCGCGAAGCTCACGCGTGACCATGGTCCGGTGGCACGGAAGGGAATGCCGTAGCCCGCGACGTTTGCGTCGCCGCCTTGGCCCTGCGCATTGTTCACCGCGCGAGGTTCGATGCGCGTGTCGATCGTTTGCGCGCCGATGTTGATGAGACCTTTTCCTTGCAGTCGAACGTAAGGATTGAGCAGCCGCAGATTGTCCGTCGCTGCGATGCCATCAGCCACCGTGAAGTTGGCGGCAAGTTCGGCGAAATCGGTGTCGCCGCCTTGCCCCGCCGCTTGTCCGCTGGCCACTGCTTGGATCGTGCGCGCGACTTGGCCAAGGTTCACGCCTTTCCACTGGCCGTCATTGAAGGCGAACGCCGCGTTGCCGCGCAGGCTGCGCATGATCGCCGCTTGCGAGGGGCCTTGGCCAACAAGCGAGGCCGTCAGTCGTCCACGACCGACGATCTGGTCGAACCCGATCGCATCCCGAAGCAGCGGCTCGGCCTGGATGTTCTGCGTGCTCAGCTCCACTGCAATGCGCGGCACAGAGCCCGAACCATCGGCAATCAGCCGCGCGGTTCCCGTACCGCCATAGAGCGCAATCTGTGTCAGCCGCGCGTCGGCGGCGCCGTTTGCGACTCGCAAACCCAGCGCGACGTTTGAGAAACTCATGCGCTGAAATTGCAGGGTGCCGAGCGCGAGATTGAGATTGGCGTCGAGCGCGCGCAGTCCCGAAAGATCAAGCCGGTCATTGCTCCACGCCGTATCGACCTCGACGCCTTCCGCACCTTGTTGTGCTGGCGGTGGCAGATAGACGTTGAGATCAACCGCTGGCGCGCTCAGCCCGCCCGTGACGCGCAAGCGGCCATTCTCCTGGTTGACCAAAGTCAGATTTCCGCTCGCATTGATATTGTCGAGGCGAATGCGCGCGTCGGTGAGTGCTGTGGTTTCGCCTTCGCGCGCCATCTGTGCGGTCAAGCTGTAAGCACGGAAGCCGCCGCCTTCGCCCATTGGCGAACCCATCCACGCCAGCAAGCTGCGCAAGTTGGAACCGTTCGCCTCCAGCGCTCCCGCGAGCGCGCCGGTTGCGCTGTTGAACGTGCCGTCGAACGAGGCCTCCAGTGGCGCGGCGCGTATGTTGGCGTGCACCGGCGTCTGGCCCTTTTCCAGCACAGCGCGGGGCAGCCCGATCTCGCCATCGACGTTCATGCGCTCGCCGCGATAGTCGAACGCCGCTTGCATCGTTGCGGGCGAGTCGAGCGATTGCAGCGCTAGGCTTGCGTCGACATCTTGCAGCACCAGCGGCTCTTCACCTTCCGCCCCCTGGAAGGAGATCATCCCGTTCGTCAACCGCACGTCATCGAGGCGCAGGTCTTCGAGCGTGGTCTGATCCTCAGGCGTTTCCTCGGTGGGGAAGGTCCAATTGTTGGCGCCGTCTTCCTTGGCGACCATGTTCACTTCGGCGCCTTCGAAGATGAGCTCCTTCACCTCGATCGCGCCGCGCAGCAGCGGCAGCACCTTCACGGCAAAGACAATGCGATCGGCGGCGATGAACGGCGCAGCAGCGGCTTCCGTGCCGCCACGCCGCGCCGGCGCCTCGAAGCCCTCGGGGTTGGAGAGCGAAGCTTGGTCAACCGAGAAGCCAAGCGCCGGCCAGAACGAGATTTCGATATTGTTGCCGAGAACCAGATCGCGGCCAGTCGCTTCCTCGATGCGTCGCTCCGCCTCGCGTGCGGCCAGCTCCTTCGGGAAGAAGGCGACGAACAGCACTACGGCAAGCACCAGCACGCCGAGGACGCCGCCCACGCCAATGCCGATCCATTTCCAGTTCAACTTCATGTCAAATCCCTTTGAACTGGAACCTAGGCTCGGCATGGGGCGAAATCGAGCCGCGCAAGCGCCTTTGCGGATGACCCGGGGTGGGCTATCCCCCAGGAAATGGGCGGATTCTTCGTTTCACTATTCGACGAACTAGGCGAGCGCCGCCGGCGCTTGCGCGCGTCTCTGGGTGATCGCGGCCAAGCACTCGCGAGCTTCGTCATCCTAGCTGGCCTCGTTCTGGGCTCGCTCGGCTTGTTCTTGCGGTCGTGGATGGTTTCAGTTGCGCCGTGGGGTTTCGTCGTCCCCGCCGTGTTTGTCGTTGGCTATGCTCTCATCGACTGGCGCCGCCAAGCCGCGCTCGCCGGCGGCGCCGACGCAGACAAGACCGCGAACACCTACGATTGGACGGCGCGCCTATTCTCGCTCGCCTGTGCACTTGCGGGCGCCGCCGCTTTCGTCATCGCCTTCACCTCACCCCCACAAATCGAGGAGTGGGCGCCGCCAGAAAACGCTGTCTCAGTCGACATCTTGCCTTGATCCAGGCGAAACATGTGCTCACGCGTAATGTGAGCCCATGCGCGGGGAGGGACTTCCGTGGCGACCAATCCAATTTCAGGCCTGATCCCACGCGGATCACTGGGCCTGAAGCTCTTGCTTGTCTGCTTGCTGGTTTTGGCGATGGGCATTCCACTGCTCGTCGTCGGTGCGCTGGTGTCGGAGCGAGAGGGCAGGGCACGGGCGGTCACGGCTGAGATCGGCGCCGACGCCGGTGGTTCGCAGGTCGTTGGCGGGCCGATGTTGCTTGTGCCCTATACGCGCGCTGTCGAGACGACGGACGATCAAGGGCGCACACAGCGCCGCGTCGATCGCGGCACCTATGTCGTATTTCCGGAGACCGGAACGGCAGACGCCAACCTCGTTGTCGAAGACCGCAATCTCGGCATCTACAAAGCCGCCATCTATACTGCGACCACCGAATTCGAAGCGGCGTTCACGCCGGCGGAAGCGTTGCAGGGCGTTGACGAATCCTATCGCTTCGATTGGCCGCAAGCGCGCATCGTCATGTTCGTCAGCGACAGCCGCGCCATTCGCGATGCTGCGGCGCTGCGTTTTACCGATGGCACGACGGCTACGCTTGAACCCATTTCTGACCTAAGCCTCGCCGCGCCATACCAAGAGGAAGCCTATTCGCGGCCTGGCGTGTTCTCGACGCCATCCGCGCCGCTACCCACTAACCTGCAAGCCTTTGCAGCCCCCGCTCGCCTGACGAATGGCCCAGCGGATTTCAATGTTGAGACGCGCCTCGTGCTCACGGGCGCACAACGCTTCTCCATCGCGGCGTTCGCGCAGGATACTAGCGCCACTATTCGCGGCGATCGCAGTGACACGCGTCGGGAAGGCTACTTCCAGTCCACCGAGGCTCCACAAACCACGGCTGACGGCTTCACCGTTGCCTGGCGCGTGCCGTTCGTGGCCCGCGGCGTCGAGAAGGCGGCCGATCTTTCCACATTCAATCTCGGCGTCGCCGCTGCGCGCGATATGGCGGTGAGCTTCGTCTCATCCGACAACATCTACCAGGGCGTCGCCCGCGCGGTGCGCTACGGCATCATGTTCATCGGTATCGTCTTTCTGGCGACGCTGATTTTTGAAGCCGTCAGCGGCCGTAAAGCGCACCCGGCGCAGTACATCCTCGTCGGCTTGGCGCAGTGCGTGTTCTACCTGCTGTTGCTCTCGATGACGGAAATCATCGGCTTTGGCATTTCGTTCTTTATCGCCGCCGCCGCGACGGTTGCGTTGCTCGCTTATTATGCAGGCGCGTCGTTCCAATCCGGCGCTGTTGGCGCGCGGGCTTTGGTTGGATTGGCCGGGCTTTATGGCGCGATGTACGTGCTGATGACGCTGGAAGACTTCGCGCTGTTCGCGGGTTCGGTCGTCGCCTTCATCGTCATCGCCGCCACCATGATCGCGACGCGGCGCATCGATTGGTACGGGCGCGGTGTAAGCACGACGACGGGTGCTGCGAGCTAAGTTCTACCGGCGGCAGCGGCGCGGGAACGTGCTTTCCTGCGTCAGCCGGTAGATCTCGCCGGACAGTGCAGGATCGCCGCTGTCGCGCGCGAACATCAGCGAGTCGCCTGAGGGCGAGAGCAGTGGGCCGACTTCCATGGCGCTGGTGTTCACGCCATCGCCAAGCTTCTCGCGGGGCGACCACTCGTCGCCACGCAGCCGGCTCTCGTAGAGGTCGCCATCGGCCATCAGCACCATTTTGTCGCCGCGTGCGTTGAACTCGGCTTCGTATTCATCGCCCGCCGTGTTGATGTTCGGGCCCGCATTCTGCACCCGCCATCCGCCGACGCCGTCAGGCTGTGCGCGATAGATGTCGGTGCGGCCGTGGCCGCCCGCGCGGTCCGAACCGAAATAGAGCCATCCATCGCGCGTTAGTCGCGGAAACCATTCCTGGCCGTCTGAATTCACCGGCTCCGGCAGGCGCTCAGGCGCACCCCAGACGTTGTCTTCGCCGCGCGTGACGCGCCAGATGTCGAGATCGCGCTGCGCCCTGCCGTTCTCGGACCGCGACGAAATGAAATAGAGCGTCTGCCCGTCTTCAGTGAAGAAGGGATCGGCCTCGGCGCCATCGGCGCCAGCGAAACTCGGCGGTTGCGGTGCGGCGTAGCCCCGACGTCCGCAGGTGGAAACGAAGAGCCTCCAGCCGGAAAAGTCCGGCGCGCTGCGGACGAAATAGAGGTCGCGCGTGCGGGGATCGAACGCCGGATGCGACTCGTACTGATTGCTGGAGAAGGGCGCCGCCGACCAGCGCTCCACGCCCGCGCTGGCGCAGCCAACGAGCAGGAAACAGAGGGCGACGATACGAAGCATAGGCGTTCTCCGGCGCTGCGCTTGACGAAGCAGGCGAGGCTCGCCATCACCAAATTATGGTCGAACTTACGCTGCCTAAGAACTCCAAAGTCAAGCAAGGCAAGCGCCACAAGGCGCGCGCGGGCGCCAAGAAGGTGCGTGAGTTCAAAGTATACCGCTACGACCCCGAGACGGGCGAGAACCCACGCTGGGATACCTACGAACTCGATCTCTCCACCTGCGGCCCGATGGTTCTCGATGCGCTGATCGCGATCAAGAACGACATGGACTCGACGCTAACGTTCCGTCGTTCGTGCCGTGAAGGCGTGTGTGGGTCGTGCGCGATGAACATTGGCGGACGCAACACGCTGGCGTGCACGAAAGGCATTGATGAGCTGTCAGGCAACGGGGCTATCACCGTCTCGCCGTTGCCGCATCAGCCGGTGCTGAAAGACTTGGTGCCGGATCTCACAAACTTCACAGCACAATACGCGGCCATCCAGCCGTACCTGCAAACGGTCACGCCCGAGCCTGACGGCGAGTGGCGCCAGAGCCCGGAAGAACGCGCGAAGCTCGATGGTCTCTACGAGTGTATTCTCTGTGCGTGCTGCTCCACGTCATGCCCATCCTATTGGTGGAACGCCGATCGCTTCATGGGGCCGGCCGCGCTGCTGCAAGCGTATCGCTGGATCAATGACAGCCGCGATGAAATGCAGGGCGAGCGCCTCGATGCGCTCGAAGATCCGTTCAAGCTCTATCGCTGCCATACGATCATGAATTGCGCGCAGGTTTGCCCGAAGGGGCTGAACCCCGCCAAGGCCATCGCCGAGATCAAGAAGGCGATGGTTGAGCGCAAGCTGTGACGTTCCCGGCCGACTTCGTTTGGGGCGCGGCCACGGCGGCGCATCAAGTCGAAGGCGGCAATTGGAATAGCGATTGCTGGGCGCTGGAACACGCCAAGCCTTCCTTCTTCGTCGAGCCGTCAGGCGTCGCGTGCGATCAGTTCGCGCGCTACGCCGATGATCTAGCCATCCTCGCAGGCCTCGGCCTCAACACCTATCGCTTCTCAATCGAATGGGCGCGCGTGGAGCCGGAAGAGGGCGCGTTCTCGCAACAGATCCTCGATCACTACAAACGCGTAATCGACGCCTGCTGGACACGCAACATCCAGCCGATGGCGACCTTCCATCACTTCACCAACCCGCGCTGGGTCGCACGCGATGGCGGGTGGGCGGGCGATCGCATTGCCGATCGCTTTGCACGCTATTGCGAGGTGACAGCGGAGGCCTTGGGCGATCAGCTCGCGTACGCTTGCACCATCAACGAGATCAATCTGCCGGATTCGCTCGAAGAGCTGATGTCGCGCGTGAAGACGAAATATCCCGAGCGCGTCGCTGCCGGTGAAGCGGCGATGGGCGCGCCGATCGAGTCGTTCTTTCTGTTCGCTGGGCTTGAGGGTTACACACAACGCGCCGTGCGCGCGCACCATCTGGCGCGAGACGCGATCAAGGCCGCGGCGCCGCACGTGCCTGTCGGCATGACCATGTCGATCCAGGAATGCGAGGCGGAGGATACGGACGCTGCGCGGTCCGCGGTGTCGGCCTACAAGCAGCGCGTCTATGCGCCGTACTATGAGGCGGCAAAAGCTGACGACTTCCTCGGCGTCCAAACCTACACGCGCATGCGCTTCGGCGCTGACGGCAAGTACACCCGCCGCCCGCCACAAGGCGTTGAGCTTACGCAGATGGGCTACGAGTATCGCCCTAAAGCATTAGGCGCTGCGTGCCGCGACGCTTGGGCTGCGACGCAAACGCCAATCATAGTCACCGAGAGCGGCATCGCCACGCAGGACGATGACCGCCGCCGCGCCTTCATTCGGAGCGCTCTCGCAAGCGTGAGCGCCGCGATGGCCGATGGCGTCGATATTCGCGGCTACGTCTACTGGACGTTGCTCGACAATTTCGAATGGATGAGCGGCTACGCGCCGACGTTCGGTCTGGTCGGCGTCGATCGCCGCACCATGGCGCGCGCCATCAAGCCGTCAGCCGTGATGATCGGTGAGATCGCCCGTGCCAATGGCCTCGACGCCGCAGAAAAAAGCGCCGACCGAGTGCTCTCGGCCGGCGCTGCTGTTGGCGTAAGCGATCGTTAGCGATCAGCGCTTCTGGAACTCAGCGTCGATGACGATCTGCGTGTTGCCACGGATGAAGCCAGGGAAATCGTAGTCGGCGTTGTTGATCGTCGCCGTGGCGTGGAAACCAATCACTGTAGCCCCGCCCTGACCTCGGCCTGCGCCGATCAGCTCAACGTCGAAGGTGATCTGCTTGGTCACGCCCTTGAAGGTGAAGTTTCCGTCGACTTGCGCGTGCGTCGCATCGACTTGGCGGAACGCCGTTGAAACAAACGTCGCTTCCGGGAAGCGCTGAGCGTTCAAATAGCGCGCGCCTTGCAGCTCCTGCGCGAAGCCTTCAACAGGCGTTTGGATCGAAGCGGTGCTCACCGTGACGTTCACTTGGTTGGCCGCTGCGGAAGCGGGATTCCAAGTCAGCGTGCCGGCTGTCGGCGTGAAACGGAAAATCTCGAACGAGAAGTTCTGGTGCGGCACGCGCGCGACAACCGCCGTGTGATTGATGTCGAGCGTATAGGCGCCGGCGGCAGCGGCGTTCGGATCAGCTTGCGCGAAGGCGGAGGGCGCGGCGGCCAGGATCAAAGCGAACGCGGCGGCAGCGAAAGTACGACGATTGTGCATGGAGGTCCCCGTTGTGGCCTGCCGAAGAAATCGGCCTGCCGCCTGTGAATGACAAGGCTTGACCTGCGCGTCACAGCGCGCCGGTCACATGAGTGTGACCGGCTTCAAGACACCGGCGTGCGGCCGAGGCCCGGCGTCCAGTCATAAAGCGGCAGCGTGCGCCCATCTTCGAGACGCACGCCCGCGCGCGCCGTGATGAGCCCCGGCCGAGTCGGATTTCCGCGCACGGAGAGCCCGGCGATGCCGTGCACGTTCGCCGGGATCACTTCGCCTGGATCGCTGACACCGTTGCCATTCTCGTCGCGCCACAGCGATAGCCCACCGAGCTCGCCGCCGGTGAGTTCGCCATCGCGATTGTCATCCAGCGCGCGCAGCGCCTCAAAGCCATCGCTCCAGAACACGCTCCACGTCCGCTGGCCAATCATGTCAAAGCCTGAGCGTACGTCGCCGCGCCACTCTGGATCCCAAACCAGCCAGGCCGCGTCCGGCGTGAGCCAGCCTTGAGCGCGCGTATCGCCGGTGCCGGCAAAATCGAACGCCACGCGCGAGCCTTCGTCGACCAATTGCGAAAACGGCACGTCCCGCATCGGCACAACGATAGGCGTCACATATTGGATGGGTCGGCTGGCTTCGAGCCGCTGCCGCAAGCGCTCCATCTTCGCGCGATCGCTGCGCGAAGTCGCAAGGTGCGCGAGGTGCGCTGCAGCCTCAGTCAGAACCGCATGATCCTCCCATTCGGAGAGCTCGCCCTGCAGCCGTGGGAGCCCTTTCTTGATGATGCGCCTCAACTCGCGCCGCGCGTCGTTCATCCGGCCGAGGCGATCCAGAACATAAGCGTAGCCCAACCGGGCGCGCAGATTGTTCTCATCGAGTTGCAGCGAGCGCTCATAGTGCCCGCGCGCTGCCTGCAGTCGCGCGAGCGCAGCCGCGCTTGGCGCCGCGATCGTCTCTGTCGGGACTTCATTCCGCGGCCCGAGGTGAAATTCGAACACAGCGCACCGCTCGTCGGGGCCGTACTCTCGCGCCGGCTGGTCCGGCATGCGCATGTTCTGCGGCGCCTCCGAGCACAATAGGCTTCCGGAAATATTGAGGCGGTCGTCTTCGCGGATGTAGGTGAAGTTCGGATCGTTGCGCGCGTAGGCGAGGAGGTTGAGGCGCCCAAGCAATTGTTCGCGCTGCGCGGGTTCGAGACCATCCATCGCCGTGACGTTCTGCAACGCGCGGTCGATCGGCGCTTCATAGACCGGTTGGGGGGGCGGGATGTACGGGATCGCGGCCGTGCTCGCGGCCATTGCAATCCAGAACCCAATCGCCAGAACTCGGGCGTGCATCGAAAGTCTCCTTCCGAACCCGCCCCTCGCACGAAGCATCCTGCGCCGCGTCGCAGGCTTCGTCCATGGCCAAATTTTCATAATCACGAAGTGCTGGGCGATTAACTTGTGGGTTCGCGCCCGAGTCCCGGCGTCCAGTCGTAAAGCGGAAGGCGCGTTCCGTCCGCGAAACGCACGCCGCCGACCGCTGTGAGCAGGTCGGCGCGCTCGCGTTCCCCGCGTACAGCAAGGCCGGCAACGCCATGCTCCGACACCGGCCGCACTTCGCGCGGTTCGCTGATGCCGTTGACGTTCACGTCACGCCACAGCGCGAGGCCGCCGAGTTCGGCGCCCGTGAGTTCGCCATCGCCATTATCATCCAGCGAACGCATCGCCTCGAAACCATCGCTCCAGAACACCGCCCAAGTGCGTTGGCCGATGAGGTCGAAGCCGCTGCGCATGTCGCCACGCTGGTTCGGATCCCACACCAGCCAAGCCGCGTCGGGCGTCAGCCAGCCCTGCGCGCGTTTGTCGCCGACGCCGGAAAAGTCGAATGCAACAGGGGAGGTGGTGTCGGTCAGCTGATCGAACGGCGCATCGACGAGTGGCACGACAATCGGTGTGATCGGCTCGAACGATTGGTATGGCCCAAGCGCTGAACGCAAACGCCGGACAGCTGTCCGATCGGCCGCACTGCGAGCGAGATCGCCGAGGTGCTCGACCGTCTCACGCAGCACCGCGTCGTCGTCAAAGTTACGCCATCTGCCGCCTTGCAGACGCGGCATGCCGATGCGGATGATTTGTCGCAACTGAACGCGCGCAGCTTCGTCATCGTTGAGCTGGTCCAGCACATAGGCATAACCCAGCCGCGCGCGAAGATCCGACCCGTCGAGTGCGACCGCGCTCCCGTAGTGCAATTGGGCCGCGCGCAAATGGCTGCGTGCGCGGCCGGCCGGGGCAGCGGCGTTGGGCGGCAATTCAGGAGAAGCGCCGCGGTTGCTCATGGTTCCAGGTGCGTTTGGACGCCAAACGTAAGCCTGGTCCGAGCATCCGGCGTATCGATGCGACTGCCATTCTCCGTTGGGACAGCGATAGGCCGCCGCGAGGCCCTGCGCGTACCCGATCAGATGCAATCGTCCGAGCAATCGCTGGCGTTGCGGCTCACTCAGCGAGGAGTCTGCACGTACATTGGCCAGCGCCCGCTCGATCGGCGCTTCCTCCATCGCCGCTGGCCTATAAGCGACACGCGCGTCGGCGGACGACACGCCAATGAAAGCGGCGATAAAAACAAGAAGTCTGATCACTGATACCTCGCGCTGAGAGCTTGAGCGAGATGACCGCGCTTGCAGCTCAATTCCCCGTGAAGCTCACGCCGGCGGCTTCGGCGGATCGCGCCATTGGCACTCGGGGCCTTCCGGATCGTATGGCGTGTCCGGCGCATTCGGCAGCACGCGCTCGATGTAATGCTTCATCTTGCGGATGACGCTGTTGGCGTCGCCGTTCGCGTGCTCGGGCGGAATGACCGGGCCGAAGGTGAACTTATACGTCTTGCCCTGCTTGTTGAGCAGCTCGTGGAAGAGCGTGATGTCGCGCAGCTCCGCCGAGAACTTCGCGAAGGTGTGAAACCAAAACGCGTAAGGCCCGGCCACATGCACCGGGACAATCGGTACTTCGTACTTGCGCGCGAGGCTTACGGCTGTCGGCATCCATTCGGGGTCTGTGAGCACGCCATCGCGTAACCGTGAAAGGCGCCCGGCAGGGAAGATGCCCAGCGGCCGGCCTGCCTCAAACGCTTCGTCCGTCATCTTGAGCGTGACGCGCGTGCGTTCGCGCGTGCGCTTAGCCAGCACCCACTCCACGGGGATTAGAATTTCATTGAAGCGCGCGCACGCCCGCTCGGCGTCCGAGTTGGCGTAGAACATGATGTCCGGCCGCGCATGCTTCACTGCATCGTAGAGCGCGATGCCGTCAGTAATGCCGGTCGGATGGTTGGCCAGAATAATGAAAGGGCCTGTCTTCGGCAGCCGCTCCAAGCCACTCACATCCAACTTGATCTCAAGCAGCTTCGAGAGAAATTCCAGCGCGTCGCGCCCGCCCATTGGTGCGATCTGGTCGCCGCAATAGACCGCCTTGTCGTAGTTGAGCAGCTTGTAGAGAACCGGGCGCACGAACGGCCACATCCAGCTGTTCGAAAGCTTCGGCGCGCGTTCTTCGATCAGAACGGCGACTATGTGCTTTCCCTGCGCGGTTGGTGGCGTGCTGGCAGGCGTAACGACGGCGTCCATTGCGTTCATCGGTTCTCGCGACTCGGTGCCGTGCGCTAAGGAAGCACGGGCAGAAACCTCAGCATAGGGCCGGGGCGGCTTGCCTTCAGCGGATTCCGCAGGCTTTTTTGCGGCGCGCTTAACCGGAGATGCAATGAACCCGCCCTTGGCCGCGTACCGCCAGCGCCTGGCCGAAGGCGAACTCGCGCCCGACGCCGACCAAGCGGCCGCCGCGGAGCGGCTGGATGCGTTGGCGCAAGCGCTCGGCCGCTGGCAGCCCGGTGGCTGGCTGAACAAAAGCGAGCCACCGCGCGGGCTCTACCTTTGGGGCCCCGTCGGGCGCGGCAAGTCGATGCTGCTCGATCTCTTCTTCGAAGCCGCGCCAGTGAAAAAGAAGAAGCGCGTCCACTTCCACGAATTCATGCTGGCGCGTCACGCCTTCCTGCGCGAAGCGCGCGAAAGGGGCCAGACGGGCCATGATCAGCTCATCGCGCACGCCGCAAAGCAAGTCGCCGACGAAGCGCGGCTACTTTGCTTCGACGAAATCCAAGTCACCGACATCGCCGACGCGATGATCCTTGGTCGCCTGTTCGAACGCTTGTTCGCGGACGACGTTGTCATCGTCGCCACGTCAAACCGCCCGCCAGACGATCTCTACAAGAACGGCCTAAACCGGCAGCTCTTCCTGCCGTTCATCGCGATGCTGAAGCAGAAGCTCGATCTGATCGAAATTGCGGGACCGCAAGACTTCCGTCTCCGCCAATTGATGGCTGCGCCCGTCTACTACGCACCACTTGGACTAGCCGCTGACGAAAGGATGGATCGCGCTTGGCATCGCCTTACCGGCGGCGCCGCGCCGCATCAGTTGCTGCTCGACGTTAGTGGTCGCGAGCTGCGAGTGGAGCGCCAAGCCGCAGGCGTCGCGCGTTTCAGCTTCGATGAGCTGTGCGCGCGTCCGCTTGGCGCGGCGGATTTCCTTGAGATCGCCGAGCGGTTTCACACCGTTCTACTTGAGAGCATTCCCCGCCTGACTCCATCAAACCGCGAAGAAGCGGCGCGTTTTCGCATTCTGATCGACGCGCTCTACGAAGCGAAAGTGAAACTGATCGCCTCGGCAGAAGCGCAGCCGCAGGATCTATATCCGGCGGGCGATCAGAGCTTTGAGTTCGAGCGCACAGCGTCTCGCCTAATGGAGATGCGCAGCGAGAATTATCTCGCTTTGCCCCGCAGGGACGCGGAGTGGAAGCAAGGTATCGTGGAGTAGGCGATGTTCACATTCCAGGGCCGCAGCAATCGTCTCACGTTCCTGGGGCTCTCTCTCCTCGGCGCGCTGTTGGCGTGTGCGGGTTTCGGCGTCGCCGCCGCGATCGACTATCAGTTCTGGCGCGGCGCTGAGGAAAATCGAGTGGTCTTAGGCCTGATCACGCTTTCGCTGATGACGCCGGGTCTTTGGATTTGGCTCGCTGTCGGCGTCCGTCGCTGCCACGACATCGGCTGGAGTGGCGCTTGGCTCGTTCTTCGTGCCTTACCACTTGTCGGCTTTATCCAATTCCTCTGGATGTTATTCGCGCCCGGAGAGAAGCACGAAAATCGCTTCGGTCCGCCTATCGAAACCGCTTCGAGTAACGCTGTTGCACAGGAGCGCATCACGACGTGATGCGCTCCTTCTAGCGACGCTATCAGTGGCGCGTTTCCATCGTCACGGCGACATCGGCGTTGGCTGACAAGCGCACCACGCCATTCTCTACCGATGCTACCAACCCACTATCGATGTAATGGTGGTGACCGTCTGACGAGTCTTTCCGCGTCAGCTTGATCCGGTCCTTCGAGACATGGTCGACGGTGCCGACATGGACGCCGTCCGCGCCGATGACTTCAGCATGCTTTTGAACTTGGTCGAGATTCATCGGTAACTCCTTGAGATGCGCGGGAAACGCGCAAGCGCCTCAAAGAGTTGCCTTCCGTCGTCGATGGGAACCGCGGCCTACCGCCTCCGTCTCGACGGTGTCCCGAGGATGCCGCGCATCAGTTCGCGCACGATGGTGTTGAACACGCCGCTGGCCACACGGCCGCCCTGGCGCTCAAGCGGCGTGGTGCGGGAGCCGCTGCTGCGGGTCGAGCGCGTGCGAGGGGCGGCGCTGCCTGTGGAACGCGAGCGGGAACTCCGCGCCGCTTCCTTTTCCCGTGCCGCCCGTTCTTCTTCGCGCTCCTCAGCTTCAGATAGCTGTGCGGCGCGCTTGCCGAGAATTTCGTGTGCGCTCTCGCGATCAATCGCCTTCTCGTACACACGCCCGGCCGTGTTCGCCTTCATTAGCGCCGCCCGCTCCGCCGGCAGGATCGGTCCAACTTGGCTGTTCGGCGGCCGAACCTTCGTCCGCGCCACCGGCGTCGGCGCGCCTTTGGCGTCGAGTGTCGAGACGAGCGCTTCGCCGACACCCAGTTCCTGAATTTCCTTCGCCACATCGACGTTGGCGTTGGCGCGGAACGATTGCGCCGCTGCCCGCACGGCCTTCTGATCCGTCGGCGTGTAGGCGCGCAGCGCATGCTGGAAACGATTGCCGAGCTGGCTCAGCACGATTTCCGGAATGTCGGCTGGCGATTGCGTGACGAAATAGATGCCAACGCCCTTGGAGCGGATCAGCCGCACCACTTGCTCGACCTTGTTGATCAGCTCTTTGGGCGCGTCGCGGAAAAGCAGGTGCGCTTCGTCGAAGAAGAAGACGAGCTTCGGCTTATCCTGATCGCCGACTTCCGGAAGCTCTTCCCAGAGCTCGCTCATCAACCAGAGCAGGAACGCCGAATAGAGGCGGGGGCTTTGCACCAATCGCTCGGAGGCCAGCACATTGATTGTGCCTTTGCCATCCGGCCGCGTGCGCAGCAATTCGTCCAGCTTGAACGCGGGCTCGCCGAAGAAACGATCGGCGCCGTCCATCTCAAGCTGCAGCACCTTGCGCTGCAGCGCCGCGATCGATTGCGGCGTGACGAGGCCGTACTTCTTGCCGATGTCTTCGGCGTTGTCCGACAGGTAGGTCAGCAGCGCCCGTAGATCATTGAGATCAAGCAGCAGGCCTTCGTTCTTGCCTTCGTTCAGCCAATCATCAGCCAGGCGGAACGCAATCGTCAGCGCACCTTCCTGCGCGTCGGTGGCCTCAAGCACGCGGCCCATCAGCACTGGGCCCATCTCCGTGACGGTCGTGCGCACCGGGTGGCCCAGTTCACCGTAGACATCCCAGAACACGGCCGGAGCGGCTTCCGGCGTCAGCGGCATGTTGATCTCGGTCGCCCGCGCGCTTGCCCAGGCTGGCGGCGGATCACCGGCGGCGGCGCAGCCGGAGAGATCGCCTTTGATGTCGGCGGCGAAGACGTTGACTCCCTCGCGCGCGAAAGCTTCGGCCAACACTTGCAGCGTCACTGTCTTTCCGGTGCCAGTGGCGCCGGCGATCAGGCCGTGGCGGTTGGCGCGCTTCAGCGCGAGGCTCTGCACGCCTTCTGGCGCCAGGCCGATGTCGATTGCTTCCGCCATTCTGGAACTCCTGCTTCGCCAACAGCTTGGCGCATTGGCTCTTTCCGGCCAAGGCGGGCCTTGCGCCGCAGGCGGGCGCAACGCAAGAGGGGCCATGGCCAGTCTGGATATTTCGCAACGCGGCGCACTCTGGATCGTCGCCACCGGCGTCATCGCCGCCGGGCTGTTCTTCCTCCGCGAACCGCTGACGCAGTTCGCTATGGCAATGATCCTCTGGCTCGCCATCGACGGCCTTTCGGACACCATCGACAAGCGCATTCCGTTCACACCGCGCTGGTTGGCGCTGCCCATCGCGCTCATTCTGGTGCTGAGCCTGGTGGCGCTCATCGGCTTCGTCGTCATCGACAACATCGCGCACATTCTAAGCGACCTGACGCGCTACGAATTCAGGTTGAACCAAGTGATCAGCCAGGCTCACCAAGCGCTTGGCGCGCCGGGCGTGCCGCCAACGGTTCGCGATCTCGTTGCGCAGGCCAATCCGGACAACCGGCTTGCGGCCGAACTCGGCATGAGTCTCCAGAATTTCGCATCGGCCGCGACGTTCACGCTGATCTATTTGGCTTTTCTGTTCCCCGCGTCAGCGGTGATGAAGACCAAGCTCGACCTTATCTTCCGCACCAAGGCGACACGCGACGGCGCGCGCGAGGTGTTGGCGCGTATTCGGGAGTCGATGGAGCGCTATTTGTGGGTTCAGACAGTGATGAGCCTCATCATCACCGGGCTCACCTACGCCACGCTGCGCATAATCGGGCTCGAGAACGCGCTGTTCTGGTCGTTTTTGATTTTCTTTCTCAACTACATCCCAACGATCGGCTCGATCGCGGCCGTAGCTCTGACTACGGCCGTTGCGCTTGTGCAATTTCCTACGCTTGGTCCTGTCGCTGCGGTCTTCGCTGGCGTTGGCGCGTGGCAATTCATCATCGGTAATTTCATTCAGCCACGCATGACAGGAGATTCACTCAATCTCTCAGCTGTCGTCGTGCTGCTCGCGCTGGCGATTTGGGGTTTGGTTTGGGGGATTGTCGGCGCGTTTCTCGCCGCGCCGATGACAGTCATGATCATGATTGTATTGGCGCAATTTCCGTCGACGCGATGGATCGCGATTTTGCTTTCCGCTGATGGCAAACCCACACGCGAAACGACACGCGTGAGTAAGTCCGACTCCGGATCAAAATGATGTTGCGAATCGGCGACGAACATGTATCGCTGATGTGAAGAACGTCGCCGGG
>CADEDT010000001.1:23648-81416 GCA_902826145.1 uncultured Caulobacteraceae bacterium
TGATGTTGCGAATCGGCGACGAACATGTATCGCTGATGTGAAGAACGTCGCCGGGGCTAGGGGCGTTTCGCAGAACGCAATCTGGTTTCGCTTCCGTCTCGGCGCGCGTTCACGTCAGTTACTGGCGTGTCGATTTGCGTGCGTGGGCTCGTTGGGGGGCTTCATCTAGCGCAGAGCGGCCGTCTCCACGAAACAGGCCTCCGCGTGCGTCCCCCACCCAGCCTGCTGCGAGGCCTGCAGGCGCCGTCGGACAGCTTGTCCCCGTCCGACGGCGCCGCCAATTTTCAAACACACAACATCTAGGATGCACGGCGCCGAAAGGCGTCGAGCGCGACGACGTTCTCCGGCGCCTCGCGTACCGGCGCGAGGTCGGCGCGCAGCGCTTCGGCTGCATCGATGAGTTGGCGGAGCTGCCGCCGTTGCTGCGGCGTTTCCGGACCGCGCCGTAGCTGATCGCGGGCCCAACGGGAGACGACGGAGAGGTATTCTCTTGCGAACATGGCTCCGACAAACGTCACAAACCGAGCCGCCGTTCCCGGCCATGCGCCGATGCACGGCTAGGACCCGCTCTTGAGGGCGGATCACGGCGTAACGGCGGTTGCAGTTGACGCGCGGGCGAGTAGGTTCGCGCCAAAATAAGGAAACGCCTCATGGACGCCGCTGCAGCGCGCCAGGAACTCCCTAAAACCGCTGATCAATTCGTCGACCAGGCCGCAAAAGGGCCATGGCCTGCCTTCCGCGCCAACGGCGCCGTGGACGCCGCCGCCGAGGCCTTTCTCCGCGGCCTCTACGAGGATGCATCGGACGACGAGTTGGGCGATCTCTCGGTCGAGGACTTCGCCGCGCTCGCCCACGATTTCTGGATTTGGCGCGCCGATCGCGAGTGCAGCGAACAATGTGTCCGCATTCGCCGTGGCGTCGGCGTCGACAACAAGCAGCTCGATCGCGACATTCTCGAGATCGCCGGCCCCGACATGCCGTTCCTGGTGGACTCGGTTATGGGCGAACTGGCCGACCAGGGCGTGCCGTCGCTCGCCATGTTCCACCCGCTCGCGCCGTCCGCCAAAGGGAAGGGACGCGACTCTCTCATCCAGATTCACTTGCCACGTCTGTCGGCGCAGAAAGCGAAGGAGTTGCTCGACGGCGTTCGCGCCTCGCTCGCCGACGTGCGCGACTCCGTCGGTGATTTCCACACGATGCGCCAGCGCATGCTGGATTGTGCAACAGAACTTGAGCAAGCGAAGACAAACGCGCCGGCCGAAGAGGTCGCCGAAGCTGTTGCGCTGCTACGCTGGCTCGCCGCCGACAAGTTTACGTTCCTCGGATCACGCGACTACAAATATGTCCGCGACGAAAAAGGCGCGCTCACGCCGCACGAGCCCGATATCCTGGAAGATACTTGCCTTGGTGTGCTTCGTGACATCGAGCGCTACGTGCTCCGCACGTCGGCCGAGCCGATGGTGCTTACGCCTGAGCTGAAGCGTCTCGTCGCCGAGCCGGCGCCGTTGATCGTCGCCAAGTCGACGTTGCGCGCGCGCGTTCACCGCCGCGCAACGGCCGACTATATTGGCGTCAAGCGCTACAACGACAAAGGCGAAGCGATCGGCGAAATCCGTTTCGTCGGCTTGTTCACCAGCGAGAGTTTCACCGAACCGACACGCAATATTCCCGTCCTGCGCCGCAAGGCGGAATGGGTGATGGGGCAGGCTGGCTTTGCCGCCGGTGGTCACAACGCCAAGACGCTCCGCAAGATCATCGAATACTACCCGCGCGAAGAGCTGTGGCAGGTCTCCCGCGAGGAGCTGCTCGATGTGGCGCGTGGCGTACTGCACTTGTTGGATCGTCCGCGCGCGCGTGTGTTCCTGCGCCGCGATCGCTTCAATCGCTTCGTCACCGCGCTCGTCTACGTGCCGAAGGATCGCTATGACACGGAAGTGCGCGTTGCCGCCGGCGAACTGATCGCCCGCGCTTTCGGCGGCGTTGTTGAGAGCTTCCAGCCGCAGCTCGGCGAAGGGCAGCTCGCGCGCGTGCTCTTCGTGATTGGCGAGATCGACAAGACCAAGGCCGAGCCGGACCTTCGCGTCATCGAAACGGACCTCGCGAAGCTCACCCGCACCTGGGAAGACGATTTCGCTCAAGCGCTGATGCGCTCCGAACGATTCGACATGGGCGCCCGCGAAGAAGCGTCCAATCGCTTTCAAGAGGCGTTCACCGCCGCCTACCGCGAACGCTATTCTGTGGACGAAGCGCTAATCGACACTGCCGAGATCATGAGCGCGCGCGATGATGAAACCATCCGCACGCGCGTCTATCGTCGCCCTGGCGACGCCGACAACATCATGCGCTGCAAGTTCTACGCGCGCGGTGACGTTCTGGCGCTCTCGGCCACGGTCCCGATCCTCGAGAACATGGGGCTCTTCGTCGATTCAGAAGTGAACTTCGAACTGCAACTCGCCGCCGGCGCTTTCCACACCGCGCAGCGTATCCACGTCCACGATATCGAGTGCCGTTCCGCTGACGGCAAGCCGATCGATCTGGAACGTGCGGGCGACCTGTTCGAGCAGGCGTTCGCGGCGATCTGGACAGGCCGCACCGAGAGCGACGGATTCAACAAGCTGATCATCGCATTGCCGTGCTCATGGCGCGAAGCTGCGCTGATCCGCGCTCTGGCGCGCTATCGCCAACAAAGTGGCCTTGATCCATCTCAGGCGCTGCAAGAACAGGCGCTCGCACACAACACCAAGATCGCCGCGCTGATCCTCGCCTTCTTCAAGGCGCGTTTCGATCCGAACCTTCCTGAAACGATGGACACGCGCGTGGCGCGCTCTTCGAAGCTTGAATTCATGATTGAGTCCAAGCTGACAGAAGTTGTGAGCCTCGATGAGGATCGCGCGCTCCGCCGTATCGCCCATCTCGTGAAAGCGATCACGCGCACGAACTATTATCAGGCGAGCACTGACGGCCAGCCGAAGTCCTACATGTCGTTCAAGATCGACTCGAACGCGGTGGTCGATCTCCCGGCGCCGAAACCGTTCCGCGAAATTTGGGTCGCTTCGCCGCAGGTCGAAGGCGTGCATCTGCGTTTCGGCCCCGTCGCACGGGGTGGCCTGCGTTGGTCGGATCGCCGCGACGATTTCCGCACTGAAGTGCTCGATCTCGTCAAAGCACAACAAGTGAAGAACGCTATCATCGTGCCAGTCGGCGCGAAGGGTGGCTTCTTCCCGAAGCGCTTGCCGCACCGTGGCGCGCCTGGCTTCCAGGAAGCCGGCGTCGAAGCTTACAAGACGTTCCTGCGCGGGCTGCTCGACATCACTGACAACATCAAAGACGAGCAAATCGTGCCGCCACGCGATGTCGTGCGCTGGGACGATGACGACGCATATCTCGTCGTCGCCGCTGACAAGGGGACAGCGACGTTCTCCGATATCGCCAACGGCATCAGCGCCGAATACGGCCATTGGCTGGGCGACGCGTTCGCGTCGGGTGGTTCTGTCGGCTATGACCACAAGGCCATGGGCATCACCGCCAAGGGCGCGTGGGAAGCAGTGAAGCGGCATTTCCGTGAAATCGGCAAGAACATCCAGGAAGAAGAGTTCACGGTCATCGGTGTCGGCGATATGTCGGGCGACGTGTTCGGCAACGGCATGTTGCTATCGCGCAAAATTCGTCTGCTCGCCGCCTTCGATCACCGCGACATCTTCATCGACCCCAATCCGAAGGATTGCGAAAAGACCTTCGTCGAGCGCCAGCGTTTGTTCGATACGCCGCGTACGAGCTGGCAGGACTACGACAAGAAGCTCATCTCCAAAGGCGGCGGCATTTTCTCGCGCAGCGCAAAATCGATCGACATCACGCCGGAAATCGCCGCGCTCACCGGCCTGGACAAGTCGTCCGTGACGCCGGGCGAGCTTATGTCAGCGCTGTTGAAAACGCCCTGCGAGCTCATGTGGTTCGGCGGCATCGGCAACTACATCAAGGCGCGCGCCGAAAGCCACGGCGAAGTCGGCGACAAAGCCAATGACGGCATCCGCGTCGATGCGGAAGATGTGAAGGCGAGCGTCGTGGGCGAGGGCGCCAATCTAGGTGTCACGCAGAAGGGCCGCATCGCGTTTGCCCGCCACGGCGGCCGCATCAACACCGACGCCATCGACAACTCAGCTGGCGTCGACACCTCGGACCACGAGGTCAACATCAAGATCCTGCTCACCGGCGCCATCGGCAGCGGCGCGCTGAAAGCCGATAAGCGCGACAAGCTGTTGGAATCGATGACCGACGAAGTCGGCAATCTGGTTCTGATGGATAATTACGATCAGACCGGTGCGATCTCCATTGCCCAAGCGAGCGCCGTCAACGATCTCGATAGCCACGAGCGCTTCATCCAGCGTCTGGAGTCGGAAGGCAAACTGTCCCGACGTGTCGAAGGCTTGCCGTTGACTGGCGAATTCGCGGCGCTGCGCGCGGCGAAGCTCGGCCTAACGCGGCCGGAACTGGCGAAGCTCGTCGCGTATTCAAAGATCAATCTGTTCGACGCCATTGTGGCCTCCAAGGCGCCGGACGATCCGGCGTTCAAAGAGCCCCTGAAGGAATACTTCCCGCGCGAGCTTTGGAAGTTCGAAACCGAGATGGCGCGCCATCGTCTGCGCCGGGAGATCATCGCGACGCAGCTGGCTGACGATCTCGTCAATCGCTGCGGCCCGTCGTTCGTTGACCGCATCAAGGACATCTCGCGCGCTCGCACGGTTACCGTTGCACTGGCATTCGAATCCGCGCGTCGCATCTTCGAACTGGAAGCTTTGGTCGATCGCATCAACGCGCTCGACAACAAGGTTCCTGCCGCCGCACAGATCGCGCTGCACCAGCGCGTCGGTGGCGCACTTCGCCGTTCGATTACCTACCTCGCGCGCAACGCCGGCTTCGAAAGCGAGAAGCCGCCGACCGTCGTTGAAGTGGTCGAGCGTTACTACGAACCGGTTCGCCAGCAACGCGCGACGATCTTGCAGGACTTGAGCAAGATTGAGCAGGAGCGGGTGGAGTTGCGCCGAGCGTCGCTGATCGAACTCGGCGCCCCCGAGGACATCGCGCAGGAAGCCGCACTGCTTTCGCCGCTTACGCTTTCGCTCGATGTCGCCGATTTCGCGCGCAACACCAACTGGCCGATCCAACCCGCTTCGACGCTGCACTGCGTGATCGGCGCCGAGCTTGGCCTCGACGCGCTTCGCGACGCCGCGACCAATATGAAGCTTGAGCAGCACTGGGATCGTCTCGTCGTGCGCCGCGCCGCTGGCGATTTCGGCGAAGCTCAACTGAAGCTCGCGGAAGCGGCGGCGCACGCGATCGGGCAGCCGCCGAAGGGCGCGGACACCGCTTGGGCCACCGAGGAAGCGCACAAATGGCTGGGCTCGCTCGGCAAGCCAGCGCAGCGTGTGCGCTCTGCCTTCACTGAGCTCAGCGGGCAAGGCGAGTGGACGTTCGCGAAGCTGATGTTGATCGCGGCCGAGTTCAACGCACTGGTGGCGACCGTCCGCTAGAGCCCGGCGATCATCTCGCGTAGCAGATTATGCTCGCGCGCGGTGGCGGCGGGATTGTAGCGCACACGCGGGTCCTCCGCGTGCTGATCCTCGAACGCGTGCGTCGCGTTCTCGAACAGAACGATTTCCATCGGCGCACCTCGCGCACGCTGACGCTCGAGCGCACCACGTGAAGATCCAACGATATAGTCGCGCTCGGCGATGATCGCCGTGCTTCGCGGCGCCAACCGCCACTCGCGACGGCCCGTGTACGTGCCGATACCGGTATAGGGATAGACGATCATCGTTGCGGCGAGGCCTTCCAGCGGTTCGCCTTCGAGGTCTTCGATCCCCGTGAAGCGCCGCATTTCTTCGCCGGTGCGCAGCGAAAGCGCATCCATGATCGTCCACCCGCCATGGCTCCAGCCGATCACACTTATGCGGCTGCCGTCCGCCCAAGGTTGCCGGCGCGCCCACGCGACGGTCGCATAAAGATCGCCGGCACGTTCGCGGCCTTGCAGGCGCGCGCCGGTGCATACCGTTGCGAATGCCGCGATGCGGCTGATCCGGCGTGGTGCGAATGAGTCGACGACGATCGCCGTCGCGCCAGCTTCAGCGGCTTCCTTGGCCATGTCTTCAATAAATGGCCGATTGCCGCCACAGCCGTGGAGCATGATGACGACTGGTGAGCGCGCTGAAGCATTCGCCGGATGGCGCACTGAAAAATGCGGCTCAAGCCGCGCAATCCGCTGCTCCAGAGTTTCTGCGAACGCCTGCACCGGCATGAGCAATCCCAACGCAAATAGGGCAAGCGCCAAGATGGGGGCTGCGCGGATCGTCGCGCAAGGCTGGCGCTGCGCGCGCCGTTGCGCCAGATTGCCTGCGGAGCTGTTCAACATGTCCATGACCCGCCGCATCCTAGTCGCAGCCGCCGTGTTGGCGCTAGCCGCCTGCAACCGCGCACCGGCCGCGCCGAGCGCCGAAGTCTCGACGGAGCGTAGCGCCGTTGTCGCGGCGGCGGTACAGGCGCAGCGTGAACTCTTTGCAACCGCGCCCGATCCGGCTGCCGCGGACAAATCCACGGCCTACCAGTTCGCCTTCAATGGCCTCTGGACCGATCACGTGCCCATGACGGCGTTCGAGGGCGATGTGGTGATGGTGGTGAACACCGCCTCGCGGTGTGGGTTCACGCCGCAATACGAAGGCCTGCAGCAGCTCTACGACGAATATCACGCGCAAGGCTTCGATATCGTCGGTGTGCCGGCGAACAATTTCATGGGCCAAGAACCAGGCACGACCGAAGAGATTCAGGAATTCTGCACGCTGAACTATGGCGTGACATTCCCGATGGCCGCGAAGACCGAAGTGGTCGGCGAAAGCCGTCACCCGTTCTACGCGTGGGCCGAGCAGCAGATCGGCGAAGCCGCTGTGCCGCAGTGGAATTTCCATAAGATCCTGATCGGTCGCGACGGCCGCATCATCCGCGCCTTCGACACCCGCACTGAGCCGACATCGGAAGAAGTGCGCAACGCGATCACGACGGCACTTGCAACGTCCAGCGGCGCCGCTTCGACATCGCTGCGCTAGGCGTCGATATCGCGCTTCGACGTTTCGGGAAGCAGGAAGATTCCAACAACTAGCGTCAGCGCCGCGACGACAATCGGATACCAAAGCCCGTTATAGATGTTGCCCGTAGCGGCCACGATCGCGAACGCCGTTGTCGGCAGGAAGCCGCCGAACCAGCCATTCCCGATATGGTAGGGCAGCGACATCGACGTATAGCGGATGCGCGCCGGGAAGAGTTCGACCAGCATCGCCGCGATCGGCCCGTAGACCATCGTTACATAGATCACCAGCAGCGCGAGGATCGCCACGACAAGCGGCTTGTTGATCGCTGCGTCATCAGCTGTGGCAGGATATCCGACAGCGTCGAGCGCCGCTCGCGCTTCGCCTTGAAATGCGGTGATCGCCTCAGCGCGCGCTTCGCCGCTCAGGTTCAAGACGTCCGGCGCGCGAACCACCGTCTCGCCGATATGTACCTCTGCTTGCGTAGCACCCGGCTGAGATTGGTTGTCGTAGCTTACGCCCGCGCGCGACAGGAAAGCTCGCGCCACGTCGCAAGATTGGGTGTCGAACTTGTTGCGGCCGACCGGATCGAACTGGAACGAGCATGTGCTCTGATCAGCGTACACAACCACTGGCGCAGTGCGCTGCGCTTGCGCCAGCGCGGGGTTCGCTGCTTCAGTCAATGCGTTGAACAGCGGGAAATAGGTGAGGGCGGCGATCGCGCAGCCCGCGAGAATGATCGGCTTTCGCCCGATCTTGTCCGACAGCCAGCCGAAGAAAATGAAGAACGGCGTGCCGATCAAGAGCCCGAGTGCAATCAAGCCATTTGCGGTCAGCCCATCGACCTTCAGCATTCGCTCCAGGAAGAAGAGCGCATAGAATTGCCCCGTATACCAAACCACCGCTTGGCCCGCGACCGCGCCGAAAAGCGCGATTATCACCAGCTTCAGATTGCTCCATCGTCCGAAGGATTCCGCCAGCGGCGCTTTTGACGTCGCGCCTTCATCCTTCATCTTCTGGAAGACCGGGCTTTCGTTGAGCTGCATCCGGATCCAAAGCGAAATCGCGAGCAGAATGATCGAAGCCAGGAAAGGCAGGCGCCATCCCCACTCGGCGAACGCTTCCGCAGGCATCAAAGAACGCGCTGTCATGATGACGATGAGCGAAAGGAAGAGCCCAAGCGTAGCCGTCGTTTGAATCCAGCTCGTATAAAGTCCGCGCCGATTGTTTGGCGCGTGTTCAGCGACGTACGTGGCCGCGCCGCCGTATTCGCCGCCGAGTGCTAGGCCCTGAAGCAGGCGCATAAGCACCAGCAGGATCGGCGCAGCGACGCCGATGTCATCGTAGCCTGGCAACAGGCCAACGACAAAAGTCGAGAGGCCCATGATCGCCATAGTGATCAGGAACGTGTTCTTGCGCCCAACGAGGTCGCCAATGCGCCCAAATACGAGTGCGCCGAAGGGGCGAACGGCAAAGCCTGCGGCGAACGCCGCCAGCGCGAAAATGAACGCCGTTGTCTCGTTCACGCCTGAGAAGAATTGCGCCGAGATGTAGCTGGCGAGCGAGCCGTAGAGATAGAAGTCGTACCACTCGAACACGGTGCCGAGCGACGAAGCGCCAATGACGAGCTTTTCGCTCTTCGTGGCCGTGTGATGTTTTTCCAAGCTGGCGTCGCTCATGCCGCCTTAATGGCGGAAGTGCCGCATGCCCGTAAAGGCCATAGCGATTCCGGCTTCGTCGGCGGCCTTGATCACTTCGTCGTCGCGGATCGAGCCGCCCGGCTGGATCACGGACGTCGCGCCGGCTTCGACCGCTTGCAGCAGCCCATCAGGGAAGGGGAAGAATGCGTCCGACGCACAGGCCGAGCCTTGCGCCAACGAAGCCGGCAGCTTCGCCATTTCCGCTGCTTCGCCCGCGCGCAGCGCCGCGATCCGCGCGGAATCGCGCCGATTCATCTGGCCCGCGCCGATGCCAGCGGTTTGGCCGTTCTTCGCAAAGATGATCGCGTTCGACTTCACGTGCTTGCACACCGTGAACGCAAACAGCATGTCGCGGATTTGCGCGTCCGTCGGCTGCTTGTTGGTGACGATCTTCAGATCCTCGCGGCGGACGCGGCCGATGTCGCGGTTCTGCACGAGGAAGCCGCCGGCGATCGTCTTGAGCGACAAGCCCGGCGCCGCCGGATCGGGCAAGCCGCCCGTCACCAGCAGGCGCAGGTTCTTCTTCTTCGCAAACGCCGCCACCGCATCGTCGTCCGCTTCCGGCGCGATGACGACTTCGGTGAAGATCTCCGCGATTGCCTCAGCTGCCGCTTTGTCCAAACGTCCGTTCAGTGCGACGATGCCGCCGAACGCCGAAACCGGATCGCACTCAAGCGCGCGCTTGTAGGCTTCCACGAGCGAACCGCCCAAAGCGACGCCGCAAGGGTTTGCGTGCTTGATGATAGCAACGGCGGGGCCGTCCTTAGGATCGAACTCGGCAACCAGCTCAAACGCCGCGTCCGTATCGTTGAGATTGTTGTAGCTGAGCTCCTTACCCTGAAGCTGCGTTGCCGTGGCGACACCAAAGCGCTTCTCGCCCGTCACATAGAACGCCGCGCTCTGGTGCGGGTTTTCGCCGTAGCGCAGCGATTGCTTCAGCTTGCCGCCGAGTGCGCGATAGGCGGGCGCCTTGTCCTCCAGCTGCTCCGCCTACCAGGACGAGATCGCCGCATCGTAAGCGCCGGTACGCGCGGACGCCTTGGCCGATAGCTTCTTGCGCAGCGCGAGCGTCGTGCCACCATGCGCCTTCGCTTCTTCGAGGATGGCGGCCATGTCGTCGGCGTCCGTCGCGACAGCGATCCAGCCGTAGTTCTTCGCTGCGGCACGGATCATAGCCGGCCCGCCAATGTCGATGTTCTCGATGCACGTGTCGAAATCCGCGCCGCGCGCGACCGTCGCTTCGAACGGGTAGAGGTTCACGTAGAGTACATCGAAGCCTTCGATGCCGTGCTCTTTCATCGCCTTCGCGTGGTCCTTGTCATCGCGCAGCGCAAGCAGGCCACCGTGCACTTTCGGATGCAGCGTCTTCACGCGCCCATCCATCATCTCGGGAAAGCCGGTGACCGTGCTCACATCCTCGACCGCAAGACCTGCGTCACCGATCGCCTTATGCGTGCCGCCGGTGGAGACGAGCTTCGCGCCCAGCGCCGAAAGGGCCTTGGCGTGATCAATCAGCCCAGTCTTGTCGGACACCGAAATGAGCGCGCGCTTAATCGGGAGAATGTCTTGGGTCATCGGCGCGCTTCTAAGGGATTCTCCGCGAAAAGCGGAGTCTTGCGGCGATTCTGACGCAGCGCGTTAGTAGCCCTATCTACCTGCTGCGACGCGCGAGGATAAACCAGGCCAGAAAGCCCAAGTTCGCGGCAATTATTGTCCAGAAGGTGATGGCGACGCCCCCAAAAGCATCGGCGCGCGCTGCGGCGCAGACCAGCTCGTGCTCCGTGGTGCAATCCGTTGGCGCCAACATTCCGGCGCCGAGCGCGAAATAGAGCAGGAGGCAAAACGCTAGCAGGTCAAAAACAACAAGAACCGCGCATCCCGCCTGTCGTCGAATGTCCCTCTCGCGCTCCATCAGCGCCCTCACAAGAACAAGCGCTAATTACGCGCGAGCGCCCAGCGGATGCGATTCGGCGGGCTGAGGCCATGGCCCATCGGGTCGGCTTCGCCCGAAAGCGTGATCTGGTGGCTCTCGCGCGGGTTTTCACCGCCCCAATAGATCGAGGGTTCGATGGCGATTTCCGGTGCATCGGTGCGCAGCCGCCAACGCTGGCCATTCGGCGTTTCCAATAGCGCGACGCGTTGCTCCACCAGCCGTGCGCGCACGCTCGGGTGCAGGTGAAAGCGCACCACGTAAGGAATGTCTTTCTTCGGGTTCGGCGATTTGAGCTTCATCGGCCTGATCAGCTCATCGATGCCGCGTAGATTCTTGCCTTCGTGGTCGACAAAAATGTAGCGCCGGTGCCAGAGGCCGAATTTCTCTTTGTAGCCGTCGTGCCGTCCCTGAACAGTGATGCCGCTTTCATCCGAAGAGCGGCGCACCTCATCGAGCTGAGGCCCGCTTAGGCGCGAGCCACCGCGCCGTTCATCGAGATTGGCTGAGAGCGCATCTGCAAGCACCAAAGTCGAATGCGCGTTGGTCGCACGCGCCGCCATGCGCGCGGCAGGGGAGAGCTCCTGTGTCGCGCCGATATTGACGATGAGCCGTTCTGTTTCGCTCGAAAGCTCAAACGCCAGCGCACTCGCGTGCGCGCGTTCGGCGTAGTTGAGCGGAGGCGCGCCGCCGACATCGAACAGCACGCGCATTGGCCCGACATCGAGCCGCTGAAAGCCAGTATGGTTGGCGAATTGAAATGGCCGCACGTCTCCAGGAACACGCGCGAGCACGGCGTCGATTGTTGCCGGTGAACTTTCCGAGCCGCCCTGAAAGCAGCCAAGTCCGCCATCGCCCATCCGCAACATGCGCAACATGTTGGCGAGCTTCGGCAGTGTTTCGTTGATGATCGGCGGTGCGTCGCCCAGCGCATCTCGCGCCGCCACGAGATCGCAGAGTGCCTCTGCCAGCGCTTCCGGCGACCGCGAAAGATGTCCGCCATCCGGATAGAATTGCTTGGCACAGGCCTCGATCAGCATTTCTTCGCCTTGCTCGGCGAAGCGCTCACCTTCGGGAAAATCCGCCGCGCCAGCGAGCACCAGCGCAGCGCCTGCCTTGATCGAGCCGAGATGCCGCTCGCTCAATTCGCTTTGCGCCATAAGCAACAAGCGCGCTTGCCGTGCAGCGGAGCGCAGCAATGAAGCGCGCTGCTCCGGCGCGCCCATCTCAAACGCTGGCCGTCCCCAGCACAGCCACGCAAACAGACGTTCCGCCGTGATCTCTGGATCCCAGGCGAGATCGTCCCACTCACCGTGCTCCTTCACCCACGCATCGATCAGCTGCGCGATAAACGCGTGCGCGGATGGCCCAACGGCCGCGAGATCAACCAGCCACGAAAACGAATGCAGCCGCGCCGTGAAGTGACGTGAAGGATGCGACGGCAGCCAAGGAAACAGATGTTCGCCGTGCAGCCGCTCAGCGCCGATGCGCCACACGCCGCGTCCGAGTTCGCGGCCACGCTCGGTATCGCCAACGCGAGGATCGCGCCCCCAGCGCTCAATGCGGTCCGGCGCAGCGTCGCCCAACCGCATGCGGTGAAATGGATTCGCGCGCCAGTGATCGTTCGCCGCGACCGGCTTCGCTTGCCGGTTGGAGGGGGAGACCGGCGCGTTCATCGAGCTACGCAGCGGTTCTCAATCGTTTGATGTTGTCCGCGTACGCCGTCGGATCGCCGCCATAGACGGCCGTGCCGGCGACCAACGCCGTCGCGCCCGCTGCGATGACCCGCGGGGCAGTCTTCGCGTTCACGCCGCCATCGACTTCGAGAATGATGTCCCGGCCCGAAGCGTCGATTTTTTTCCGCAGTGTCTCGATCTTCGGCAGCGCCGTCTCGATGAAGCTCTGGCCACCGAAGCCCGGGTTCACGCTCATTACCAGAACCAGATCGATCAGGTCGATCACCGGATCGATGGCCTCCGCCGGCGTGCCCGGATTGAGCGAAATGCCTGCCTTTGCGCCCGTCGCCTTGATCGCCTGCAACGTCCGATGCACGTGCGGTCCGGCCTCCGGATGGACAGTAATAATGTCCGCCCCCGCATCGCGGAACGCCTGAATGTACGGATCGACCGGTGCGATCATCAGGTGCACGTCGAACGGCAGCTTCGAGTGCGGCCGGATCGATTTCACCACGCTCGGCCCAATCGAGATGTTCGGCACGAAGTGGCCGTCCATCACATCGACATGGATCATGTCGGCGCCGGCTTCTTCAGCCGCGCGCACTTCCTCGCCAAGCTTGGAGAAATCCGCCGCCAATATCGAAGGTGCAATGAGCGTCCGCGCCATGCTTCGTCGTACCCCGCGCCGGGGAGGCGGCGCAAGGCAAGCAGGTTCCGCTCGGCCTCAGGCGCGCAGTAGCCGCGCCGCGAAGAAGCCGTCGAGGCCGCCAATCTCGGGCCAGAAGCCCGGATGCGTGCGCATATCGCCATCGGATGTGATTAATTCCGTTGGGACTTCGCTTGTGAGCGGCTCGCGTCGCCAGCCGTTGCGCAGGGCTTCCGCTACGACGCCTTCGCCTTCTTCCGGTTCGAGCGAGCACACGGCGTACACCAGCGGCGCGCCTGGCTTCAGCAGCTTCGCCGCAGCCGCAACCAGTTGTCCCTGCAGCTCCGCGAGCGCGCGCACGTCGGTCGGCCGGCGCAGCCACGCAACATCGGGATGACGACGTAGTGTGCCAGTGGAGGTGCACGGCGCGTCGAGCAGCACAGCGTCGAACGGCTCTGCACTGAACTCCAACGCATCGGCGCAGATCACATCAGCCCTCAACCGCGTGCGCTCCAGATTTTCCCGCAGCCGTTTCAGCCGTGCCTCCGACTTGTCCACGGCAGTGACCTGCGCACCCGCCGCGGCGAGTTGCAACGTCTTGCCACCCGGGGCCGCGCATAGATCGAGTACGCGTTTGCCGCGCACATCGCCAAGTAGCTTTACCGGCAACGCCGCCGCCGCGTCCTGCACCCACCACGCGCCCTCGTCGAAACCGGGGAGGGTGTCGATGGGCGCATGCTCTGCGAGCCGCACGCTGCCGGTCGGCGTCAACGCGCCGCCAAGTTTCTCCGCCCAGCCCGCGGCATCGCTCTTAACGCTGATATCGAGCGGCGGCTCGCTCGCCAAAGCCTGTGCGATGCGTGCTGCAGCTTCGCCGTAAGTCGCGCGCCAGCGCGTGTAGAGCCATTGCGGCAAGTCCGCGCCTGGCGGCAATGCATCGAGAATGGGCTGACCGTCGCGCGCCACCTTGCGCAGCACCGCGTTCATGAGCTTCGCGAACCCACGTGCTTCGCGCATGCCGTTCGCGGTTTCCACTGTCTCACCAACCGCCGCGTGTGGCGGCGTGCCGAGCACCAAGAGCTGCGCCGCGCCGATGTGCAGAAGTGCACGTGCATGTGAGGCGGTGTCGGGAAGCGGACGATCCAGAAATTGCGAAAGCACCGTGTTGATGCCGCCGAGCCGACGCAAGCCAGCCGTCACCAACGCCCGCGCAAATGCACGGTCGCGGCCTTCAAGGGCGTTGAAGCTCTGTGTCTCGGCGAGCGCGTCTTCCAGCGCGCGCCCGCGATCCATCACGGCGACGAGCAAATCGGCGGCGGCGCGGCGTGCGTTCAAGGCGTGGTCGTCGCATCGGTTGAGTATTGAACATCAACGATAGCACGGCGGAAACTCGCCAGCCTGATCGTGGCGCCACCTGCGGAGAGGGGCGTCGAAATGCGCACGGGCGGTGCGAATGTTGTGTCTGGCATCAGCGCGAACCACGCCTCGCCCCGCGTCACCCGCCGACGCCCGGAATCGTTTTCGTTGAAACCGCTAACGGCGGTGTAGGAGAGATCGCACTTGAGCACTTCGCCCTCGTAGCCGCCGCCGTCGTAGTCGTCGATATCGCCGCCGCTTAGTTGGAGTAAATAGTGGTAGCGGCCGTCGAAGGTCGGGTAGCTGCCTTCGCACCGGCGCGAGCGGCCCACATCGATCGCCATAGCGATAATATTGGAGAGCGGATCCCGCGAGGTGCGGCGCTCTTCCTCGGTCGCCGGTGGCTCACCCCAGGTGCGATATTCCGGCTCGATCTGCGAGGTGATCGCGCCGGCCTCATCGGCCCGCATGCTGATAGTACGGTGCTTGCGGCTGTAGTGGTGATCGAGGTCGTAGCGCTGCCAGCGCACCACTCCCTCCGTGATCACTCCCGACGCCGAAGCCTGAATGTTGGTGCGCTCGAACAGGTTCAATATCCCGCGCGAGCGCAGACTTGCCGAAATATCATAGCCTTCGTCGGAGACGTCGGCGTCGACCGTCACGCCGCCGACGGGCACGAAGCCCAGCCCAAAGCCATCATATGTCAGCGCAAAGCGGTCCGCCGACGCGGGCGTCGCGAACAGGAGTGCGGCGAGGACGATGAGGGCGCGCATAAGCGCAGCGGAGTTTAGAGTCGCTCATGTCCGCAGCAAGGCCGAGGCGCCGTGGAACCATGGTCCTGAACAAAAAAGGGGAGCCTCTCGGCTCCCCTTTCGCCTCTCGTCTGTCTGGCTGCGTTAAAGCGGACGGACGTTGATTTCCATATTGTCGAGGGGGAGTTCAACCAGCGTGCCGACGCGGCCGGAGATGACCTCGTCAAAGCCCGCCGCCCGCGCTTCGGCGACTTGCACCTGCGCTTCGACCTGATTGCCGGCGCCAGTGAGCACCACCATGCCCGCATTGGCGCTACGCGCCTGCGTGGCAACCTCGGCGGCGGTCGCTTGGTCGGTTTGCTGATGCAGATGCGCCAGTGCTTGGCTCTGTGCGCTCTGCAGCACAACGTCGGCGTTGGCCGCAGCTGAGGCGCTCACCACTTGGCCGTCGCCGCCCACGACGATCGAACGGCCACGATAGTCGAAGCGATAGCCCACACGGCCGCTGAACGCGTCTTCCTGGGTCGTGAACGCCGAGACGGTGAGGCCGTCGCCTTCGAATACGATCACCGAGCGGCCCGGCTCAGGCGAGGGGCCCCAGGCTTGCAGGCCGTTCGCTGCGCCATCGAAGCCCGCGGCTTGGTTCAGGCCATCGACCATGCGTTGGGTGTCGGCCGGGCCGTACACAGGCAGCAGCGCATCGGTGCGCCCGCGCGCGGCTTCGCCGTACATTTCGTCGAGATCCGCCATCTGTTGAAGGCCGGAGCTGGTGAGCAGCACCGCTTGCAGACGCGCCATTGGCACGCCGCGTTGCGTCAGCGATTGGGCGGCGCCCGAACCAGCATCGACCACAAAGAGCCGGCCGCCCGCAACAACAGCGAGGCATGGTTGCGTCGCGCCGTTCTCGGCGCCGCCGCAGACGATCGCGCGGAGCGCGGTTGAATCGAACAGGTCTTCGTTCGCGGTTGCTTGTTCTTCGGTGTACGCCGCGTAGGCGCGCGCGATCGCTTCCTGCCCTTCAGGCGTTTGCGATCCTAACACCCAGCCGCCCCAGAACAGGCCCGACAGCGTCACGAAGACGACGGAAGATTTGCCAATGGCGTTCATGGTACCGACCCCGCGTTCAAGACGCGCTCTCTGGCGCGTTGACGTAAAACCCCACTCCAGCGTCACTAACCCTGCTTATGATTCCCGCAAAGTCGGTTAACAGGTGGTTTCCACAGATGCGCGCTGTAGCGTGGCCGAAACGGAAAAGCGGGCCTAAATCAGCGCATTGGTTAATGTTCTATGGGCGGTTCGATTACCTAAATGGTTAACGGCGCAAAGCGCGTTCTGGTGTTCGATTCCGGCGTTGGCGGGCTCTCTGTTCTCGACGCGATCGTTGCGTCCGGACACGCGCTCGAACTCGACTACGCCGCCGACAATGATTGGCTGCCCTACGGCCTGAAGAGCGACGAGCAATTGCGCGCGCGTGTGCCGGCGCTGTTGTCGCGGCTTGTGGATCAATGGGCGCCGGAAGCCGTGGTGGTCGCGTGCAACACCGCATCGACGATCGCGCTTGAGCCGGTACGCGCCGCTTTGAACGTGCCCGTGGTCGGCGTGGTGCCGCCGGTAAAGCCTGCGGCGGCGCTGACGCGCACTGGTGTAATCGGGCTTCTCGCAACGCCGGCCACGGTGCAGCGCGCCTACACCAGTGACCTCATCACCCAGTTCGCTGCGGACAAGCGCGTGATCCGCTTCGGGTCTTCGGCGTTGGTTGATGCGGCCGAGCGCAAGCTGCGCGGCGAACCCGCCAATCAGTCTGCGATCACAGAAGCTATCGAGGGCCTATTCGGAGCGCCCGGTGGAGCGGAAACCGATGTCGTGGCGCTCGCCTGCACCCACTTCCCGCTTCTCTCCGCCGAACTCGCAGCTGCCTCACCGCGCCCATGCGTGTGGCTCGACTCCGGCGAAGCCATCGCGCGGCGCTTGGCCCACGTTCTGATTGCGGAGCAGGGAACAGCGCGCCTCCGGCGTGCAGGTTTCACCAATGCAGAATCCGCACGTCCATCGTTCAAGGCATTTGAAGCGCGTGGCTTCGATGTATTCGCAAGTATAAGCGCCGCGCCTGCTTTCGAAGCAACGCCGCTCGACGATTTCCGGTCCGCCTAAGCATGCGTGGCGTTTGGGAAACGCTCATCGTCTGAGCGGGGCGGACTGCAGTGCGTAAGTTGCGCGCGCGTTTCATCGCGGTAACGATCTCGCCCCAGACAACAAGAAAATCTGGCGGGGAGTTTCAGCATGCCGGTTCGGATTTTCGGCGACACGCCACTTGGCCTCACGTCGTCGATCCAAAACCTGGAATCCGTGCTGACGCGCAAGGTCCTGAAGGTGCCGCGCTATCAGCGCCCGTACACATGGACAGAACGCGAAGTCCGCGAACTGATCCAGGATCTCTGGCGCGCCTACAAGCGCGGCGCGACGTTTTATTTCATCGGGCAGATCGTGCTCGTGAAGAACCACGGCAAGTTCGAAGTCTCCGATGGCCAGCAGCGTCTCGCGACGCTGACGATGCTGATTGCCTACGTGCGTGACCGTATCCCTGGCCGCGCCAAACAATTCCAGACCTTGATCATGGACGGCAACAGCCCGCGCCTCCTGCTGCGCGAAGAAGATGCGAACTTCTATTGGGGCTTCGTGCAGGAAGCTGGGCACATGGCCGAACTCGCGCGCCACGCCGAGATCGGCGTCGACTCCAAGGATCTGCTCGTCAACGCTGCACGCACAATCGAGTCCGAACTCAGCAAGATCACGGAAGACCGCGAACTCGACGCGTTTATGTCCTACGTCGCGCGCGCCTGCACGCTGAACGTGGTCGATGCCGATGAGCGCGGCTGTGCTCAAACGGTATTCAATACGCTGAACAAGCGCGGCTCGCCGCTTTCTGGCGCCGACATCATCAAAAGCGATCTCTTGGAGAACTCGAAGCTTTCAAACACCGACGCCGAAGCCGCCGCCCGCAAGTGGGAGCAGACCGAGGACATGTTCGAGCGCGAGAATTTCGCGCGCCTGCTATACATGATGCCGTTCTTGCTTACGGGCGAGCCGCTGCTGTCGCCGGGTGATCTGGCCTCGTTCCGCACGGCGGTTGAGCGCGCTGGTGGCGTCCGCACCTTCCTGTTTGAACAGCTCCCACGCTACGCGCACGCGCTGCGTTCAATCTTCGCGGGCTCCATCGATGTTGGCCCCGCCAGCGCCGAAGTAAATCGCCGCGTCGCGCTGATGAAGGAAGTCGAGCAATGGGATTGGGCGCCATGCGCCATAGCGTTCCTGGCTGAGCACGCCGCGGATCACGAACGCGCGCGCCGTTTCTTCCAGGCGCTCGATCGTCTCACTTTCGCCTGCGAACTATCGGTCGTTGATAATCGCGATCGTGAGGATCGCTATGCCAACATCATTCGCTATGTCAGCGACGATAAGATGCTCCACGAGGGCGAGGGCAAGCAGCGTGCGCTCGCGCTTACCGACAATGAGCAGATGAAGTTCTTCGCGACGCTCAATCGTTCGCGTAAGCGCGACCGGCAGCGCCGGCTTCTGCTCATGCGTCTCGAAGCGGCAATGCCGCATGGCAGCGTGCTCAAGATGAATGATGACGTGACGGTCGAGCACGTGCTGCCAAAAAATGGCGGCCCTTGGTGGAACGAGCGCTTCCCAGATCAAGCGCTACGTAACGAGCTCTCTAACCTGCTTGGTAATCTGACGCTGTTGACCTACCTGCAGAACAGCGAAGCCGACACCAAACCATACGCGAAGAAGCGCTCAGTCTACTTCGACACGGCTGGTGCGCCGATCCACGCGCTGACCAAAGATATTGCGCCGATCGGGGAGTGGACGCTGCAGGCCGTCGAGGAGCGACACGAGCGCCTGGTGCGAATTCTCAGTGAAGACTGGGGCCTGATCCGAGCGGGTTAACCCCTCGCTAACCAAAGCGGCCCGAAATCTTAATCTCGCGTTTATTCTTGAGGCGAGAGCGGGTTTCTATGTCGTTGCTGTACGCAGTCGTGTTCGCCAGCCGGTGTCGCTCAAACCATCACCGCTTGGCCGTCGACGCGCTGCGCCACTTGCGCTCTCAGCACGCTGAACGCTGGCGCGATCTGCTGCTCTCGCAACACGTCGAGTATCTGCGCGGCGCGAAGGCGCCCGACGAAGAGTTCAAGGACTTCAAGAACCACGTCCTTCACGTGCGCGAGAAGGAATGGGGCGGGGCGATCGAAGCTTGCAACGAATGGTATCGCCGCACAGTGCGCGCGCTCGCCGCGAAGGACTGGAAGCAGGCCGCGTGGTGCGCAGGCGTGCTCAGCCACTATTTCGTGGATCCGATCCAGCCGTTCCACACGCACCAGACGGAGGAAGAGGGCGTCATCCACCGCGCCGTCGAGTGGAGCTTCTCGAAGTCCTACAAGACCTTCCAACAAATCCTCGAAAGCGATTTCGGTGGTTATCCGAACATCGAAGTGCCGCAAGGCGATAAGTGGCTCGCCGACATGGTGCGCGCCGGTGCGAAGGCGGCGAACGAGCACTACGAGTTGGTCATCGATCACTACGATTTCGCGAAAGGCGTGAAGGATCCGCCTGCAGGGCTCGATCAGGAACTGAAAGACACCATCGCTAAACTCGTCGGCCACGCCGCTGTCGGCTTTGCGCGCGTTCTCGATCGTGCGTTCGACGAAGCAGCAGTGAAGCCGCCGCGCGTCGACGCTAGCTTGCAAGCCGTCTTCATGACGCTCGGCGTTCCGATTCAAAGCGTCCTGAAAATGATGGACGACGCCGCAGCGCGCAAAGAAGTGGCGGCGCAGTACGAAGAGTATGTGCGCACCGGCAAAGTGCGCTCGACACTCGGCGAAGACGACAAGGTCGTGCGCGAACTGCACGCGACGGAAGTTCTGAAGACGCCGCTTTCATCCCTCGACGCCAAATGGCCGCGCGAAATCGGCGCGAAGGCGGGCGAAGGCGCTATGGCGCGCAATAGCAAGGGCAAAGCTCCAGTCGTGCCGCGCGCCAAACAGGTCCGCACGATCGAGCTGGCTCCAGAGCGGACGGCAACGGTTACGCGCATCGCTCCGCCGCCCGCCGAACCGGTGAAGCCGCCGAAACAAATGGTGGCGCGCGAGCTGCCTGAAGGCGCGCCGCTGGCCAAAAAGGAAAAGTCGCTGCCGAAGGCGACGCTCAATGAAAACGCGCCGGTCGTGCAAGCGCCATCGATCGGGCCAAAGACCGCTAAGCGCTTCGAAGCGCTCGGCGTGAAGACCATCGCCGATCTGCTCGCGCTCAACGCGGAGGAGGGAGAGGAGAAGATCGATGCGCGCCACATCTCCGCGCAAGTGATCCGCGATTGGCAGGCGCAAGCGTCGCTCGCGTGCACTGTGCCTGGCCTCCGCTCACGCGAAGCGCAAGCACTCGTCGCTTGCGGTGTTCAGGATGTGCAGGATTTGATCGCGAGTGACCCAAGCCAGCTTTGCGAAGACGTCGCGCAATGGGGCTTGTCAGATGAAGGTCAGCGCGCCTGGGGCAATGCGCCGGCCCCGACCGGCGATGACGTCGCAACGTGGATCGAGCGAGCGCGCCGTGCGCGCGACGAAAAGGCGAGTGCTGCGGCCTAGATCTTCATCATCGTCAGGACGATGGCCGCGATCAGCACCGGCGCGATGAAAGCCGTCAGGCCGGACGCAACGATGCGCGCTGTCTTCAGCACACGATGGCCCTTGATCGGCTTGTCGTCGCGCGGCGCGAGCGCGAACTTGCACATGAACGCAAACGCGCCGCCAACAGCCGCAACCGCTGCACCTGCAACAGCGCCTGCCATCAAAGCCGCAATCGCGGAAGCAAACGCGATCAGGCCAAGGATTCCGTGGCCGGAATTCATCACGTGCTTCACCAGCCGCTCGGCGCGTCCGGCGTCGAATTGCTTGAACGCCACCGGCGCCAGGACAAACGAAAAGAGCGCGATCCAGCCGAGCGATGCGCCGGCGAGAACGATTGCGGTTGCTTGCGCGACAGGTTCCATGCGCCGCGCTTAGCATGAGTCGGGAGGCCCTGTTCGCGCCTGCAGCGAAACGACTAATCGATGCAACTCCTATGTGTCTTCCCAGATGACGTGACCATCCAAGCCTGCTACCGGTATCGCAACGATACTTGGGAAACCCAATGACCTACGCGGCTATCACAGGCTGGGGGAAGGCGATGCCTCCCGCAGTCCTCACCAACGCCGATCTTTCGAATTTCTTGGACACCAACGACGAATGGATCGTCAGCCGCACCGGCATGAAGGAGCGGCGCGTCAGCCACGTGCCTTCAGCGGAGATGGCCGTCATCGCTTGCAAGCGCGCGCTCGCGTGCGCTGGCTTGGAAGCAGACGAGATTGATCTAATCGTCTACGGCTCGTGCTCCAACGATGAGCAAGTGCCGAACACGGCTTCCGGCGTGCAAGTCGCAATCGGCGCGACCAAGGCCGCGGCGATGGACGTCAACACGGCCTGCACTAGCTTTCTTTACAGCTTGAGCACCGCCACCGCGTTGATCCGCACTGGTGTGGTGAAGAAAGCGCTGGTGATCGGCGTCGAATGGATTTCGCCGTTTATGGACTGGGACAACCGCAACGTCGCGGTGCTGTTCGGCGATGGCTGCGCGGCGGTGGTGGTTGAAGCGAGTGATCAGCAAGTCGGCGTCCTAGGCGAACAACTCGGCTGCCTCGCCGATGCGCGCCAAACCTTGCGCGTGCGCGGCATGGGCACGGCCTACGTCAATCGCGGCGTGACGCTCGGCGACACAAGCTGGGATTTCGACGGCCAGGAAATCTTCAAGCGCGCTGTGCAAGGCATGGTGCAAGCGAGCCAAGCCGTGATGCAGAAATGCGGGGTTACTCCGGATCAAATCGATCTCGTCGTTCCGCACCAAGCGAACCTGCGCATAATCGACGCCGTCGTCTCCCGAAGCGGTGTGCCCGCCGATCGCGTCATGCTGACGGTGGAGCGCTATGGCAATATGAGCGCCGCAACCGTGCCCGTCGCGTTGGCGGAAGCGCTCGAAGAGGGCCGCGTGAAGCCCGGCGCACTCATTCTGATGCCGGCTTTCGGTGCAGGTTTGACTGTTTGTGCGCACCTCGTGCGCTGGGGTGATCGCATCACGCCGCTCCGCGAAAGCGACGCCGCGTTCCCGCCGAACAACAAGAGCGCGCTAGACCTCGTGCAAGCCGTCCGCGCCCGCAAAGCCGGCGCGCACGACCGCTCCGGCGAAGGCATGCGCGCGCCGAAGTTCGTCGAGAACCTCTAAGCGTCCCGCAGCTTGCCCATAATGATGCTGTCGCGCACGCCAAGGTGCGTCTTCCAATTGCCGCGCAGCAAGCCCTCGCGCTGAAAGCCTGCGCGCAGGAAGAGCGAGATCGATGCGTTGTTGTCCGGATCGATGTCGGCGCCAATGCGGTGCAGATCGAGCTGCTTGAAGCCGTACTCGATGACCAAGTTTAGCGCCTTTGAAGCGAGACCTCGGCCCGTCGCCTCCGGCCGCATGATGATGCCGATCTCGCCGACGCCTTCACGCTCAACGAACAACGCGATGCGCCCAAGCGCTTCGCCGCCGTCCTCCGTGATTGCCCAGACATGCGCGCCTTTCATGTCGATCGTGTCGGCAATGTACTGCCGCGTCTGCGCGACATCGCGGTGCGCCGGTCCGGACCAATAGTGGTGCGTGCGCTCGTCGCCGTGTGCTGCGAACAGCGCGTCAGCGTCATCGAGCGTCAACGGACGAAGCACGGCGCCCGCCGCTTCGAGATTTGGTAGCGAAGTCATCTCAGCCTTTCGTCGCGCCACGCCGATCGGCGGCGGCGTAGATATGTTCGCGCAATTGCTTGGCAAAGCGCTCTCCGCTGGCGCCGCGGCGCGCCGGATAGAGAACGATGTCGCCGGGCTCACGCCCAAGCGCGCTGCGCACGATGCTGCGTGCGGCTTCCGATAAGCCGCCTTTGGTGTCGGAGCAGATAAAAACCAATCCCGAAGCGCCGCAGCCTTTGACGGCTTCGCCGATCTCCCACGCCACGTGCTCGCTGACGTCCGTGAGATCGATAATCGCCACATCAACCGCGCCGAGTGAGGCGCTCACCGCCTCGCGCCAATGCGCGTCCGAAATCCGCACGATCGAAGCGCCGCGGCGGCCTTTGCCGCGCTTCATCCGTTCTAGCAGGCCGGGCAGCCTGCGAAAATCGTCGCGTTTGCCCGAGAAGATTGCGCCGAGCGGCCCAGCGAGCGCTGCCACAAGAAAGAACAGCACTGCCGATGCGATCACGGCCAAGGCAAACACGGCAATGATGATGACAAGCACGATGGCTTGACCGATGGCTTGCACGAACGCCTGCACAAGCGCCTCCGCAATGTTCGCGGAGGCTGGCGCAGCCTGATTGGCGAAATCTTCCTGTGCTTTCTGAAACGATGTGTAGCCCGCGTAGCTCAGCACCAGCGCGATCGGCGCAAAGAAGAACCAGAACATCGGCGCCAGGCGGTTGCGGCGCTGTTCGAACGAGAGCTTCACATCGCGATCTTGCAGCGTGATCGCGCTGATCCCGTGACGGCTGAGCTTGTCGATGACGCGCGATGGCCGGAAATCGTCGCCGCGCTCGGATTGAAAGCGGCGCAGCCACATGGCCTGGATGCGTTGCGGCGTCGTCGCCGAGCGCGCCGCGCTATAGCTCCAGCTTGCGACCAGCCAGAACATCCCAGCGAACACCAGGACGAGGCCCGAGAACACAAGATCTTCCGTGTTCTCGCGGTGCTCCAGCGATTGAACAAAAACCCAGAGCGCGCCGCCAACGATCGCGAGCGCAGGCAGGGAAGCGAGAAAAGCGAAGAACCCTGCCGTGCCGCGGTCCGCCTTGATCCTCTGGCTGATCGTGCGCGCCATGACGTGTCCCTCCGCGTGCGGGACCCTAGGCCTGTCGCAAACGCTTTTCCATCACGACGCCATCGCGTAGCCCAAGTTTTGTGCGCTCGTGCGAGGGCAGCAGCGCGGTCTGCGCGAAGCCCGCTTTCGCAAACAGCGCAATCGAAGCCGCATTCTCCGCGTCGATGGTCGCGCGCAGCGTGTGCAGCTCAAGTTCACCAAACGCGAAGCCCTCCGCGAGAGCCAGCGCCTTCAGCCCAAACCCTCGGCGCTGTGCGGCCGCACGAAGCACAATGCCGAATTCGCCAATACCAGGCTCTGGCACACGCAACGCCAGTCGCCCTAACGCTTCGCCACCATCCACAGTGATTGCCCACGCGGCGCGCGAGCGCCCAAGCGTGTCAGCGATGTAGCGTTCCGTTTCGCCAACGTGGGCGTGTGCGGCCTGCTGGCGATAGAGCTGCACCTCCACATCGCCTAGCGCGACGAACAACGCCGCAGCGTCGGCCAGCACAAGTGGTCGAAGAATGATGCCGGGCGCCGCCAGCGTCGGCGTCACGTCGCCGCCTTCAGCCGTTCACTCGCCCGTTGCTTCACGCTCTCGCTGCGCAGTTGTCCACAAGCCGCCAGAATATCGCGCCCGCGAGGCGTGCGGATGGGGGAGGAGTAGCCGGCGCGGTTCAACACCTCGGCGAACGCTTCGATCGTGCTCCAATCGGAGCATTCGTACTGCGTGCCGGGCCAAGGATTGAACGGGATCAAATTGATCTTCGCAGGAATGCCCGCGAGCATCTTCACCAGCGCCTTCGCCTCCGGCAGCGAGTCGTTCACGCCCTTCAGCATCACATACTCGAACGTCACCCGCTTGGCATTGCCGAGCGAAGGATACGAGCGGATCGCGGCGAACAGTTCTTCGAGCTGATACTTCTTGTTGAGCGGCACGAGCTGATTGCGCAGTTCATCATTGGTCGCGTGCAGCGAGATCGCAAGCATCGCGCCGGTGCGCTCACCCAATTCCTGAATGCGCGGCGCAACGCCGGCCGTGCTCACCGTGATACGGCGCCGGCCAATGGAGATGCCGTCGCCATCCGAGATCACGTCAATGGCGGTGTCGACATTGTCCAAATTGTAGAGCGGCTCGCCCATGCCCATGAACACGATGTTCGTCAGCTGGCGATCGCCGTCATTGAGCGGACGCTCTTGCGTCGGCCATTCGCCCAGCGCATCGCGCGCGATCATCACCTGCGCCACGATTTCGGCGGCCGAAAGATTGCGCACCAGCTTCTGCGTACCCGTGTGGCAGAACGTGCAGTTCAACGTGCAGCCGACTTGGCTCGACACGCAGAGCGCGCCCGCCTTGCCGACGCCCGGAATGAACACAGCTTCAGCTTCGACACCCGGCCCCAGCCGGATCAGCCACTTGCGCGTTCCGTCCGTGCTGATCTGCTGTGTGACGATCTCCGGCCGCGCAAGCGTGTAGTGTTCCGCCAGCGTCGCGCGAAGTTCCTTGGCGACGTTGGTCATCGCCGCGAAATCCGTCACGCCGTAATGATAGATCCAGCGCCAGAGCTGCTCGGCGCGCATCTTCGCCTTCTTCGGCTCGACGCCAACGGCGATGAGCTTCTCGGCAAGCTCGGCCTTCGAGAGGCCGGCGAGGGAGGGAAGGGCGGAAGTCACGGGCGGGTTATGGGGATCGCCGCGCACGCGGGCAATCCCCACACCGCATAGCACTACGCCGCCAGCGCGTCCTCGACATCGCGCAGCGTGTTCTTGCCGAAGTAAATCTCCTCACCGACGAAGAAGGTCGGGATGCCGAACGCGCCGCGCTTGGCCGCGGCCTCGGTGTTAGCCATCAGCTTGGCCTTCACGTCATCTTCCTTGGCGCGCGCCAGCAGGCGTTCCGCATCGAGGCCGGAGGACGCCAGCGCTCCGGCGGCGATCGCGGGATCGTCCATCTTCTTCGGCGCCTCCCACATATGGTGAAATCCTGCCTCCGCGTATTGTGGCAGCACGCCATCCATCTCGGCGGCGACAGCGGCGCGCATCAGTAGCAGCGTGTTGACCGGGAAGAACGGGTTCATCTGAAACGCGTTGAGCCTGTGGCGCGCGATGAAGCGGCGGAGTTCCGTCATCTCGTACGCCAGCTTGTTGGGAATGCCCGAGAACGCAATCATCGGCGCCTGGTTGCCGGTGAGCTTGAAGAGGCCACCGAGCAGCACCGGCGTGTAAGTGAATTTCACACCGGTGCGCGCTTCAATCTGCGGCAGCACGCGATGCGCCAAGTAAGCGTTGGGGCTGGCGAAATCGAACAGAAACTCAGCGCTCGCCATCACCATTTCTCCCCAAACGGCCGCAAATCCATTTCGAAAGTCCACGCGTCGCGCGATTGCTGGTGCAGCGCCCAGTATGCGTTGGCGATCGACTCCGGCTCCATCAGCACGTCCGGCGGCAAATTCGCCGCGACATCCGCGCCCCGCGCGTGCGCGATCCGTTCGCGCACGAACGCAGTGTCGACGCCCGCATCGATCACCAGATGCGCGACATGAATGTTCTGTGGCCCCAACTCGCGCGCCATAGCTTGTGCCACAGCGCGCAGGCCCGCTTTGGCGCTGGCGAACGCCGCATAGCCTGAGCCACCGCGCAAACTCGCCGTCGCGCCCGTGAAGAAGATCGAGCCCTTCCCATGCTTCAGCATGATGCGCGCGGCTTCGCGCCCGCTGAGGAAGCCCGCCTTACAGGCCATCTCCCAGACTTTGAAGAACACCCGCTCTGTCGTCTCCAAAATCGGGAAGTTCACGTTGGCGCCCGGGTTAGCGATCACGACTTCGAGCGGCGCGTGGGCGTCCGCTTCCTGCAAGAATGCCGTGATGTCCTCTTCCTTCCGCGCATCGAGCGCGCGCGCGACGCATTCGCCTCCGCTGGCCTCGATCTCGCGCTTCAGCGGCTCAAGCTTCTCCGCCGTTCGGCGTCCGGCAAACACCGTGTAGCCCTCGGCTGCGAATTTCCGGGCGATGGCTGATCCGATGAAATCTCCGGCGCCAATCACGGCGCAGGTCGCGTTGCGGGCGGGCATGGTTCGCCTCCGTCTTGAAACGAGATCAACTAAGTCTTGAAAGTGAACTTAGTCAATGGCAGATTTCAGCCATGCGTTGGGATGATCTCAGCCGCGAGCATTGCTCGCTTGCGCGCACGCTCTCGGTGATCGGCGATCGCTGGACGCTTCTAGTGCTGCGTGAGGCCTTCCTGCGCGTGCGAAGGTTCGATGACTTCCAGCAGAGCCTCGGTATCGCGCGCCGCGTTCTTGCGGCGCGCCTGAAGCTCTTGGTTGATGAGGGCGTGCTGAAGAAGGTCGCCTACGAGCGGCGGCCGCCGCGTTACGAATATCGCCTCACCGAGAAAGGCTTGGGACTTTATCCTGCAATCGTTGCGCTCGTGCATTGGGGCGATGAGCATTACGCGGGAAAGAAAGGTCCACCTCTTCTCCACCGTCATCTCACGTGCGGACACGACTTCAGGTCGGTGATGACGTGCTCTGAGTGCGGGGAGGCGGTCGATCCGCGCGAAGTCTCACCGCATGCGGGCCCCGGCGCGGCGCGCAAGCGCGCCTGATCTTTGCTTGCGGTGCGGTCAATTGCCGTTAGGGTCGCCTCGTTCGAAACGGGGAGAGGGACCTCATGAACGACTATTCTTCATCTGCTTACGGCAGCGATCCAACTGGGATGATGGCTGCGATGGGACCGTACTTCGCGGTCATCATGATCATCGGCCTCGCGATCGCAGTGTTCTCGATCTTCTGTTGGTGGAAGATTTTCTCGAAGGCCGGCTACAACGGCGCGCTATCGTTGGTGTTCCTGGCGGGCATCATCCCGCTGATCGGCCCGATCATCTGCCTTGTTCTCTTTATCTGGTTTGCCTTTTCGGATTGGCCGGTTCGTCGAGGGGCGCCGCCAGCCTAGCTATTCCGCGCGCACGGGAGCTGGCTTCTGCTTGAAGCGCAGCTCCCGCAGCGTGATCACCAGCGTCGAACCGATCACGATCAGCGCGCCGAGCATGGTGATCCAGTTGGGCACTTCGTGAAATAGTGCGAAGCCAAAGAGGATCGCGAACACAAGGCGCGTGTAGTCGATCGGCGCCATCGCCGCGGCATCTCCCAGCGCCATGCCCTTGATGTAACAGACCTGCGTCACCAGCCCCAGCACGCCCATAGCGGCGAGTAGCGCGAGGTCGAGCGGCTCCGGCCAGCGCCACTCCACAACGGCAAGCGGAATGGCCAACACAAACCCAAGCACCGCCGACCACGCCATCAGCACCGTCACCGAGTGATCGCGTGTCATCATCTTCATGCCCGTCACGGTCATTGCGAACAGCGCGGCTGAGCCGAGCGCGGCCGCTGCGGGCCAGCCAACGGCGTTGGCGATCGAAGGCTGCAGCATGATCAGCACGCCGACGAAGCCCACCAATGTCGCCGAGATGCGCCACACGCCGATCTTTTCGCCAAGCACAAAGATCGCCAGCGGCACAATCCAAAGCGTGCGTGTGAACGAAAGCGCGTTCGCCTCCGCCAGCGGCATTTCCTGATACGCCCAGAACGCCAGGATCATGCCGATCGTGCCGGCGAGCGAGCGGAAGAGAAGAATGCCCGGCCGCGTTGTCCGGAATGATCCGACCGGATCGCGAAGGATGATCGGCAAGAGCACGACTAGCCCTGCCGCTTGCCGGTAGAATGTTTGCAGCGCCGGCGAATAATCTTCGCCCAGAAATTTGATCAGCGACGTCATCAGCGTAAACGTCACCGCGGACGCCAGCATCCACAGCGCGCCCTGCACATTCGCAGAGAGCCCACGATAGGCTGCGCCGAAATCGGTCATCGCCGTTTACTGCGCCCGCTCAAGGCGATTCACAACGCCCCTATCCTTGCGGCAGCCGCGCTGTCGACATACGTTACTACCCAAGAACCGGAGTCGCCGATGATCACGCTGACCATCCTCACCGCACTGTTCTTCCTGCCGACGATTATCGCAATGTCGCGCGGTCACAACGCGCTCGCGATCTTCCTGCTCAACTTCTTCTTCGGATGGACGGTGATCGGCTGGTTCTGGGCGCTGATCTGGGCCGTCACCGATAAGCCGCGCGTCCAATACGTCTACGCACCAGCGGCGCGCTAGCGCCGTAGGGGAGGGTCAATGTCTGGCGATATGTGGGGGCAGGAGAACGCCGGCGCGCTGTGGGCCGCCATGATGGCGTTCGGCGTCCTCTTCTTTGTGTTCTGGATTTACCTGCAGTGGCGGATTTTCTCGAAGGCGGGTTTCAACGGCGCTCTAGCGCTGATCAATTTCGCCATCTTCGTGCCGTTCGTCGGCGCGCTGATCGTATTCGCGCTTCAGGTTTGGTTCGCGTTTGCCGCGTGGCCTGCGCTCAATAAGCCTTCGCAGAGCTAACTCTTCAGCTTCGGCTTGTCGCTCATCTCCGGCGGCGGGCCGCCGGGCATAATCGGCCGCGCAGGATAGCCGCCGTGCGCGAGCAGGCGGTCATACATCACCAACGCGCCCGCAAGGCCGACGTTCACGCAGAACTTCGTCGGGATTTTCACGACATGCTGGCAGCGCGCCAACAGGGCCGGCGAGAGCGACCCACGCTCGCGCCCCAGCACATACGCCGCCGCCTGCGGATGCTGAAAACGCGGCAACTCCACAGCGTCGTCCGTCAGCTCCACGCCAACCAGCGCGCAGCCTTTCGGCAACATCAGCGTCTCAACGGAATCCCACGGATAGTACGGCACGTGATCGAAGCTGCGCGACGTATCGGAGTTATACGCCTCGCGCACCTTCGGATGGGCATTGATGGTGAAGAAGAAGCTTGCGCCGAACGCATGCGCGGTACGCATCAGCGCACCGAGATTCATCGGCTTTGAGATATCTTCAGCGCCAATGCCGAAATAGCCGCGCATCAGCCCCTGCGGCAGTTGTTGTAAGGGCCGCCATTAGCGCCGCTCAGCGTTGCGCCGCCGCCGCGTTCCCAATACTCGACCGAGCCGTTGGAGTAGCGCAGCCCAGAAGCGCCTGCGACGCGCGGCAAGCGATAGACCTGCCCTCCCGCGAACACTTCCGCCGATCCTTCGCCGCCAGTGCTGATGCGCGCGCTGAACGCTGCGCCGCCATCGCAACGCCAATCGGCGCGAGGGCCCGCTGGTCCGCTTCCGCCGCCAGTCGAGGCGCACGCGGCGAGCAGGGCCAGAGCGGCGAGAGCTGCGATCTTTTTCATGGGGGCGTCTCCGTTAGAACGTTTTCACTTCGCGCAAGCCCGCCGACGATGCGAGCCCGCGTTTCATGCCCTGACTCGCGAACGGCGCCGTGACGTTGCCTTTCGCGTCAACGGCAATCAAGCCGCCATAGCCGCCAAGCTTGCGCACATCGGCGATCACGTCCGCGCCGGCTTTTTCCAAACTCTGGCCCGCATAAGCAATGCGCGCCGAAACGTCGGCCGCCGCGTTCACGCGCATGAAGTATTCGCCGAGTCCCGTGCAGGAAATCGCTGCGCGCTCGTCGGCCCAAGTGCCCGAACCAATAATCGGCGCATCGCCCACGCGCCCATGCATCTTGCCGCCAAGCCCGCCGGTCGATGTCGCCGCCGCGAGCCGGCCGTTCGTATCTAGAGCAACGGCGCCAATCGTGCCCGAACCAGGCAAGCCGCTCTCCGCGGCCACGTAGTACGTCTTCGGATCGGCAACGCGCTCCAAGCCTTGTGCTGCCGCGAACTCACTCGCGCCTTCGCCAACCAACAGCACATGCGGTGTGTGTTCCATCACTGCGCGCGCCGCCCGCACTGGCGAGACAAACCCACGCAGCGCCGCCACCGCGCCAGCCGCGCGTGTCGGCCCGTCCATCAGCGACGCGTCCAGCTCCACCACGCCCGCCGCATTTGGCGCTGCGCCCTTGCCGGCAACATGCAGCCCGCACGCTTCCAGCTCTTCCGCCATCGCGGTGACAACATCGAGCGCGCTCTCGCCACGCGCCAGCATGGCGCTGCCCCGGTCGAGCAGGGCGGCCATGTGTTCTTCTTCGCGTTTGTAGGCGCGCTCGGCGATGGCGCCGGCGCCGCCATGAAGGGCAAGCGCCCAGGTCGAACTCATGGGCGCTCTATAGACCTATTCGCTGGGCGCTGCGCTATCGCGCGTCGTCACGTTCGTGGAACCCTTGCCGAACATGCCTTCCTTCCAGCCCACATAGAGCGCAACAAGCGTCGCGGTCGGGACGAAGCTGTCGGCCTGGTCGGTGAAGTCCACAAGCTCCCAGAGGTTCAGGAGCCCGGCCGGCCCCCAGAGCGCCACGAGCACGATCGTGCCCACACCCTCGGTGACGCTGCCGAACACGGGAATGCGCCCTAACGTCAAGTCGAACAGGTCGATGACGACAGAGAGGGCGAGCCGGAAATAGTAGCCGCGGCGGGTCATGGCGCTAGTTTTGGACCGTTAGCGCGGGAGCCGCTACAAGAAACGGCAACTCGCCAACGAACGCATTTGGGAGACACCATGAAAGCGCTGCTCAGCACCCGCATCGGCCCGCCGGAAGAACTCGAATACGCTGATGCGCCGGATCCCGTCGCGGGCGAAGGCGAGGTGGTGATCGCGGTGAAGGCTGCCGGCGTGAACTTCCCGGACGCGCTGATCATCGAAGACAAATACCAGTTCAAACCGGAACGCCCGTTCGCGCCGGGCGGCGAGATCGCGGGTGTTGTCGAAAGCGTCGGCCCTGGCGTCGCCAATGTGAAGGTCGGCCAGCGTGTCATCGGCTCACTCGGCTGGGGCGGCATGGCGCAGAAGGTGAAGGCGCCGGCTGCGCGCGTGCTCCCGATCCCCGACAATATGCCGTTCGACGACGCTAGCGCCTTCATCCTCACCTACGGCACCTCATATTACGGGCTGAAGGACCGCGGTCAGCTTAAAGCCGGCGAGACTCTGCTCATCCTCGGCGCCGCCGGCGGCGTTGGCGTCGCTGCGATCGAGCTTGGCAAAGCGATGGGCGCGAAAGTTGTCGGCGCCGTGTCGAGCGAAGAGAAAGCTGAGTTTGCGAAAGCTGCAGGCGCGGACGCCACTGTGATCTATCCACCAGGCGCATTCGCGAAAGACCAAAGCAAAGCGCTCTCCGAGGATTTCAAAAAAGTCACCGGCGGCGGCGCTGACGTGATCTACGACGCCGTCGGCGGCGACTATTGCGAACCGGCACTGCGCGCCATGAATTGGAACGGTCGCTATCTCGTCATCGGCTTCCCAGCCGGCATCCCAACGCCGCCGCTCAATCTCACGCTCTTGAAGAGCTCTTCCATCGTCGGCGTGTTCTGGGGCGCTTCGACAGCGCGCGAGCCGGAACTGCACAAAGGCAATGTCCGCGATCTCTTCAAGCTCTACAGCGAAGGCAAAGTAAAGCCGCGCATCTCCGCGCGCTACCCGTTGCGCGAAGGCGGTAAAGCCATTCGCGCGCTGATGGACCGCACCGCGACCGGCAAGCTCGTCGTGACGATGGAATGATCCCAAGCGCCGCCATCGCAGCCGCTTGGCTCGTCTGGCTTGTAAGCTGGATTCTCGCCTCTGGCTGGAGCGCGCGCACCGCGTCGCACCACGATCTCGGCGCCGAAAGTCCGAGCCGCGTGCTGACGCTCGCGGCAGTCGTGATGATCCTCGCGTCGTACTCGCCCTTCGTGAGCGCTGTGATGTGGACATTGCCGGACCAAGTGGCATGGGCGATGTTCGGCTTGGTGCTCCTAGGCCTCGGCTTCACCTGGGCCGCGCGCCTTCATCTCGGGCCACTGTGGTCGAGCACGTCCGCGCCCACCGAAGATCATCGCATTGTGGACAGTGGCCCGTACGCCATCGTGCGCCATCCAGTTTATGCAGGTCTCTTGCTCGCGGCGTTCGCGACTGCCGCCGAACGCGGCCGGCTCGAAGCCGTCGCCGGCGCGCTGGCGCTGATCGCCGCGATCTCTCTCCGCGCCAAGCTGGAGGAGCGCTTCCTGCGCCGGGATCTGGGGGACGACGCCTATGGGTCATACCGCCGTCGCGTCCCCATGCTGGTCCCATTTGCGAAAGTTGCGTCGCCTGCATCCAAGGGGCAGGGCGGCGGCGGTTGAGGGACAAGGCGGCCGCTTGGTCGCCGAATAATTTTGACTTGAGGGAAAGCGAATGAAACGTCGTGGATTTCTTGTTGCCGCGCTCTTGGCGGTCGCCGCATGCGCCTCATCGCCGAACGCGACAGCGCAGAGCTTTACTTCCGACCGCATCAGTGTCGTCACCCGGGGTAGCGGCCGTGACATCATCTTGATCCACGGCCTCAGCTCATCGCGCGACATCTGGAACGCCACCGCCGACGCGCTCGACGACAACTATCGCGTCCATCTCGTGCAACTGAACGGTTTCGCAGGCGCGCCAGTTGGCGGCGCGGGCGATGGCCAAGTCTCCGCACCAGCCGCCGAAGAAATCGCGCGTTACATCCGCGAAGCGCGCCTCAATCGCCCGGCCGTCATCGGGCACTCCATGGGCGGTACGATCGGCCTGATGCTCGCCGCGCGCCATCCTGACGCCGTCGGCAAGCTCATGGTCGTCGACATGTTTCCGTTCATGGGCGCCATGTTCGGCGGCGGCAACGCGACGCCCGCGAGCGTCACGCCTGTGGCGGATCAGATCCGCACCGCCATGCGCGCCGCGCCGCAAGGCGAAGTGTCTCAGCAAACCGTCGCCACCATCAACACCATGGTGCGCACCGAAGCCGCGCGTCCCGAAATCATCGAGCATGCGCGCCTCAGCGATGTCGTCGTCACCGCCAACGCCTTCCACGAACTGATCGTCACCGATCTGCGGCCAGAACTCTCGAACATCACCGCGCCCGTCACGGTGCTTTACGTCATACCGCCGCAAATGCCGCTGACGCCAGAGCAATACGATGGCTACATGCGCGCCTCGTACACGAACCTGCCGCAAGCGCGCCTGATCAAGGTCGATGAGAGCTACCACTTCATCATGATCGACCAGTTCGATCGCTTCATGAGCGAAGTGCGCACGTTTCTTGGCTAGCGCTTCTGGAAGCCCGCCAACACTTCGCACACCCAACGCGCCGCCGTCAGAGCACTGACGGCGGCGACGTCTAGCGAAGGATCGAACTCAGTCAGATCGACGCTGCGCACCTTCGGTTGCGCGCAGATGAGCCGCGTCGCGTCGAAGAAGTCCTGCACCGCAACGCCGCCCGGCCGCGCCCCCGGCGCGCCTGGCATGGCGCTGCGCTCGACGACATCGATGTCGAAATCCACGTGGATCACATCACATCGCGAAGCCAGGCGCTCCAGCGCATTCGCCGCGATGGCCGCCAACCCCTGCGCTTTGCAAGCTGCGGCCGTCGCGACATAGATCCCCGCGTTCTTCGCCTTGTCGTGCGCCTTTTGCGTGTTCGCGAAGGGCAGGAGGCCGATCTGCGCAATGTGAGCGCCAGGCAGGCCGTCCTCCAGCAGCGCCTGGATCGGATTGCCGTTGGTCAGCCCGCAATCGGTGTCGCGCAGATCGAAATGCGCATCGAGCGTCAGGACGCCGACCTTCTGCAAGGTGGCGTCGAGCGCATGCACGCAAGGCCGTGTGATTGCGTTGTTGCCGCCCAGCACAATCGTCAGCTTGTGCGCCTTTGCGAGGGGCGTGAGCTTCTCGACGATCGGCGCAAGCGATTCAGCTGGTGAAGATTGGCCCAATCCTACGTCGCCCGCATCGAACACGCGCAGCGCCGAAAGATCGGTCTCCGTCTCCAGATCATAGACACTCATCCGCTTCATCGCGGCGCGCACGACGCCCGGCGCTTCATCGCAACGCCCCGGCGTAATCGAGCCCAATCCCATCGGCGCGCCGAGTAGCGCGACAGGCGCGGACGCATCCTGCGTGAGCAAATCCGCAGCGGAGAACCAGGAACGGCAATCTGAGTCGGTTGTCATGGCCGGATCATTGGCGCGGCGGCGCGGCGCAGTCTATAGAGCGCGCATGTGGGACACGCTTTGGGTTGACGCGAACCTCGCCACGATGGCGCCCGGCCAGCCGTACGGCGCGATCGAACGCGGCGCCGTCGCCGCGAAGGATGGCCGCATCGCCTGGATCGGCCACGCCGCCGATCTGCCGAAGCCGCCGGACGAACTCGCGCACCAAGTGCGCCGCTGCGACAATGCCTGGATCACGCCCGGTTTCGTCGATTGCCACACGCATCTCGTCTTCGGCGGCGATCGCGCGCGTGAGTTTGAGCTACGTCTGCAAGGCGCGAGTTACGAAGAGATCGCGCGGGCAGGGGGCGGCATCGTCTCCACCGTCGCTGCGACACGCGCGGCGTCCCGCGAGCAGCTCACGGATAGCGCCGCGCGCCGCCTAGCTGGGCTCACCCGCGAAGGCGTCACCACCATCGAGATCAAATCCGGTTACGGGCTCGATCTCGAAACCGAGCTCAAGATGCTTGAAGCCGCCGGCGATCTCGCGCAACGCGGCAATGTCCGCGTCAAGCGCACTTTCCTCGGCCTCCACGCGCTTCCGCCCGAGTTCAAGGACGATCGCGCCGCCTACGTACAACTCGTCGCCGACGTGATGATCCCCGCTGTCGCGGCGGCTGGCGTGGCCGACGCCGTTGATGCCTTCTGCGAGAACATCGGCTTCACGGCGGAAGAAACCGACTTCGTTTTCTCAGCCGCGCGCTCAGCCGGTCTCGACGTGAAGCTCCACGCAGAACAGCTCAGCAATCAGCACGGCTCAGCACTCGCCGCGCGTCACAAAGCGCTCAGCGCCGATCACCTTGAGTACGTCGATGACGCCGGTATTGCCGCGATGGCGAAAGCCGGCACGGTCGCCGTGCTGTTGCCCGGCGCGTTCTACTTCCTCCGCGAGAAGCAACTCCCGCCCATCGATGCTCTTCGCAAAGCCGGCGTCCACATGGCCGTCGCCAGCGATTGCAACCCGGGCACGTCGCCCATGACATCACCGCTCGCCGCGCTCAACATGGCGTGCACACTCTTCCGCCTCACACCCGAAGAAGCGCTTGCCGGCATCACCCGCGAAGGCGCGCGCGCACTTGGCATCCTCGATGACGTCGGCACGCTCGAAGTCGGCAAGGCCGCCGATCTCGCCATCTGGGACATCAAGTCGCCCGCCGAACTCAGCTACTGGATCGGCGCACCACTGTTGAAAGAGCGCGTCTTCGCTGGCCGCGCAGTTGCGTAAGTTGTGACGGCGACATTCACTCTCATCGAAGCGGCAGTTCGCGAGATCGAGACGGGTGCCGAGGATTCCTTCGGCACGTTCGAAGTCGTCGGCAACTCCGATCTTTTCGTCCAATACATGCAACGCACGATCAACGCGCGCTATCCGTTCCGTATCGATCCGGCCCAGAACCTCCGAACCTTCACATTCGGCAGCGTCGAAGAATGGGTCGCAGACGAGTACGTTTGGCTCGACGTTTCGCTGCCGCCGTCTGAGATGGCCGCCTGGATAGATCGCTACTTCAGGGAGGTGCTAGGCTGCGACGCGGACTACCAACTCACCTGGAAGCGCGAGCAATAAGCGCTAGCGCCGCAACACTTGCCGCACGTCGTTCGACTGCAGCGCCGCGATCCGCGCCGCGGCATCAGCATCTTCGGCCGCGTTCGCGAGAATAAAGTCCGCAGCGTTGCGCATCGCATCCGGCCCGCTTGCACCAGCCGGTTGCTGGCCGCCGATCAGATTATGGTGCCCACCCGCATAGACGAGCGCCAATTTGTTACCGGCCGGGCTCGTCTCGTAAGGATAGAGGTGATCGCGCCAATTGGTGATGCCGGCTTCTTGCACCGTGTCCTGATCGCCAGTGACCATCAGCGTCGGCGCCGTGAGACCAGCATAGCTTTGTGCGTTGATGAGCCCCGGCACACGGCCTGCGGAAGAGAATGCGGCGACCGCCTTCACCGGCGCTAGCGGAGCAGCCACAACAGGCGGCAGCCCACCGCCCGTGATCAGCGACATCAGCGCGCCGTACGAATGTCCTGACACCGCCTTCGGCGCATCAGCCGCCAACGAACCAAGCAGAGTGAAGCCCGCGATCATGTCCTCGCAACGCGCGCGGAAACCGGACATCCGGTCGAATTCCGCATGACGCGGATGCGCCTGAGAATCCACATGCAGCGGAGCCGCGATAAGAATGCCGGCGTCGCGATAGATCGAGGTCAGCGCCTCGTAGTTCTGCGGTCTGCCGCCTTGGCCGTGGCTAAACACGATCGCGGCGCGCACCGTCGCCGGGCGCCAAATGCTGTAGCTGACGACGCGGCCGTTGCTGACGGTGACGTTCGTCTCGTCGTCCTGTGCCGCCCATGCGCTCGGACACCCCAGCGCTGCAGCCGCAGCCATCGCGGCAGCGCCGCCGAGCAGGGCGCGTCGGCTGTGGACGAATTGGGTCATGCGGCGGTCTCCGGTTTCGCCGCTCCTTTATCCCTCGGCCGCGATCTGCGCCACGGTGCGATGCCGTGACATTGGACGCGGACGCTACGGCAGGCTAACACCCGGCCAAAATTCCGGGAGGAAACATGGATCCCCGCCGCGATCCGTCGCGCGTCATTCGCGCGCCGCGAGGCATGGAGCGCACCGCGAAGAGTTGGCTGACTGAGGCCGCTCTGCGCATGCTGATGAACAATCTCGATCCGGACGTCGCTGAGCATCCGGAAGAACTCGTCGTGTACGGTGGCATCGGCCGCGCCGCGCGCGATTGGCAGAGCTACGACAGAATCGTCGAAACGCTGCGCCGTCTCGAAGAAGACGAAACGCTGCTCATCCAATCCGGCAAACCCGTCGGCGTGTTCAAGACACACGCCGACGCCCCGCGCGTGCTGCTCGCCAACTCCAACCTCGTGCCGCGTTGGGCGACGTGGGAGCATTTCGACGAACTCGATCGCAAAGGTCTCATGATGTACGGCCAGATGACGGCCGGCTCGTGGATCTATATCGGCACGCAAGGCATCGTTCAGGGCACGTACGAGACGTTCGCCGAAATGGGCCGCAAGCATTTCGGTGGCGACTGGAAAGGCAAATGGATCTTGACTGCCGGCCTCGGCGGCATGGGCGGCGCGCAACCGCTTGCGGCGGTAATGGCCGGCGCCTGCTGCCTCGCCATCGAGTGCCAAAGCGATCGCATCGATAAGCGGCTGCAGACCCGCTATCTCGATAAGCGCGCTGAAACGCTTGATGACGCGATGAAGCTGATCAACGACGCTTGCGCGAAAGGCGAGGCGATCTCCGTCGGCTTGCTCGGCAACGCCGCTGAGATTCTGCCTGAGATGGTGAGGCGCGGCATCCGCCCCGACGCGGTCACCGATCAAACCTCTGCACATGACACCGTGAACGGCTATCTGCCCGCGGGCTGGACGGTCGAGCGCTGGAACAAGACGCGCGCACAAAATCCTGAAGCCGTGCGCGAAGCCGCGTGCGCTTCGATTGCCGTGCATGTGAAAGCAATGCTCGACTTCCACAACTTGGGCATCCCCACAGTCGACTACGGCAACAACATCCGCCAAGTCGCGAAGGATAACGGCGTCGCCGACGCATTCGCCTATCCTGGCTTCGTGCCCGCTTACGTGCGTCCGCTTTTCTGCCGTGGCGTCGGCCCGTTCCGCTGGGCAGCGCTCACCGGCAATCCCGACGATATCGCCAAGACCGACGCCAAAGTGAAAGAGCTGATTCCGAACGACGCGCATCTGCATCGTTGGCTCGACATGGCGAAGGAACGCATCGCGTTCCAAGGTTTGCCTGCGCGCATCTGCTGGGTGGGCTTGGGGCAGCGACATCGCTTGGGGCTCGCGTTCAACGAGATGGTCGCGAGAGGGGAGATCGGCCCGCTCGTGATCGGCCGCGATCACCTCGATAGTGGCAGTGTCGCGTCACCCAACCGCGAAACCGAAAAGATGCGCGATGGCAGCGACGCCGTCAGCGATTGGCCTTTGCTCAATGCGTTGCTCAACACGGCTGGCGGCGCGACATGGGTGTCGCTGCACCATGGTGGCGGCGTTGGCATGGGATATTCGCAGCACAGCGGCGTCGTCATCGTCTGCGACGGCACCGAAGCCGCGAGCAAGCGCATAGCCCGCGTGCTCTGGAACGATCCCGGCACTGGCGTCATGCGCCACGCCGACGCTGGCTACGAAGAAGCGATTCAATGCGCGCGCGAACAACATCTCGATCTGCCCACGCTGGACATCCGGTGATGAAACTCACGCTCCAACAACTTCGCGAGATCTGGTCGGGCAAGGGCGATCTCAAGCTCGATGCCGCCGACTACAAGCGCATCGATGATTCCGCCGCCGCCGTCACCAAAGCGCTTGCCACGGGCGCCGCGCTCTACGGCATCAACACCGGCTTCGGCAAACTCGCCTCCAAGCGCATCAACGATGCCGATCTCGCGCAACTCCAGCGCAATCTCGTGCTCTCGCACGCTGTCGGCGTCGGCGTGCCGCTGGACGAACGAGTCGTGCGCCTGGCGCTTGTGCTCAAGATCGTCACGCTCGCCCAAGGCCGCTCCGGCGTCCGCCGCATCGTTGTCGACGCTCTGCTCAATCTGTTCGAGCGCGACGCGCTGCCGGTCATTCCGAGCCAAGGGTCCGTCGGCGCCTCCGGCGATCTCGCCCCGCTCGCGCATCTTTCCTGCGCACTGATCGGGGAGGGTTATATCGGTTTTGCTGGCGCCAATCCGATTCCGGCGCGCGAAATGCTCGAAGTTCTTGGTATGGCGCCGATCACGTTGAGCGCCAAGGAAGGCCTCGCGCTGCTGAACGGCACACAAGTCTCTACCGCGCTCGCGCTCGACGCGCTCTTCCGCACGCAAGACGTGTTCAGGGCCGCGCTGATCTCCGGCGCTATGTCGACAGACGCGATGAAAGGCACTGACGCACCGTTCGACGAACGCATCCACCTTGCGCGTGGCCAAAAAGGTCAGATCGAAGTCGCTGCGCGCCTGCGCGATCTCATGTCGGGCAGCGCCATTCGCGAAAGCCATCGCACCGGTGATGACCGCGTGCAGGACCCGTACTCGATCCGCTGCCAACCCCAAGTTATGGGCGCGTGCCTCGACGTGCTGAACAGCGCTGCGGTGACGCTCGAGATTGAAGCCAACGCTGTCACTGACAACCCGCTCGTCTTTGCTGAGGACGATGTGATCCTGTCCGGCGGCAACTTCCACGCCGAGCCTGTCGCTTTCGCCGCTGACATGATCTCCATGGCCGCCGCCGAAATCGCTTCGATCAGCGAACGTCGCCTCGCTGTGCTGATCGATCCCGTTTTGTCAGGCTTGCCGGCGTTCCTGGTGAAAGAGGGCGGACTCAACTCCGGCTTTATGATTTTGCAAGTCACCGCCGCCGCGCTCGTCTCCGAAAACAAGACGCTCGCGCATCCCGCCGTCGTGGACACCATCCCAACGTCTGCAAACCAGGAAGATCACGTCTCGATGGCAACCTTCGCCGGCCGCAAGGCCGGCGACATCGCGCGCAACGCGGCTAATGTTATCGCCATCGAACTGCTCGCTGCCGCGCAAGGCGTCGATTTCCACGCGCCGCTCAAAACATCACCTGCGCTGCAGAAAGCGCACGCGCTTGTGCGGTCAGAGTCCGCGCATCTCGATCAAGACCGCTCACTCGCCGTCGACATCGATCGTGTGCGCTTGCTGATCGAAACCAGCGCTTTCACCCCCTAACAGCCTTCAGGATCGAGCAGCCAGCCGACCAGTTCGCTGCCGTCACGCACTTCCGGCGCTTCATAACATTCGCCACCGGGGTTCTCTCCCGGCGCGCGGACGAAGATGATCGCATCGGCAGGCGGATCATCAAGCGCAGGCAACACGGCTGCATTCGCGGGATCACGCGCATCGTTCGGCAGGACGCAATCGAAGCTTCCGCCCTCACCCGAGAGGCGCACCGAAAGGTTCGAGGCGCGATTGATCGTAACCGTCCGCGCCTGAGGCGAAAGCGCCAAACACGCATCGATCAGCGGCAGGCGCGAGATTACCTCGGCGCTGTCTCCCGTCGGCGCTGCTGACCCCTGCGGAGGCGCCGCAGTTTGCCCGCACGCCGCCAGCATCACCGCCGCACTCAAGAGCCAAGCCCGCATCAACGCCTCCTACCTCGCCGTTACCAAGAGCAACACACCCGCGACGATTCCGATCTGTGCCGCGACGTATGTCCACCACACCACCGGCGCGGTGATCTTCCGCACTGGAGCGTCCGCTGGCAATCGGAACAACTCCGCCGCCAAGACAAAATCACTCGTCAGGAAAAGCAGCGCGCCGAGCGAAGCGGGCCAACCAATCCAAGGCAACCACATAGCGATCACGCCCATCGCGGTGATCGCTATGGCGTAGGGCACAACCGCAAGCGCCATCCAGCCAAGCTTTGGCGCCATCCACGCTAGAAACCCAATCGCCGTCACGATCACCAGGCCCATCGCGATGTAGCGCGGCAGCAGAGGCGAGTTGTCGCCGGAGAAAAACCAGATCCCCAAGAACATCATCGCGTAGAGCAACTGCGCGAGCAGGAAGGAGAAGATGCCGAACGGCAGCACCCATTTCTTGTCGAACGCCAGAAAGAAATCGCCAGCTGCCGAAAGTACGATCGCGGCGACGAGCGGGAAGGGTGCGTCGGCGCCGATCAGCGCGCCAGCAAATGCCGCCATGAATAGCGTCTTCACCAGCGCGCGCAGCAACGTGCGTGGCCGGTTGAGAAAGTATGTCCCGTAGGCGATGGCCGCCGCCGTTCCAAGCGCCGCCAGCGCCCAGAACACAGGGCCGAGATACATTTCCCCCATCGGCCCCTTCCGATTCCACTGCCGTTCAGGCCAGAGTGGTACTCTTAGCGGGCAGGGATGGGGAAGCGCGATGGCGTCTCGGGTTTGGCGCATGAAGATGTGGGCGGCGGCTTCGATCGCCGCTCTCCTGGCCGCGTGCGCCACCCCGCCGCCGCCAACCGCCGAAGAACTCGAAGGCCGCGCGTGGGGTGACGCGGTCGAGCAAGATTCCCCGGCCGCATACGAGAGCTACCTGCAAACCTACGGCGCCGGCCCGAATGCAGAGCAGGCCCGTCAACGCATTGCCGAGCTGCTCGTCGAAGACCGCGAGGCCTGGGGCCGCGCGCGCCAAGTCAACACCGAACAGAGTTACAACGAATACCTCGCGCGCTTTGCCTGGGGCGCGAACGCCGCCGAGGCCACGCGCCGCCGCGATGTTCTCGCCGCACCGCGTCTTGCCGCCGAAGAGGCCGCGGATTGGGAGGATGTCGAGCAGATCGATCGCATCGAGAGCTACGAAGGCTTCCTCAACAAGTGGCCCGACGGCGCACACGCCAGCGAAGCGAGAGCGCGCCTCAGCCATTTGTGGAACACGGACGAGGGCGCGTGGGTGCGCGCGCAGCGTCTGAATTCGATCGACGGTTACGCCGACTTCCTGCGCGCCTATCCACGCTCACCGTATGCATACGATGCGCGTCGCATCCTCGACGACTTCCGCCGCCGCGATGACTGGGCGTGGGATAGCGCCCGCCGCCGCGACGAAGTGCGTGAATACGAGCGCTACATCCGCGAATTCCCTGATGGCTATCACCGCTACGACGCTGAGCAACGCATCTATCAATTGCGCGCCGACGATCGCCGCGCCTGGGATCGCGCTGTCAGCCGCGATACGATCGACGGGTACGAGTACTATCTCGCCACGCAACGTGACGGCGAATTTCGCGATCGCGCGCAGCGGCGCATTCGCACGCTGCGTGACGCGCAAACTAATCCGCCGCCATCGCCACCGGTTGTTGAACCGCCGCCTCCACCACCCCCCCCCGCAACCGCCGCGCCCACGGCCGCGCCCGCGCGATGAAGTTGATCCTCCAGTCGTGCCGCCCGCGCCGCCTGTGAGTCCGCCGCCGCCGCCGCCACCACCGCCACCGGTGCTGAGCCCTCCACCACCAGTGCTGGGGACTTCACCAGCGGCGCCACCCGCACCACCGCCACCGCCGCCGCCCGCGACGGAGCGACCGGCTGACGCCACGAATCCAGATCGCTAGCGCGATCCGGACTGACGCAACGCAAGTTTGCGTTCCGCACAGTGGCCGCTAAGAAACCTCTCTCGCGCGCCGCATAAGAGCGCAGCTTGGGAGGAACACGATGCGTCTTTCGTCGGATATCGCGGCTGTTGTGACGGGCGGCGCGTCGGGCTTGGGCAAAGCCACGGTTGAGAAGCTGCGCGCCGAGGGTGTGAAGTGCTCGATCTTCGATCGTGACGAGGAGCGGGGCAAAGCCACCGCCGATGAACTGGGCGCAACCTTCTGTAAGGTGGATGTGACCAGTGACGAGAGCGTCGAGGCCGGGTTCGAGGCCGCGCGCAAGGCTAACGGTCAGGAGCGCATCTTGGTCTGCTGCGCCGGCATAGGCTCAGCGATGAAGACGGCGAGCCGCGCCAAAGAGACCGGCGAGATCAAGCATTTCCCGCTCAACATTTTTGAGCTCACCATTCAGATCAATCTCATCGGAACTTTCCGCTGCGTGGCCAAGAGCGGCGCCGGCATCCTCACGCTCGATCCAGTGGACGGCGAACGTGGCGCGATGGTCATGACCGCGTCGGTCGCCGCCGAAGATGGCCAGATCGGCCAGGCGGCCTATTCAGCGTCGAAAGGCGGCGTTGTCGGCATGACGCTGCCCATCGCGCGCGATTTCTCCGGCGAAGGCATCCGCATCAACACCATCCTGCCCGGCATCTTCGAAACACCGCTGATGATGGGCGCGCCTGAGAAAGTGAAGGAAGCATTGGCCGCGAGTGTTCCTTTCCCAAAAAGGCTCGGAAACCCGCAAGAATACGCATCTCTCGCTCTCGAAATGATTCGCAATCCGTACTTCAACGGCGAGGATGTTCGTCTCGACGGCGCCATCCGCATGGGCCTTCGCTGAGACGAGACGCCGCGATTTCGTTGATTTTTGTGCATTTCAGCAACATGCGCGGGCGCCGCGCGTGCTGAAACCGCTGTAAATCAGCTTTTTTGCGTTGCGACTCAGGAGCGCTCATGTCAGGGAATTCGCGCGTAAGCGTCGAAAACCGCTAAAAACAGCGCTTTTTGACGTGTTTCGAGAGAGGCGCGGTCACGCTCCGTCAAGAAATGAGTGGCACTACTCGCGAGGTCGGCGCCGAGAAGGGCATCTAAAAAGCCTGATCTGACGCCGGTTCGTTGAGTAAACACACGACAACCTTTGAGAAGGGAAACACCACATGGCCAAGAAGGCTGCGAAGAAGAAGGCTCCGGCCAAGAAGAAGTCCGCCGTTCGTAAGAGCGCCAAGAAGGCCGCTCCGGCCCCGGCGAAGGCCGTGAAGGTCACGGCTGTTGCCGGCAAGACCGTCACCGCCAGCGCGTTGCTGCAATCGGTCGCCGATCACCTCGGCATGAAGAAGTCGGAAGCCAAGGCGCTGACCGAAGGCTACCTCGATGTTGTGAAGGCCTACGTGCTTAAGGGCTCGAAGGTGAAGATCGGCGACATCGGCATGATCATGATCCGCGCCCGCAAGGCCCGCATGGGCCGCAACCCGCAAACGGGTGAGCCGGTGAAGATCAAGGCCTCGAAGAAGCTGGCGTTCCGTCAGTCTTCCGTGATGAAGGCCCAGGTGATGGGCGGCCGCTAAGAGCGGACGCGTCACCGACGCAAAGTAACATAACCCCATTCCGGGGTTGTCGAGACGGCGGGCGTGCTACGAAGCGCCCGCCGTTTTCGTTTGCGCCTGAAGCTGCGGGTTGCGCGCCGAGGGCGGGACGCTAGGGTTCGCCCAACGAGAAGTCGGGTGGGGGTTCGCCATGCTTCGTAGAATTTTCGCAGCCGTCTGCGCGTTGGCTGCTGTCGTGGCCATTCCAGCATCAGCTCAAACGCAGGCGCTCACCGCGGAGATGTTTGCCCGCGACGCGAACCTATGGAGTGCGTCGCTGTCGCCAAGCGGCCAGTGGGTCGCGATGATCCAGCGCGTCGAGGGTGGAGGTGGCGAGTCCATCCTTGTCGTCGATTGGCGCACTCGCCAGGCGCAAGCCGTGCAGACGGCGCGCCGCACGCGCGGGCTTTTCCTCGATTGGGTCACCTGGAAGGGAAACGACCGGCTGCTTTTCTCGGCGTCGCAACGCGTGGATTGGGACGGCACGCCGCAAGACACGAGCTATTCCGTCATCCGCCGCGTCTACTCGATGAACCGCGATGGCTCGGGCGTCACCCAGATGTTCGAAGGCCAGATGCGCCAGTTGCTCAATGCTGACTACGCGCCGATGCATTTGATCGACGTGTTGGAGAACGATCCCGAGAATGTGCTGTTCGGCACCTGGGGTCAGAACGGCTACACCGTCTATCGCGTCAATGTCGCCACCGGCCGCCCGACAGTCGTGGACGATGATTCAGGATGGGATACCGGGCGCATATTCGTCGATGGCGCCGGCAATCCCGTCATGCGAATGGATTTTCTGTCGTACGGCTCGGGCTATCGCTTCTTCCGTCGTTCACCCGACGGTGGCCGCTGGCAGTTGGCGCACGAAGTGCGCCGCTCGACAATTGCGCAGAACCGCGATTTCTCGCCGCTCTATCCTGGGCCAGGTGCGGGGCAAGTCTACGTCGCCGCACGTCCAGAGGGGCAAGAATACCAGTCGATCTATCTTTACGACACGCGCACCGGCGAACTCGGCGCGCCTATCTATTCGCATCCAAACGCGGATGCGGAAGCGGTGCGCGTCGATCCCAACGATTATTCGCTGCTAGCGGGTTGTCATGAAGCACAGCGTTGGCAGTGCCGCGCGAGCGACCCGCGCATGCAGCGCCACTTCGATGCGATTGCCGCGTACTTCCAAGGCGCGGCGGACTTCACGTTGCAGGATGTGTCGCGCGATCGGTCGACCTGGCTGATCTGGGTCGATGGCCCCACCATTCCGCCGACCTATTACATCTACGATCTCAACGCGGCGCAGATCACGCCGCTTGGCTCGCTCTACCCGCAGATTCCGCGCGCGCAATTGGCGCCGACGGAGGTCGTGAACTACACCGCTCGTGACGGCACGGCGCTCTGGGGCTATCTCACGACACCGCCGGGGACCTCGGCGCCGCGCGCTCTCATCGTGATGCCGCACGGTGGCCCAGAGTCACGCGACTCTTACGGCTATAACTTCTTCGAGCAATACCTCGCCTCCCGTGGCTACGCGATCTTTCAGCCGAACTTCCGCGGCTCCGAAGGCTCCGGCCGCGCGTTCGCCAACGCTGGCCATCGTCAGTGGGGGCGTCGCATGCAAGACGACGTCACGGACGGTGTGCGCCACTTGATCCAAACCGGCGCCGCTGATCCGCAACGGATCTGCATCGTCGGCGCATCCTACGGCGGCTACGCGGCGCTGGCGGGCGGCGCGTTCACGCCGGAGCTCTATCGTTGCGTTGTCTCTGTCGCCGGCGATGCGGATCTCGTGCAGATGCTTGACGAAGAGCGCCAAGGGCAGGGGCGTGGGTCGTCAGGCTACGCCTACTGGGTGCAGATCACCGGTGATGCAAACCGCGATCGCGACGAACTGATCGCGGTTTCACCCGCGCGCCATGCTGAGGATTTCCGGGCGCCCGTTCTGCTGATCCACGGCCGTGACGATTACATCGTTCGCGTCGAGCAATCCGAAACGATGCGTGACGCGTTGCGGCGCGCCGGCAAGACCGTTCAGTACGTCGACTTTGAAGACGAAGGTCACTATTGGGGCAATTGGGAGCCGGAGAACCGGCAACGCTTGCTGGAAGAGATCGACCGCTTCCTCGCCCAACACCTCGGCGCGCGCTAGCGCAATGCGTCTTTCGCTGATGACGGTCGCGATGTTGGCTTTGGTTGCTTGCGCCACGAGTCCACAACCGCCAATCGCACCTTCCTGCGAAGTGTCGGCCGAAGATCGCGAATGGATCGATGGTTCGCTTGATGCTTGGCGCTTCACGGCGCGCGAGATCACCGGCGTGAGCAACGTGCGTCCGTTCGATGCCGTGTTCTTTGACGATGATTGCGTGCTGACTAGCCGCAACGCGTTTACCGCGGAACGCACCGACGTGCTCTGGACCGCGACGCCTCACACTGGCCAAATCACGTTGCCGGATGGCCAAGCCATGCCTGCAGGCGTGACTTCTTTTGCCAGCGCCGAGGGCGCGCGCGCGTTCTTCGTCATGTCGGCGCCCAGCGTCTGGCGCGCTGCCGGCGTCAGCAACGAAGCGCTGGGCCTGGAGAAGATGATGACGGGCGTGCTGTTGCACGAAGGTTCGCACGTTGCGCAGTTCGCAAGCTACGGCCCGCGCATCGCCGCGATCGTCGCCGCCAGCAATTTGCCGGAAGACGACATTAACGACGACATGATCCAGCACCGCTTTGCCGAAGATCCCGAATTCGCCGCGTCGGTCGAACGCGAAACCGAGTTGCTGTTCCAGATCACAAACACGCGCGACAACGACGACGAGGCCCGCCGTCTCGCACGAGAAGCGCGAGAGCTCATGCGCGCGCGGCATGCGCGCTGGTTCACGGGATCGGACGCATATCTCATTGAAGCTGAAGACACTTGGCTGACGCTCGAAGGTTCAGGCCAATGGGTGGCCTACCAATGGATCGTCCATCCGAGCGGTGGCGATGCAGAAAGCGAAGCCGCGGTGGCAAACTTCGCACGCCGTGGCCGTTGGTGGTCCCAGAAGGAGGGGATAGCGCTTGCGTTCGCGGTCGATCGCCTCGCGCCCTTCGATTGGAAGCGCCACGCTTTCGGCGACGGCCAGATGACGCTCTTGCAGATGCTCGACGCAGCGCTCGCTAGCCCGGAATAGCTAAACTACGATCATTGTCCGCGCGCGCTGGCACACGTCCGTTGCCGCATGCACCTCAGCCGCACTGAAGTGCGGCGAATAGACACCCGCCACTTCCGTGAACCGCGCCTTCATCGCCGCAAATCGCGCGCGTCCTTTCTTGGTCACGCGCACCAGCCTGCTCTTCTTGTGCCGTGGGTTGTCGACAAACTCGACCAGCCCTTGCTCAGCCAGCCCATTCACGATCGTCTGACAGTGCTGACGCGAGACCGGCCGCGCATTGGCCATTTGCGGCACCGTTTGCGCACCTTCCGTAACCAAAGTCCGCAGCACGCCGAACTCACCTCCAGCCTGGGCGAAGCCAGCGGTGGCCTGCGTGATCGCTTCGAGCCGGAAGTACAATTCTATGACGGCGACCGAGAGGTCGAGAATGTCGGCGCCGGTCGCGAGTTTAGCTTTTGTCACTTGACAACCCACTTGTCACAATTGACAGTTGAATTGTCATTCTGGGAGAGGGTCATGCGCGCGTCAATGACAGCCAATGACTCAGGCGAACGCTGCAAGGGCCTGGGCTGCATATGGGGAGACCCGAACGGCTTGCTAGGGGGCGTCGCCCTCGCGGCCATGGCGTTGAAGAACGGCGGCCAAAACAAAGCGGCGCTCGATCTGCTTGCTCCACGCCTTGGCGATAGCGTCATCGAACTCGGCTGCGGCCCCGGCATGGGTGTGCGCGCCGCTCTGAAGCGCGTAGGGCGCGATGGCTTCGTCGCCGGCGTCGATCAGTCTTCCACCGCCGCGCACTACGCCACGCACATCGCGCACCGCGCGGTGCTTGGCGGTCGCGCCGCAATCATGCGCGCTGGCGCCGCTGACCTGCCGTTCCGCGACTCGATGTTCGATCGCGCCTTCGCGGTGAACAGCTTTCAATTCTGGCCCGATCCCGCGCGTGCGCTGCGCGAGATCGCCCGTGTGCTCGCGCCAGGCGGGCGTCTCGTCATCACGCAGCGCTGCTCGCCCATCGACAGGCCAACCGATTTCGCCGGCGCTGCGGGCGGCATGGACCGCATCAGCCAAGCAACCGCGCTGCTTAAGGCGCAAGGCTGGCGCATCGTCGACGAGCGTTGCACGCCGGACGGTTCGCGTTTGCTCGCCGTCAGTGTGTTGGCCGAACGCCCGGCCTAAGCCCAATGCTGATCACGCTCGCTTGGCTGGCGCTTGTGCTCGTGCACACGCCGCCAGCGCTTGCAACGTTCTCACCTGCTCTGCGCCGCCGAATGTATGGCGTGGAGCAGGGCGGCGCTCTCGGCGTGATCCTTACTCATCGCGGCGTTCTGTTTCTCGCCGTAGCGACGATCTGCGCCTACGCCGCCTTCTTTCCGGACGGCCGCCGTGCCGCAAGCATTGTCGCGGCGATCAGTGTCGTCGGGTTCTTGCTGACCTACGCTGGCGCAAAGTTTCCCAAGGGTCCGCTTCGTTCGATTGCGCTCGCTGACGCCGTTGCGCTGGCGCCGCTGACCGCCGCGACGCTCGACGCCTGGGCCTAGCTACGTGCGAAAGTGGCGATGTCGGCGTTGAGTTGATCAATGTGCGTCAGCATCAAACCATGCGGCGCGTCCTCGTAGACTTTGAGTGTAGCTCCAGGAATGAGCGCCGCCGTTGGCCGGCCGGTGAAATCAATCGGCGCCGACGCATCGCGCGCGCCGTGAATGACAAGGGTCGGCTTGTTCATCTGTGGCAGCTCGGCGCGAAAGTCCGCACCGGTGAAAGCGCGATGGCAGGCAATCACCGCCGGCAGCGAGGTGCGCATCATCATGTCGAACACCCAGTCCGCCGTCGATGCGGGCGTATCTGGTGATAGAAACAAGCGCGGTAACCCCTCGGCCAGCGCCTTCGGATAGTCGCGCATCAATTGCGCGCGCCCGTTCTCGAACACAGCAGGATCAACATATTGCGCGAGACCTGGCGTCGCTGCCGGCGCAAGGTAGAACAGCTTCGCAACGCGCGCGCCGCGATGGCGCGTCATGTAACGAGTGAGTTCGCCTGCCGCCATCGAGTGGCCCACTAGTGTCACGTTCTGCAGATCGAGTGCTTCAAGCACAGCGGCGAGATCGTCCGCCAGCGCGTCGAAATCGAATCCGCGTCCCGGATCGTCGGAGCGTCCGTGACCGCGGCGATCATAGGAGACGCAGCGGAAGCCTTGGTCCGCTAGCGCGATGGTCTGGTAGTTCCAGAGATCGGACGGCAGCGCCCAGCTCGCCAGAAACACGATAGGCGCACCGTCGCCTGTCTCACGATGGAAGAGGCGAACGCCGTCGCGCGTCTCCACCTCGACGCGCCGCGCACGTCGCGGCCGTTGCGCGCTGGCGGCAGGCGCTGCCGCTATGGCGCTGACAGCAGCAGCGCTCGCGAAAATTTGTCGACGGTTCATCTTGGCTCTCCGAACTGTTGGAGAGACGATGCGTGGCGAAGACGGGCGAAGCGATTACCTCCCAGGTAATCGAGGCACCGCGCGCCGCAGGCTGGGGACACAATGACACGCACGTTTGGTCTGCTGGTGGTGTCGTTGGCGCTCAGCGCTTGCGCCACGCTGTCGACGGCGCCCGAAGCCGCGAACCCGAAAGTGCGTGAGCTCTGCTACGTGCAGCGCGAGCCGCAATGGGTTCAGGTCGCGCCTCCCGACAACGCGCAAGCTTATCGCGACGCTTGGGCGCAAGCGGCGGAGGGCCGTGCCTACAGCGCCCCGCGCTGGCCTGAGGATGAGTTCTGGTTCCGCAACGCGGAAGGCGTGACCAAACTCTGCACCGGCAACCCCTTCTATCGCGAGGAGCGTTGCGGCGCGGGCACAACCGTCAATTTCACCGAGACCGCCAGCGGCCTTGTCGCGTCGGGCTACGAAGAGCCGATCTGTCTCACTTAAGCGTGCGGCTTAGCGCTGTTCGCGGCAATCTGCGCTATCGCGATGCCCGTCGCCATGATCACCAGTCCAGCGCCGCGCAGCAAATCAATCGGCTTATGCGGCGCGCCGAAGAGGCCGAAGTGGTCGATCGCAGCTGACGAGATGATCTGCCCAGCCAGCACGAACATCACCGCGTTGCCGATGCCGAAGCGTGGCCCGACCCATGTGATCGAGAGCAAGTAGAACGCAAACCCGACGCCCGCGAGCAATTGCAGCGGCTTCGCCTGCTTCAACGCATCCCACGACACGTTCATGCTTCCCGTCAGCAGCGTGAACGCAAGCACCAGTGCAAACGCACCGGCGGAAACAATCGCCGCTGCCGCCCACGGATTGTCGAGCGTGCGGCCGAGCCCGCCGGAGAGCGCCGCCATGATCGGAATGAGAATGCCGCCTACAGTTGAAAGCGCGATGTAGAACGCGAGATTCTGCGCAGTCATCGCGGCGCCTTGGCGTTTCGCGCCGTCACCGTCTCGCCCCCGACACCCCAATTGTCGGTCTCGACCTCATCGATCACGACCACCGTCGTCGCTGGGTTCTTGTTCAGCACACGCTGCAGCAACTCCGTCGCGCCCTTGATCAGCTCGGCCTTCTGCTCCGCCGTCGCGCCGGTCTTGGTGATCTTGATGCTGACGTACGGCATCTCAAGCCTCCGCCGACTTGCCGAAGCGCTCAGCCGAACGCGCTTTAGCCTTTGCTGCTTCAATCTCGCGATCCTTCGGCTCTGCTGTGGTCTCCAGCGAGTCGATCAACTTCCGCGCCGCGGCGAACACTTCGTCGACCGCGCCGTTGAACGCATCTTCATTGGCCTTCGATGGCGAATTGTAGCCGGAGAGCTTGCGGACGAACTGCAAGGAGGCGTCACGCACCTCCTTGTCCGTCGCCGGCGGATCGAAATTGAACAGCGTCTTGATGTTTCGGCACATGACGTTTGGCCTCACACAAATCCAACAACAGGATGGGGGACGTAAGGCTCTTCCAAGCGCTTCACTTCGTCCGCGCTCAGCGAGACGTCCACTGCAACGATCGCATCGTCTAGCTGCTGAAGCTTCGTAGCGCCTACGATGGGCGCTGTGACTTCCGGCTTCGAGAAATGCCAAGCCAGCGCCACTTGCCCGCGCGAAACGCCACGCTCCGCGGCGATCTCGCCAACGCGATCGATCACGGCGCGATCGGCTTCGACCGTCTTGCGATAGAGATACGTGCCGAACTTGTCGGTCTCGCTGCGCTCAGTCTTCTCATCCGCCGGCCGCGCCAGCCGCCCGCGCGCTAGCGGCGACCACGGAATGACGCCAATGCCCTGATCGCGGCAGAGCGGCAGCATTTCGCGTTCTTCTTCGCGATAGAGCAGGTTCAAATGGTTCTGCATCGAGACGAAGCGCGACCAGCCGTTTGCGCTCTGCAGCGCCAGCGCTTGCATGAACTGCCACGCCCACATCGACGACGCGCCGATGTAACGCGCCTTGCCGCTCTTCACGACATCATGCAGCGCCTCAAGCGTTTCCTCGATCGGCACATCGGGATCGTAACGGTGGATCTGATAGAGATCGACGTAGTCGGTCTGGAGCCGCCGCAAACTGTTGTCGATTTCGCCAAGAATGGACTTGCGCGACAACCCTTTGCCGTTCGGATCGTTCGGCCGCATGTCGCCATGCACCTTGGTGGCGATCACGACCTCGTCGCGCTTTGCGTATTTCTTCACCGCACGGCCCAGAAATTCTTCGCTGGTGCCAGACGAATACACATTAGCCGTGTCGTAGAAATTGATCCCGGCCTCGAACGCGCGCTTGTAGAACGGCTGCGACGCCTCTTCGCTCAGCGCCCAAGGATGCGCGCCGCCGGCGCCGTTCGCGTAGGCCATCGTGCCCAAGCAGATGCGCGAAACCTTCAAGCCGCTCTTGCCGAGATTGACGTATTTCATGCCGTCAGCTCCACGAACACATCTTCCAGATCGGGCTCCTGGATCGAAAGATCCTTGATCTTCACGCCTTTCGCCCGCACGCGATCGAGCAATTCCTCAACCGTGTGCTCGCTGGTGCGATAGGTCAGCGTGAACGCGCCGGTGTTCTTCATCGCGAAAACGATGTCTTCGAATCCCGAGAAAGGGAGCTCGATCGGCGCCTGGGGCGTCACAACCAGCGTCTTCTGATCCAACCGCGAAATCAGCTTCGGCGTCGGCTCACACGCGATGACGTTGCCATGGTTGATAATCGCGATTGTGTCGCAGAGCTCTTGGGCTTCTTCGAGATAGTGCGTGGTCAGCACGATCGTGACGCCGCTCGCATGCAACGATCGCACATAATCCCACAACTGCCGCCGCAGCTCGACATCAACACCCGCCGTCGGCTCGTCCAGCACCAATACCGGTGGCGCATGCACCATCGCCTTCGCCACCAACAGCCGCCGCTTCATGCCGCCCGACAAAGTGCGCGCGTACGCGTCGCGCTTGTCCCAAAGTCCCACAGCTTTCAGAATCTCTTCCGTCTTCCGCTCAGCCTTCGGCACGCCGTAATAGCCGGCCTGAATCTCCAGCGCTTCGGCGGGGGAGAAGAACGGGTCCATGTTCAGTTCTTGCGGCACGATGCCGATGGCGCCGCGCGCGTTCATTGGGTCCGCGTCGATATCGTGGCCCCAAATCGAAGCGTTCCCGCCGCTCTTCACAACGAGACCGCCCAGAATGTTGATGAAGGTCGATTTGCCGGCGCCGTTCGGCCCGAGCAGCCCAAAGAACGAGCCGCGCGGGATAGCGAGATCGATCGCCTTCAGCGCGTGCACCGCCTTGCCCTTGCCTTGGGCGCGATAGGTTTTGTCGAGGCCGCGCGCCTCGATAGCGAACTCGGGCGGCGTTTGTGATGTCGGCATGGAATACCTGGAGGCCCGCATTGCGCGGGCGCGCGATGCGCTTTAGTTACGGGCGCGCCGCAAGCGCTTCAACCCAGGCCGCCGACAGAAATGACGAAACTCCGCGACAATCCGAGAACCGACGCTTCCACCCCGGGCGATCCCGACGCGATCCCGGCGCCGGAAGTGATCACGGTGACCTCCCGCCGCGTGAAGTGCGACGGCGGCGGCGGAGCGCTCGGCCATCCGGTCGTCTTCTACGACATGGGTGAAGAGCCCTTCGTCGAATGCGGCTATTGCGACCGCCGCTTCGTCCTCGCCGATGGCGCGGGCGACGATCACCACTAAGTCTTAGTGCATCGCGCCGACGACGATCTCGATCTTGTTGCCATCGGGATCGAGCACGATCGCGCCGTAATAGTCCGGTCCGATATCCGTATGCAGGCCAGCCGGACGCACTGTTGTCGCGCCATGTTCGATCGCGGCGAGATACGCTTCGTCGACCTCATCTTCTGACGTCGCGCGAAACGCGATGTGCGCGCCCAAGCCCGAAATGCGATCACCGCTCGCGGGGTAGAGCCAGAAGAGACGCGTGCCGTCGCGCCCGTACGCGAGCTCGTTTTCTTTCGACCACGTCTTCGAATGCCCGAGCGGCGCGAACAGCGCGTCATAGAATTGCGCCGCTGCTTCGAGATCGCGCACGCCAAGCGAGAGATGGTCGAACATGAAATCCTCCGAACCCGAATAGATTGGAGTGCTTCGCGCTTCACGCAAGCGTGCGCGAAAAAGAATTCAGTGAAGTCCGAAAACGGCAGGGGCCCCGTGTGGATCGTGCTATAACGCAATGATCCAGGAGACACTCCCCATGTCCTCACAGAACGCCGCAACATTCCACAAGCTGCATGAAGATCTGTTGATTCTGCCGAACGCGTGGGACGCCGCGTCCGCGCGCATCGTTGAAGACGCCGGCGCGAAAGCCATCGCCACATCGAGCGCCGCCGTCGCGTGGGCGCAGGGTTATGCCGATGGCCATCACTTCCCCATTGCGAACCTGATCGCCGTTGTCGAAGCCACCGCGCGCGCCGTCACCATCCCAATCACCTGCGACGCCGAAGGCGGCTATTCCGACGACCCGAAACAAGCTGCAGAGAATGTCGGGAGATTGATCGACGCTGGCGCTGTCGGCATCAATCTTGAAGACGGCAAGCAGCCGCACGAGCTGCACCTGAGGAAGATCGAAGCCATCCGCGCCGCTGCGGAGAAGAAGGGCGTCAATCTCTACATCAACGCGCGCACCGATGTGATCTTGAAGCAGCTCGTTCCGGCTGAACAAACCATCGAAGAAACGCTCCGTCGCGCCGCCGCGATCGAGCGCGCGGGCGGCAGTGGCTTGTTCGTGCCTGGCATCGCAGATGCAGCGCAGATCAGCGCCGTCGTGCGCGGTACGAAGCTTCCGCTCAACGTCATGGCGCGCCCCGGCGCGCCCGCCGCGTCACAACTCCGCGAACTCGGCGTGCGCCGGTTGAGCGCCGCGACGGGCCTCTTCAATGTCGCTATGGCCGCTGCCCGCGAAGCCGCGGAAGATTTCCTCCACGACGGCGACTCGGAAGCCCTGTGGCAACGCCGCGGCAGCCCGCCCGATTACAACAAACTGTTCGCCGGATAAGGGCTGACCCGCCCGCGCGGAGCGCCTAGATAGGCGCATGGCCAAGAAAGACGCTCCGCGCCTCTACCTCATCGACGGCTCCGCCTACATTTTCCGAGCTTACCACGCGTTGCCGCCGCTCACGCGCGCCAGCGATGGTTTGAGCACCGGCGCCGTCGCTGGCTTCTGCAACATGCTGTGGAAGTTCCTCGAAGAGATGAAAGGCGCCGAGGCGCCAACGCACCTCGCGGTCATCTTCGACAAAAGCGAAGTCACGTTCCGCAACGAACTCTATCCCGAATATAAAGCGCATCGCCCGCCGGCGCCGGAAGATCTCGTCCCGCAATTCCCGCTGATCCGCGATGCCACGCGCGCGTTCAATTTGCCGTGCATCGAGATGGGCGGCTTCGAAGCCGACGACCTGATCGCGACCTACGCGCGCCAAGCCGCCGCAAGCGGCGCCACAGTGCGCATCGTCTCGTCCGACAAAGACCTGATGCAGCTCATCGTTGAAAACCAGGTCGAGCTGTTCGATCCGATGAAGAACCGCAAGCTTGGTCCCGAAGCGGTGATGGAGAAGTTTGGCGTCGGCCCCGACAAAGTAATCGATGCACAGGCGCTCATCGGTGACTCCACCGACAACGTCCCCGGTGCGCCGGGCATCGGCCCAAAGACCGCAGCCGAGCTTCTGACCACGTTCGGCTCGCTCGACGCGATCCTCGAACGCGCCAACGAGATCAAGCAGCAAAAGCGCCGCGAAACCCTCATCAATTTCGCCGACCAGATCCGTCTCTCACGCCAGCTCGTCACCTTGAAGGATGATGTCGCCGTTGAAGAGAAGTGGGAAAGCTTCGGCCTCCGCGATCCCGACCCGGCGACGCTCCTCCAATTCATCGATGCGTTGGAATTCCGCACCCTCGGCCGCCGCGTGCGTGAGCACTTCGCGAAAGAGAAGGGCGTCCAGATCGTCGCAAGCTACGCCAGCGCCGCGCCGCCGCCAGCGCCCGCGCACGCCGACAGCGGCGAACGCACTGGCCCGGTGATCGAGCCGATTGAGCGCGAATTCAAACTCGACGCCTACAAAATCGTTCGCGATCTGCCGGCGCTCGAAGACTACGTCCGCCGCGCTAAGCTCACCGGCGCCATCGGCATCGACACCGAAGCGGATTCCTTCGATGCCAATCGCGCTGAACTCGTCGGCCTCTCGCTTTCGCTCGGCGCAAACGATGCGATCTACATCCCGCTGCAACACAAAGGCGCGGAGTCGCGCGCCGGCGAACTCTTCGCCGACGAAGCGCCCTCAAAGAAAGGCGCGCCCGACACCGGCAGCCAGATCGGCCTCAGCGCCGCGCTCGCCGCGTTGCAGCCGCTCTTGGAAGACGCCTCCGTCATCAAGGTCGGCATCAACATCAAGTGGGATATCGCGCTTTTCACCAAGCACAAGATCGCGCTCGCGCCGTACGACGATCCGATGCTCGCCTCGTACACGCTCTATGGCGGCCTCGACGATCACGACAAGATTTCGCTGATCGAGAAGCACATCGGCCACGCGCTGACGCCCTACAGCGATGTCGCCGGCAAAGGCAAAGCCCAGCAGAGCTTCGATCTCGTCCCGATCGAGCGAGCCGCCGCGTATTCATGCGAATACGCTGACGCCGCACTGCGCCTCCATCGCAAGCTCTCACCAGAACTGGCGAGCAATCGTCTCGTCACCGTCTACGAAACGCTCGAACGCCCGCTGCCCGCGATTCTGACGTCGATGGAGCGCGAGGGCGTGAAGATTGATCCGCAGATGCTCTCGCGCCTCTCCGGCGATTTCGCGCAACGTATGCTGCAGTACGAAGCGGAGGCGTATGGGCTCGCCGGCAAGGAGTTCAATCTCGGCTCGCCGAAGCAACTCGGCGAAATCCTGTTCGACGAATTGAAACTCCAAGGCGGCAGCAAGACGAAGACCGGCGCCTGGTCCACCGACGCCAGCATCCTCGAAGATCTCGCCGAACAGCACGATCTGCCCGCGAAAGTGCTCGAATGGCGCCAGCTCTCAAAGCTGCGCTCCACCTACACCGAAGCGCTGCAAGCGGCAGTCAATCCCGAAACACGCCGCGTTCACACTACCTACGCGCTTGCCGCCAGCACGACAGGCCGTCTCGCCTCCAACGATCCGAACCTCCAGAACATCCCGATCCGCACGGAGGAGGGCCGCCGCATTCGCGAAGCGTTCATTCCGGAGAAGGGCAACGTCCTCGTCAGCGCCGACTATTCGCAGATCGAATTGCGTCTGCTCGCGCACGTCGCCGACATTCCGCAGCTGAAGCAGGCCTTCGCCGATGGCGTCGACATCCACGCGCGCACCGCGTCGGAAATGTTCGGCGTGCCCGTTGAAGGCATGCCGAAAGACGTGCGCAACAACGCCAAAGCGATCAATTTCGGCATCATCTACGGCATCAGCGCCTTCGGCCTCGCGCGCAATCTCG
>CADEDT010000002.1 GCA_902826145.1 uncultured Caulobacteraceae bacterium
AGTTCGGACATCGGGCGCGGTCGTTATTCGATCGCATGTTCCCGGAACGGCAGATTTATCATCGTAGCGGCGGCACGGTCCGTTACGTCTCTCTTTCACCTGGCAAACAGGCCCTTCTGGCGATGACCGCCGTCGGCCTTGCCGGCTGGTGCGTCTACGCGACCACCAACACCCTGCTTGAAGGCCCGCAAGCCACGGCGTCGAACGCCGAGGTCGAGCGCGAGCGCGCCAAGTACGATCGCTGGCTCAACGAAAGCCGCGCACAAGCCGCCGCCTCTCAGGCCCTGCTCGAAGAACGGACGCGCCAGTTCGACCGCACCACCGCGGACTTCGAGTCACGCCACGAGGTGCTGCGCTCACTGCTCGAATATGCAGGCGGCGCCACCCTCCAACTCGCGGCGACGCGCCCGATCGAGCGCGACGGCGCTCGCATCATCATGGCCGCCTCGATTGACGAGGCCGAGCCGCGCCAATCGCGCGCCGTTGCGGCGGAACCTTATCAGGTCACCACCGTCGGCTTCCGCGCGCGCACGGAAGCCCTCGAAGGCGACCAGGAGCATACCCTCTCGGAACTCGAAGACAGCGTCGTCGAACGCAGTGAACAGATCCGCGGCGTTCTTCGCGTCACCGGCGTTTCGATCGCCTCGCTGACGGGCCCGGAAGCAGATGCTGCTGCCGGCGGCCCGCTCGTCCCGCAAGACTTCGTCGCCTATCTGCGTGACAGCGGCTTGAACCCAGCTTTCTCTGAGCGCGTTGCGCAGGTCGCGGCACGCGTCACGGAATCGCGCCGCCTCGAAGGTATCGCCAACTCGACGCCGCTCGCGGCGCCAGTTGCCGTCGACTACCGCGAGACGTCTGGCTACGGCCAACGCATCGATCCCTTCACGGGCCGCCCAGCAATCCACTCGGGACTTGATCTCGCCGCGTTCGAACGCGCGCCGGTCGTCGCGACCTCGCCGGGCACTGTGGTTTATGCTGGCACTCGCTCGGGATATGGCTACACCGTCGAAATCGACCACGGTCACGGCTTCAAGACCCGTTACGCCCACTTGCGCGACATCCAAGTCGAACGCGGCGCTCAAGTCGCGATCGGTCAGCGCATCGGCTCAATGGGTTCGACGGGCCGCAGCACCGCCACACACTTGCACTATGAGGTGTGGTTCCGCGGCCGGGCGGTTGATCCGGTCAACTTCTTGAGGGCAGGACGGCATGTTCACGAACAAGGGTAACACTCGGACGGATTCGAACTTGCCAGCTCTTCCTGAACCAACCCAACAACGTCGTTCTTCTCCCGGCCGCGCCGGCATCGCCTCGATCATCGCCAATGGCGTGAAGATCACGGGCACGATTGATGCTGACGGCGCCGAGCTTCAAGTCGACGGCGAGATCGAAGGCAACGTGCGCGGCGGTTCGCTGACCGTCGGCGACACGGGCATGGTCAAAGGCGACGTCGTCTCGGAAAGCGTGACCGTCCACGGCCGCGTTGAAGGTTCGGTGCGCGCGCGCAAAGTCATTTTGGCTCGCAACGCTCACGTCCTCGGCGACATCGTCCACCAATCGCTTTCTGTCGAGATGGGCGCGGTGTTCGAAGGTCAGTGCCGCTATCTGCAGGATCCGCTCTCGCAGTCTGGTCCCGGCCAGCCCGCGCAGCCGCAAATGGTTTCGCCACAAGAGCGCTCGAACGCGTTCGGCGGCGGCAACTCGGTGTTCGGCGAACCGTCGAACGATGATCGCCTCGTTTCTGGCGTAATCGTCACCGGCACGAACTAAGCTTCGAGCGAACAACTCAAACGAAGGCCCGGCGAAAGCCGGGCCTTTTGTTTTGGCTCAACGCGTCCGCGAGTAGGTGATCCGCCCCCACGGCTGCCAAGCGCCCTCGCGCTCAACCTCCGTCGTCACAACGAACCTGTCCGGTCCCTCGATCGCCCAACGCGAACGCATACGCTGCGTCGCGCCGTCCGCGCCGACGTACGTATGCGCATCAAACACCAACGCGCCCTGCTCCGCGCGCATGAGCCCCCGGCTGACGCCCCCGTCAGATGCGTAATACGTGAACGCCACCGCCCCCGCTTGCGCATCGACAAAGTAGATCGTCTCACCGCCGTAGGTGGTTGGGCGGACGAAGTGTGTATCGCGCACATACCGCCCACCGAGCATCAGCTCGAAGCAACGCTCATCATGGATTTCGGCGTTGCTCTCGAACGCCCCGCGCCAGCAACCAATCAGCGGGGCGAATGGCGACATCGCATCTTGCGCACGCGCGCTCGTCGCGCACGCGGCCAGCGCTAACGAAAGCGCCAGCGCTCGGATCAATGCCACGCTCCGAGGATCAAACCGATCAGCGTGAACTGAATTGTGTGATAGCCGCCGTTGATCAGCCACAACGATAGCGGCCGCATCTCGAACAGGTACGAAATCCCGTACGACGCCGCGACCCAGCACAGTCCGGCGCAAAGGCCGTAGAGTGCGCCCGTCATCGCATCGATCTCATTGCCCAGAAACATCGCGAACGTCGCTGCTGAGATCAGCGCCAGCACGAACGAGCCGCCGAAGATCACCGCTTTGTTGCCAGCCATCGCCTGCTCGCGCGTCAGTCCCGCGGCTTTCAGCCAGGCATTGCCAAATAGCGCTCCGTACCAAAGTCCGCCCAGGGCAAACGAACTCGCTGCCGCGGCAAGCACCGCGAGCCAATTGATCTCCATAATGGTTCCTCCCGCTTACGCCGGCGTTTTCGCCGCTTTCTCCAGCAGTTCGAAATGCTCGCGCAGCTGCTTCACAGCGCGGTCGAAGTACGAAACGTCGCGATGCGTGCGCGCCTGCATCACGCCGCCTTCCATCGCCGTCAGCACAAATTGCGCGAGCGCCTTTTTGTCGACGCCGCGCGGAATGCGCTTGCCCGCCGCCCCGATGCAGCCTTCCACGGCACGCGTCCAGTTCTCGAAATTCTCGGCCAGAAGATCGCGCACGCGCGGATCGGGTTCGTGCAGCTCAAGCGCCAGCGAGCCGATCGGGCAGCCATAAGTGCAATCGGTGTCGACGATCATCGTCCGGTAGCCTTGCAGCAGCGCGAAGATCTTCTCGATCGGATCATCGACATGCCCCCAGGCAGGTTGCAGCAGCATCTCCTCGATGCCGTCGCGATACGCTTCGAGCACGCCGATCAGCACGTCCTGCTTCGACGGAAACACGTGATAGAGGCTGCCAGAATTAAGCTGCGTGCGGCTCAACAGATCCGCGATCGAAGTCGAGTTGTAGCCCTTGAGCCAAAACAACTCCATCGCGGCATGAATGATCTTATCTCGGGCTGATTGAGGCGCCATCGCTCTACTCCGCCGCCGCCTGAGCGCGCCAATCAACCGGTCCGTTGACCACGCGCTCGCGCAGTTTTTCCAGTGTCCAAGCATTGCCGCGCGCGAAAAAGGCGTGGAGCGCATCAAACTCTTCGCCATCACGATAGCCGCTCATCAGGACGCGCACGCGCGTCTGGCTCGCGCTCAGCGCTTCCAACTCAATCGACGTCGCCAACTCACGCGCTTCTACCGCGTGCGGAAATCCTGGCGGTGCTGAAGCGATCTGCATCGCGAGCCTGCGCTCAGGTTCGAGCGCGACGATCTGGTTTCGAATATTGCCGGCGTCGCCGATCCGCGCATTCACGTCGTAGGACGTTTCGATGATCCCGCCCGGCCGCAAATCAATCGCCACGACCGGCGCGGCCCAGCTGCTGAACCCCTCAGAAGTCGAGAGCAGACGCCAGACCTCGGACGATGAAGCCGGAACCACGATCTCGTGGCACAGCACCCGTTGGTCGCCCGGCTCGCTTCGCGAGCAGTCGGTCACACCAGCCGCTGCTTGAGCCCATGCGCCCCCGCCAAGCAGCAGCAAACCCGCCAGAGCCAACCCAATCAGCCTCATGAATCCAGGCTAGACCGTCTTGTTTGAATGTTCAATCAAGAAGTGGCGAGTGAGTGAGATTGCTGTTTAAGCGCTCAAGCTTCCTTCGGCACGATCTCCGCGTACTCAGCTTTGGTCAAAGCCAGCGATCCCACGGGCAGCCCGCCGCCATCAAGGATCAAGGCGCTCAGGTAGCGCTTGAAGAACCGCCCTTCGCGATAGAACAGCGCTAGCCGCACGCCTTTGTCTGTGTCGGCGCGGAAGATGTATGCACGCGCGTCAGGGCCATCCGGCCAAACTGTGCGCGTCGGTGCAAAGCCCGTCGTCCGCAAGCGGCTGATCTTCACATCCGCCATGTCGCAGAGCGCCTTCACCGCCGCGAACGATGGCTGAGCGCGCAAGTGCTCCGCCGCCACGCGCTCAGCTTCCATCTTTCTCCGCGCGATCAGTTTGTTGAACCCCGCGACGCGTTGCAGGTGCCCGGTCATCTCGCTGTCTGGCGCTAGCTTCAGTTTTCGCAAGCTCTTCAGCCAAGTCTTCTGCCGAGGCGTGATCGGCTCTTGCGCTTCAAGCGCCGCAAACTTCTTGTCGAGATCGCGTATCGCCTTCTCAGGCGAACCATAGCCCTTCTGCTTCGCCAACTTCCGTGCAGCCGAAGGCTTCAGCCGCTTCAGCCGCACCAGTAGATTGAACAGCTCCAAGTGCGGATCGGCGAGCATGCTTTTGAGGCCCGCTTGCGCGCAGCGGATCGCGATCTCATCGGCGCCGCGATTCGCATAGTATTGCGCGTGCCCGCCCGTGCTCACTTGCGCGCAATAGTCGCGCGCGTAGTAGCTCCACAGCGCCTCCTGTGCGAACTCGCCCGGCAGGAAATACGCTTGGCTCAGAAGCCCATCGACCCACGCGTCCGTCGCCAATACCAATTGCAACGGATCGCTATGATCGGCCGCGCTCTGCGGCAACACGATCTCGTCGGCGATCAGGCCTTGAAACGTCAGCATCGGCGAGCTGCCGTCGCATTGCGCGCGCTGATACTCGATCAGCCATGGCAGCGGCTGTTCGACATTTTCGACCGGTGTTTCGGTCACTTCAACGCTCATGGGCCCCCGCCCAAAACTAGTCGATGTCTTCCACTTGTTTGTCGCCCGCTCCGCTCACTCGCGCCGCCAATGAGGCCGCCATGAACTGATCGAGGTCGCCGTTCAGTACGCCTTGCGTATCAGACGTTTCAACACCCGTCCTCAGGTCTTTGACCATCTGATACGGCTGCAAGACGTATGACCTGATCTGCCTACCCCAACCGATCTCGGTCTTGGTATCTTCCAATTGCTGCGCGGCCGCTTCGCGCTTCTGCAGCTCCGCTTCGTACATCCGCGCCCGCAGCATGTCCCAAGCCGCCGCGCGGTTCTTGTGCTGCGAACGCTCAGCCTGGCACGCGACGACGATGCCTGTCGGGATATGCGTCAGTCGCACAGCGGAGTCCGTCTTGTTGACGTGCTGACCACCGGCGCCTGACGCGCGATACGTATCCGTGCGCACATCCTTGTCGAGGATCTCGATCTCGATGGAGTCATCGATCTTCGGATAGACCCAAACGCTCGCGAATGACGTGTGCCGGCGTGCGTTCGAGTCGTACGGGCTGATGCGCACCAAGCGATGCACGCCCGCTTCGGTCTTCAGCCAGCCATATGCATTGTCACCATGCACAAGCACCGTCGCCGACTTGATGCCCGCGGTGTCACCGCCTTGCTCTTCCAAGAGATCAGCTTTGAACCCGCGCGCGTTCGCCCAGCGCAGATACATGCGCATGAGCATTTCGGTCCAATCCTGACTCTCGGTGCCGCCGGCGCCCGAATTGAATTCGATGTACGCATCGTTGCTGTCGGCCTCGCCAGAAAGCAGCGCTTCAAGCTCCGCCTTCGAGGCGCGCTCTTGCGCTGCTTTCAGCGTCGCCTGCGCTTCGCTGATGAGACCCTCATCGCCTTCGGCTTCCGCCATCTCCGCAAGCTCAACGCTGTCGCGCAGATCGCGCTCAAGCGAGAGGATGGAGTTCATCCCCGTTTCGAGCTTGGTGCGCTCGCGCATGACCTTTTGGGCTTTCTCCGGATCGTTCCAAAAATCCGGGCGCTCGGAGAGCGCAGTCAGTTCGTCAAATCGGACCTGGGCGCGATCCCAGTCAAAGACGCCTCCGCAGCAAAGCGACGGCGGATTCGATTTGTTCAGCGAGAGCAGCGGTTTCGGCGCGCATAATTCAAGTCCTCAGGAATCTGAGCGGCCTAGATAGGCGATGAAACGCGCCGATAGAAGTGGGCGAGCTTAGTAGAGCCCGCCCAAATCCTCGTCCTGCTGCTGCTGCGGCCGCTGTTGCTGGCCCTGCGCTTCGTTCGGCGTGTCCGAGCCACCGAGCCCCTGTAGCAAGCGCGGGTCGATCGGATCGGTGCCGCCGAAGACGAACGGCGACGACGTCACGTCACGCGTCGGCTCCGTGCCCGGACGGAATGCTTCCAGGATCGTCGACGTCGTCGACGCATTCGGCAAACCGCCCGTCATCGCGTCGATGCGCACCAGGCGCGCACCGGCCGGAATACGGAACGGCGTCGCCGAGGTATCGCGCAGCGCTTCGCGCATGAAGTCGCGGAAGATCGGCGCCGAGATGCGGCCGCCGGTTTCGCCTTCGCCCATGTCGCGCGGCGTGTCGAAGCCAGCCCACACGCCGACGACGAGGTCAGGCGAGAAGCCGATGAACCACGCATCCTTGTAATCGTTCGTCGTGCCCGTCTTGCCGCCGAGCGGGAAGCCCAGCGTGGCGACCGTCGTCGCCGTGCCGCGTTGCACGACGCCTTCAGCCATCGAGACGATCTGATAGGCGGTCACGGGATCGAGCACTTGCGCGCGTGGATCAGGCAGGTTCGGCGCTGACTGGCGGCGCCATTCGGCGTTGCACTCGGCGCACTCACGTTGGTCGCGGCGGAACACCGTCGCGCCCGTGCGATCCTGAATCCGGTCGACGAAGATCGGCGAAATCTGGCGCCCGCCATTCACGAACTGGCCGTAGGCCGTCGTCATGCGCAGCACTGTGGTTTCGCCCGCACCAAGCGCCAGCGCAAACACGGCTTGCGTGTTGTCGCCATAGACGCCCAAGCGACGGCCGTAATCGAGCACGCGATCCGCGCCCATTTCGTATGCCACACGCGCCGTCATCGCGTTCCGCGACAATTCCAAGCCACGACGCAATGTCGTCGGGCCATAGAATTCGCGCGTGTAGTTCTCCGGCGACCAGTTCGAGCCGTCGCCCGCTTCGATCGCGAGCGGTGCATCGTCCACCAACGTCGCCGGCGTCAGGCCGTAATCCAACGCCGCCGCATAGACGATCGGCTTGAACGACGAACCCGGCTGACGCATCGCCTGCGTCGCGCGATTGAGGCCGGTCGATTCATTGAACGAGTAGCCGCCCACCATCGCCAGCACGCGGCCCGTGTGCGGATCCATGGCGACAAGCGCGCCTTGGACTTCCGGCACTTGCTTCAGATTGTAGCGCCCGTTCGAAGCGCGGGTTGCATAGACGATCGCGCCAGCGCTCAACGCACGGTCACGTTCGCGGCGCGCGCCCTGCGCGGCCCATTGTGCATCGTTGTCGCCAACCCGGCCCGTCGCGCCGTTCTCGTCTGTTAGCGTGATCGCGCCATTGCCCGTGCGCGTGACCATCGCCCGCAACCAGTTCGAAAGCTGCGGCGCGGCCGGCGCTTCGCGCAATTGCGCTTGCACGTCGCCCGCAGGATCGCCTCTGCCGATCGGCCCGCGCCAATCATGGCGGCGGTCATACTCCTCAAGCCCCGTGCGCAGCGCACGCGCGGCCGCAAGCTGCAGGCGCGTGTCGATGGTCGAGCGGATCGAGAGGCCGCCATCATAGAGCGCGTCCTCGCCGTATTGCTCTTGCACCTGCCGGCGCACTTCTTCGACGAAGTGCGAGGCCGCGATGAATTGATCGCCGGCGAGGCGGTTGTGCACCTCGAGGTCAGCCGCACGTGCTTCGGCGGCTTGCTCCTCGGTGATGTAGCCACGCTCCAGCATCCGGCTGATCGCGTAGTTGCGGCGATCGATGGCGCGCTCGCGATTGCGCGGCAGCTGATAGTTGGCCGGCCCCTTTGGCAGGATGGCGAGATAGGCGGCTTCCGAGACGGTCAGTTCAGAAAGCGGCTTGTCGAAATAGTTGAGCGCGGCGGCAGCCACGCCATAAGCGCGGTTACCGAGATAGATCTGGTTCAGATAGAGTTCGAGAACACGATCCTTATCGAGCACCTTCTCGATGCGTTGCGCCACCAAGCCTTCGCGCAGCTTCGTCCAGATCGCGCAGAACATGCCGCCGATGCCACCGGAGCAGCTCGCAGCACGGCCCGTGAGCATGTTGCCCGCGACCTGTTGCGTGATCGTCGACGCGCCCTGAATGCGGCGGCCTTGGATGACATCGAGCGGGATGCGCAGCACGGCGCGCGCCAAGCCCTGATAGTCGATGCCTGAGTGTTCAAAGAAGCGCGCGTCTTCAACCGCGACGAACGCGTTCTTCACGTGATCGGGAATCTGTTCGATCGGCACGAACACGCGCTGCTCGCGGGCGAACTCCGCCACCAGCGCGCCGTCGCCAGCGTGCACGCGGCTTGTCACTGGCGGTTCGTAATCCTGCAGATCGCCAAGGCTTGGCAAGCCTTGCAGCGCCGCGATCAAGAAAATGATCACCGCGAGCACGCCCGCGCCCGCCGCAATGCCGAGGCCGATCAGAATTTTGCGCCACGGGATTCCGCCGCCACCACCGCCGCCATGATAGTCGGGATCGCGATGTCCGCGGCTACGGCTGTCGTACTCGTCGCCGTAGTCGTCGTCTTCCCAACCGCGGTCGTATGAACTTGTTCGCGACATTGCGCCCCGCTTCTGCGCGCGTGTTAATAGAGCTGCCCGGCCTCGCCCCGTAATGCGGCGCGATTAAGGCCAGAACAGCGTCCGTAAGATAGCGGATTTAGCTTAAGATTCGCGCCAAAATTAGTCGGCGGCCGCATACATCGCAGGCGCGGCAAAATAGGCGTCCACAGCCTGCGCCATGGCCTCTGCCATGCGCTCGCGGGCGCGGGGGTCCGCGAGGCGTCGCTCGTCCGTAGCGTTGCTGAGGAAACCCGTCTCGATCAGCACGGCCGGCACGTCCGGGGCCAGCAAAACGAAGAACCCAGCGCTGCGGTGGGTATTGCGCACCAGCGGGGCAACTTGGGCCAGCTTTGGGATAACTACTTGCGCAAACTGCGCGGAGCGGTTGGTGGTTTCGCGCTGAGCGAGGTCGACCAGGATATCGCGGGCCAGCGACTCCCGGGTGTCGCCCAGATCCAGATTCCAGTTCTGCGACGCCATCATGTTCTGCGCGCGGTTCGCGCCGCTATCCGACAGCGTGTAGACGGACGCGCCCGTCGTCTCACGATTGGGGCTCGCATCGGCGTGCACGGAGATGAACAGGTCAGCATGCTGATCGCGCGCAAACCGCACGCGGTTTTCGAGTTCGACGAACGTGTCCGTGTCGCGCGTCAGCGCCACATCGTAGCCGCGCGGCCGCAGTGCATCGCGCAACATCAGCGCACTATGCAGCACAACGTCTTTCTCACGCGTACCGGCGACACCGATCGCACCAGGGTCGCGCCCACCGTGGCCAGCGTCGATAACGATCTTGCGGCGTCCTTGCTGACGGCGTGGTTGTTCAACCGGCGTAGGCGTAGGTGCAAACGGCGCGTTAGCGGCGATATCAAAACTGATCGCCGCGTTGCGGCGGCCGCCGAGTTCTTGGCGCACGATGCTCGCCGGCGCCTCAAGATCGAGCACCACGCGCGACACGCCATTGGCCTGCGGCGCATAGCGGAAACGGCGCACCACGCCCGCGCCCGGCCCTTGGCCGCTTGCGCCACCCGGCAGCGCGAACTGGGCATTGGCGACATCGATCACGAAACGCGACGGTTCGCTCAGGAAGAACGTCCGCGCCTGCGCCGGGCGGTCGAGCGCCAGCGTCACGCGGCAGGCCGCGCCCGCGTCCTGCACGAGGACGCCACGGATCGCCGATGGCGGGTCCGCGAAGGCGCGCCCGGTCATCGCCGCGCTGCCAATGGCAGCCGCGCCGAAGAAGGCGAAGGAGCGACGAGTAACGTCCATGAAGATCGGGAAAATACCCGAACCCGCTTGCTATCGAGTTGAAAAGGAAGGTGAACCGGACACTAACCACAGTCGAAATGCAGTTGGTTGACGCAGGCTTTACTACCGCCCGTCGCAGCATGACTTGAGTGAATTCCAACGCCGTGTTCACTCTGCGGTATGCGCGCCTGGATTGCCGCCGCCTACTTGGTTCTTTGCCCAGCCTCCGCGCTGGCGCAGGACTACCGCCTGCAATCCGCCGCCGTGACCGAGCTCCAAGGCATGTGCAACCGGGACCGCGGCCAGCTGTGGGGCGCCTCGCTCTGCGGTCCATTGATCATCGTCGACGGCCAAACGCGCCAAGCTTACGCCACCCAGCGCGACGGCCTCGGCCTGTTCACGCTCACCGCCAATGGCGGCTGGGTTGGCACGCTGCCGCAAGGCGTGCCTGTCGCGAACACCACGGTCGATTGGGGAGGCGTGCGCTGGATCATGGTTGTCGGTCCGTTACCGGAGGACGCCGAAGCGCGACGCGTGCTGATCGCGCACGAGGCGTGGCACCGCATTCAAGCGTCGATCAATCTGCCTATGGGCAACGTCAACGCCGCGCACCTTGAGACGGAGCGCGGCCGCTATCTCATGCGTCTCGAGCTACGCGCACTTTCCACCGCGCTGCTCTCCAATGGCCGCTCACGGCAGACGGCGCTCCGCGACGCACTCGCGTTTCGGCTCGCACGCCATGCGGCCTTCCCGGACGCCGCAAGCCAAGAAGCAACACTCGACCGCAATGAAGGCCTCGCGTCGTACACGGGCGTGAAGCTCGGCGCCGGCGACGACGCCAACCTGTTCGCCGCCCGCACGCTCGAGGCGCACGACAGGCACGAAGCGTTCGCGCGCGCCTACGCCTATGCCAGCGGCCCCGCCTACGGTCTGCTGCTCGACGACTACCAACCGGACTGGCGGCGGGACCTTGGCGGCCATCCCCCCGCAGACCTTCTAGTTTCGCGCGTACGTGCACAGGCGCTGTCCGCGCGCAATCTGCAGCGACGGGCCGAGCGCTACGGCGGCCCCCAAATTGCCTCCGAGGAGCGCGCCCGGGCCGAAGCCCAGCGCCAAGTGATCGCCAACTTCCGGGCGCGCTTTACAACCGGGCCGCGTATCGAGCTTCCTCTTGAGCAGATGCAGTTTGAGTTCGACCCGGATCGGGTCACGCCCGTCGACGGCCTGGGCAACATCTATCAGGCCTTGGTGCTCCGCGATCGCTGGGGCGAGATCCGCGCTAACGAAGGCGCGCTCATCGCGCCGGACTTCAGCCGCTTGGTGGCGTCCAACCCAGCCCCAGGCGGACTGTCTGGCCCCGGCTGGACCCTACAGCTGGCCCCCGGCTACGAGATGGCAGCGGACGGCGCCGGCGTCCTTCGGCCAGAACTTATCCCGCCACCGTCCCGTTAGGCGGCCTCAGACCCTTCCCCCGCCTTACCAAATCATGCATATGTGTCAGCCATCGCCGCAGGCGCCAGACGGGAGTTATCCCCAGGCGCCCGGCGCGCTCCCGCCCTGCGGATCGGCGAAACCAGGCCCTGCGGCGCTGCTCTATGCGCCCGCGTTCGGACCTCGGAAGCCCATGCCCCCGGCCGGAAGCGTAAGCGCCGTCCCTTCAGACGGCGTCAACTGGAGCCCACTTATGATCCGTTCAGCGATCGATCTTAGCGCCGGAGGCCCCAAGGGCCGAGGCCGCGATCGCGCAGGATCACCACTCATGACTTTGCGTCGCCTCGCCGCCTCCGCCCCGGCTCGTTCCGGAAGCCTGGAGGCCCGTGCGCGCGGCGCCTACGGAGCCCTTAATGGCCAAGAAAATGTTGATCGACGCCGCCCACCCGGAAGAAACCCGGGTTGCGGTGCTCGACGTCAAGACAGTTGAAGATTTCGATTTCGAGGTAGCGAGCAGAAAACAACTCAGAGGCAATATCTATCTCGCCAAGGTGACGCGCGTAGAGCCGTCGCTGCAGGCTGCCTTCGTTGAGTATGGCGGCAATCGCCACGGCTTCCTCGCCTTCTCGGAAATCCATCCCGACTATTACGCGATCCCGCACGCCGATCAGGAATCGATCAAGGCGGAACTCGCCGAGGCTGAAGCCGAAGCCGAGAAGGCCGAGGAAGACGACGACGCGCTCGACGAGCGCCGCCGCCGCATCCTGACGCGCCGCTACAAGATCCAAGAAGTCATCCGCCGCCGCCAGATCATGCTGGTGCAGGTGGTAAAGGAAGAGCGCGGCAACAAAGGCGCTGCGCTCACGACCTACCTCTCGCTGGCCGGCCGCTATTGCGTGCTGATGCCGAATACCGGCCGTGGCGGCGGCATCTCGCGCAAGATCACGCAAGCGACGGATCGCAAGCGCCTGAAAAAGATCGCCACCGATCTTGAAGTGCCGCAGGGCCAGGGACTCATCATCCGCACGGCAGGCGCCAAGCGCACCAAAACCGAGATCAAGCGCGACTACGAATATCTCTCGCGCGCTTGGGAAACGATCCGCGACGAAACCATGAAGTCCGTGGCGCCGGCGCTCATCTACGAGGAAAGCTCGCTGGTGAAGCGCGCGATCCGCGATCTCTACGACAAAGACGTCGATGAAATTCATGTCGACGGCGAAGGCGCCTACAAGGAAGCCAAGGACTTCGTCCGCATGCTCATGCCTTCCCACGCCAAGCGCGTGCACTTGTGGAAGGACACAACGCCGATCTTCGCCAAGCACGGCGTCGAAAAGCAGCTGGACTCGATCTATTCGCCGATCGTGACGCTGAAGTCCGGCGGCTACATCGTCATCAACCAGGCCGAAGCGCTCGTCGCCATTGACGTGAACTCCGGCCGCGCCACGCGCGAACGCAACATCGAGCAAACCGCGTTCAAGACAAATCTGGAAGCCGCTGACGAAGCAGCGCGGCAGATGCGCCTGCGCGATCTCGCCGGCCTCATCGTTATCGACTTCATCGACATGGAAGAGTCGAAGAACGATCGCGTCGTCGAAAAGCGGATGAAGGATAATCTCCGCTTCGATCGCGCCCGTGTGCAAATGGGCAAGATCAGCGGCTTCGGTCTGCTTGAACTCTCCCGCCAGCGCCGCCGCACCGGCGTGCTGGAGGGCACCAGCCACGTTTGCGAACATTGCCAAGGCTCAGGACGGGTACGCTCCGTCGAAAGCGCCTCGCTCGCACTGCTGCGTGCTCTCGATGAAGCTGCCGCCAAGAAAAAGAACCGTCTGATTGAGGCGCGCACGGCGTCCGATACGGCGATCTATCTCCTCAACGAAAAGCGCGATGCGCTGGCGACCATCGAAGAGAACAACAACGTCCGCGTCCGCATCGGCGCGTCGCCCGCAATGCACTCGGGCGACTTCGAACTCATTGTGCTCGACGGCGGCCTCGAAGACGAAGCCGAGGAGCAAGAAGTCGAAGCAGCGCCTGCGCGCGGTCGCAGCAAACAGCAGCAACGCCGCGACATCGAGATCGAAGCTGAAGAGGCCGATGCGCGCGCCGCCGCTGCCGAGGACGAGGGCGAAGACGAGGAAGCTGACGCGGAAGCCGCGCCGAGCATCGCCGCCAGTGGCGACGCGGAAGGCGACGACCGCAAACGCCGCCGCCGTCGTGGCCGCCGTGGCGGCAAGCGCCGCCATGGCGATGAGATCGAAGCGCGTAGCGACGAAGAAGCCGAAACGCCGAAGCCTGCCGCTGCTCGCGAAGAACGCGGCGGACGTAACGGGCGCCGCCGTCGCCGCGGCCGTGGTCGTGGCCGCCGCGTCTACGAGGTCGATGGTGGCGAATGGCTCGATTTCGTCAGCGCGGATCTGAAGCACCTGACCCCGCGTCCGGAGCGACCGCACCGCAATGGCGACGCTCGCCGCCAAGAAGCGCCAGCGCGCGCCGAGATCGAGGAAATCGCGCCTGCGCCGCACGAGGCGGAGATTATCACGCATCCCGCAGCCGAGCCCGTGACGGAAACCTACCGCGAGGCAATCGCCGCCGTCGCTGAGGCGCCGGCGCCGGAACCCGTCGCTGAGCAACCGAACTACGAACCGGACCAAGAGCGGCGCGACAAGTTCTTCTCACGCCTCTCCCGCTGGTCGAAAAAGAACTGACGAACTGCTAAGGCGTAAGGCCTTGTTCCCGCCCCAAACCGGCGCTTCAACCGGTCTGGGGCGGGAAGCGGAATCAAGGAGCGGGCATGGCCGCGTCTCTTCTCTCAACGCTTGGCCGCAGCGCAGTAGGCGCGGTGGCCGCCTTAAGCGCGCTGGCATTGATGGCGGGCCAGCAAGCCTCAGCCCAATCGCTGATCCGCGATGCCGAGATCGAAGACACGTTGCGCGTCTACACCAACCCGCTGCTCGAAGCTGGCGGTCTGCGTCCTGACGACGTGCACCTCTACATCGTCAACGAAGACAGCGTGAACGCTTTCGTTGCGCGCGGGCAGAACATCTTCGTCCACACCGGCCTCATCATGCGCGCCGACACGCCGAACGAAGTTATCGGCGTGCTCGCGCACGAAACTGGCCACATCGTCGGCGGCCACCTTTCGCGCTCGCGCGAGGCCGCGAACACAGCGGTCGGTCCGATGCTCATCTCGATCGGCCTCGGCGTGCTGGCGATCGCGGCCGGCGCGCCAGACGCCGGCGCCGCGCTTATTGCAGGTTCGCAGGCGTTCGGCATGGCGAGCTTCGTACAGTTCACGCAAGCGCAAGAAAGCGCCGCTGACCAGTTCGGCATGGAGGCGCTCGAAGCGACGGGTCAATCCGGTCGCGGCCTGATCACCTTCTTCAACGCGCAGATTCGTCCATATGAATTCATGGCCCGGCGCGCGCCGCCGTGGATGATGACCCACCCATTCACCTCCGATCGTGTTGAGGCTCTACGCCAACGCGTCGAAGCCGCCTCGCATCGCGAGGCGGTCGATACGCCAGACAACATCCGCCGCTTCCAATTCATGCAGGCGAAGCTCATCGGCTTCATTCGTTCAGAAGGTCAGGTGCTGGCGCGATATCCGCTGCGCGATACATCCGCGCCCGCGCGTTACGCGCGGGCGATCGCGTACTATCGCGTCTCAAAATTTGATCAAGCGCGCGGGGAACTTGAAGCGCTTATGGCCGCTGAGCCCCGCAACGCATACTTCCAAGAATTGATGGGCCAGGTTCTTTTCGAGAACGGCCGCGCCGCGGAATCCGTCGCGTACTATCGTCGCTCTCTTGAATACGCCCCCGGTCAGCCGCTGTTGCAGGTAAACCTCGCGCGTGCGCTCACCACCGCGGAAGGCCGGGTCGGCTCCGAAGAGGCGCTTCGGCTACTGCGCGATGTCGTCCGGAAAGAACCAGACAACGGGTTCGCCTGGCGTGAAATTGCGTCGGCCCGCTATGAGCGTGGCGAAGAGTCTTTGGCCCAGCTGGCGTCGGCCGAAGCGAGCTTCTCAATCGGCGACTACAACAGTGCTCTGAGTTTCGCGGAGCGTGCGCGCCGGACCTTGCCACGCAACACGACGGACTATCAGCGCGCCTCCGACATTGTGAACTTCGCCGGCAACGAGGTCCGCGAGCGGGCTGAGCGCCGCCGCAGCTAAACTTGCCTGATCGCGAAAAAACGGCCATTGCAACGAGATGAAGAACGCCGTGTTTTCGCGCCTTTTGGCTCTGTTCGCCCTCGTCCTGATGGCTGCGCCGGCTTCGGCGCAAACGTTCAACGCTCAGGAGCAGGCGGAAATTCGCGCTGTGGTCCGCGAATATCTGGTGCGGAATCCCGATGTTCTGCGCGAAGCGCTCGATGCGCTCGAAACCCGCGTGAGCGCCGAACGCTGGCAAGAAATCAAAAGCGACCCGCGCGATTTCGCCATCGGACCCGCTGACGCGCCCGTCACCATCGTCGAGTTCTACGACTATCGTTGCGCTTACTGCCACGCCTCACTCGAATGGGTGATCGACCTCACCCGCAGCCGCCGAGATGTTCGCGTCGTCTTCAAGGAATTGCCTATTCTCAGCCAGGAATCCCACGAGGCTTCGCTAGCTGCGATCGCCGCCATGCCGCAGGGCCGCTTCCTACAATTCCACCGCGCGCTGATGAGCTTCCCGCTCAATCGCGAACTCAATTCCGTGGAGATCGATCGGATTGCACGCCAGAGCGGCATCGACGTTGCGCGTATGCGCCGGGCGATGAGCGACCAAGCGATCGTGCAACTGCTGCAAGACAACCGTGGCCATGCTGTCGACTACAACATCACCGGTACGCCCGGTTTCGTCATCAACGGCGAACTTATCTCGGGCTTCAACGAACCCCTGCTCAACGCCCGCATCCGTGAAGCCACACGCGAGGCCCGCGAACGCCGCACTGCTCAGCGTTAGAGCGCACCCGTAGCAGAGGCCGCCACAGTCCGAGCCTGCCGCAACAACAATGGATAGTCGATTCGACCGGCCACCATCCTGCGGAGGTATCCGGGCGTGAGCGCGAGATAACCGATCGCAGGGAACACCTCCGAAGGAAGCCCGCTCGCGAGCCTTCGCGCTTCCGCATGATAGCCGCGTGCGCGCTTTAGCATCTCTTCGCGCGTCGCGCCGGTTGGCAAAGTTGAGCGCCCGCGTCCCTTCCAATGCTCGGCTGCGCGCAACAGCCCGGTGTAGCCCCACGCACGCCCCGCCGCCGTAACGAACGCCTCTGGCGCCCCTCGCGGCGCGCCGCATTGTTCTATGCAAACTTCCAGCAGAACGCCCGCAGTGTCATCCACGTACGCGTCGAGATCGTCCCACGACGCGAACGGCTGCGGCTCAAAATCCTTGTGGCGCGCTCCGATCAGCGCCTGCAGCAGCTTTGCGTGTAGTGGATCCTTGATTTTGCGTCCCAGCTCGGAAAGCGCCGGCTGCTGACGCGGCGTTGCGCCATCCGCGACTTCTTCCAACCCTTCACGCCACCATTCCAACCTGATCGCACCAAGCCCCGGCTCGCTCACGCTCTCCGCCGTGCGCGCGATCTCGTAATTCAAAGCATAGAGCGCAATCAGCCGCGCCCGCACCTGCTCAGGCGCAAAGCGCGATGCCAGCCAACGATCTTCGTCAACGCGGCGCACCAATTGGTCGAGTTCATCGGCCATCGGCGCGTTCTAATGCAAAACGCCCGCGCTGTAACAGCGCGGGCGTCGTTGCAGGTTTTCCGGTTCGGTCAGAACAGCGTGCTGGCGCCCGTCATCGCCACCAGCATCGGCGCTGAGAGGAAGGTGTTGGTGCGCGAGAACAGCATTGCCGTCTTGCCGGCTGCCGCTTTGGCGGCGGCATCCAATGTCGGATACTTGTTGTCGATGTTCAGCGCCTTTTGTTGGTTCGGCCAGATGATGAACCAGACGTTGAACCACATGATGATGGCCAGCCACATGCCGATGCCGATCAAGATGTGCTTCGGCACGGCAAAGCTTGGATCGTCCAGCGCGCCGAACGTCAGTGCTTGCAGCAAGTAGTTTTGATTCCATGCGAGTAGCAGGCCAGTGATCAACGTCAACATCGCGCCCCAACGGAACCAATAGAGCGCCGCCGGCGCGATCACCTTCGTCACCGCAGGCTTCTGCTCATCCGGCACCTTCGGCATGTTGGGGATCTGCGTGAAATTGAAATAGTAGAGATGGCCGATCCACATGATGCCGACGAGCACATGTCCCCAACGCAGCGCCGCTTCCCAGAAGGCGGCGTCGCCGAACGAATACCCCGCCACGCCCATCGCGAAGTAGATTAGAAACAGCGCCGCCACCGCAAGCGCGGTCCACGCGACGTAACGCAAATTGCTCAGAAACCAGGCCATAACCTCTCCTCCAGCCCGCGCACGAGGAGAGGTGTTGCCCCTCGCCCTTAACCCGCTGTCTGCGGGACCTCGCGCGTATTGCCGCCGCCTTCACGTCCGCGCTTCACGCCCCACATGAGGATCGCGGGCGCAGCCACGTACAGCGACGAATACGTACCAATTAGAATGCCGAAGATCATCGCGATAGCGAAGCCCGAAAGCGCCTCACCACCCAAATAAAGGAGACCGATCAGGGCAAACAGCGCCGTACAACCCGTAATGATTGTGCGGGAAAGCGTTTCGTTGAGCGAAAGATCGACCAACTCGCCCAAGGGCATCTTCTTGTACTTGCGCAAATTCTCGCGCAGCCGGTCAAACACGACGACCGTATCGTTCATGGAATAACCAACGATCGTGAGCAGGGCCGCGATGATGGTCAGTGTAAACTCGATGCGGAAGAACGAGAATACGCCGAGCGTCAGAATGACGTCGTGGAAGAGCGCCAAGACCCCGCCCAACGCGAAGTACCATTCAAAGCGAAACCAGATGTAGACAAGCATCAGCAGGATCGCGAGGCCGAGCGCGATCAAGCCGCCGGAGAACAATTCCTCGGACACTTTCGCACTCACCGAATCCACGTTGGCGATGCGCGCGCCCTCGGCGACCACGCCCAACCCATCGCGGATTTCCTCCACCGTGTCGGCTTGGTCGGGCGCTGTCTCGAAGTTGAGGATGGCGCAATACGGCGGTCCGTTCACCGGCCGGCAAGTCGTGCCCTGCACTTCCACATCGCCCTCTTGCGCCCGCTGCCCGAGCGCACGCAATTCTTCCTGGTCAATCGGTCCTGGCGCCTCAATGAGGATCGAAACACCGCCGCGAAAATCGATGCCGAGATTGTATCCGCGTTCCATGATCGCGCCCAAGCGCGCCAATGGCGAGCCGCTCGCGTTTTGATAAATCTCGATCGGATTGTCACGGAAGCCGCCGGTGAACATCGAGCCAAGCGACGCCGCGACCGCAGCGATCGAAAGAAACGCGGCAAAGCCCGCGAACTTCACGTAGGTGAAGTTCGTTTTCTTGGGTAGAAGCCGAATAAGAGGCCACCAAGCCATAGGTCACGATCCTCTTAAATCGGCAGCGTTTTGGGCCGCGCCATGCGGAACCACCACGCAATCAGAATTTGCGTCACAAGCACAGCGGTGAACACCGAAGTGATGACGCCAATGGAAAGCGTCCACGCGAATCCGCGCACCGGCCCGGCGCCGAACTGGAACAGAATCGCCGCCGCCAAAATCGTCGTAAGGTTGGCGTCGATGATGGTGATCATCGCGCGGCTGAAGCCTGCGTCGATACTGAGCGCCGGACTTCGTCCCGCACCTGCTTCCTCGCGCATACGTTCGTAGATCAGAACGTTGGCGTCGACCGCCATGGCGATGGTGAGGATGAGGCCAGCGATCCCCGGAAGCGTCAGTGCTGCGCCGATCATCGACATCGCGGCGATGATCAAGATGAAGTTCACCACCAACGCGACGCAGGCAAAGATTCCGAGCAACCCGTACGCCAACACCATGAACAAGAACGTGACTATGCCGGCAATCGCCGACGCCTTGGCGCCAGACTCGATCGCGTCCGCGCCCAGGCTCGCATCAACCGTGCGCTCGTCGATAACAGACAGCGGCGCCGGCAGCGCGCCCGCGCGCAACATGACGGCGAGATTGTTGGCCGTCTCCGCAGTGAAATTCCCCGAGATCTGACCGGTGCCGCCGCAAATCGGTTCGTTGATGCGCGGCGCCGTCAGCACTAGGTTGTCGAGCAGGATTGCGAAACGCTGCCCGGTGTTTTCCCGCGTGATACGGCAGAACTGCGTCGTCCCTTGGCGATCCAGCGCGAAGCTAAGGACGAATTCACCGGTCTGCTGATCGGTCGAGGGATTGGCGCGCGTGAGCCGCTCCCCCGTAAATCGCGGCCGCCGTTCGACAACCTCGGGCGTTCCCTGGCTTTGAGGATAGGGCTGAACCACCATCGTGCCTGGCGGGATCTGTCCCGCCGCGCTTTCTTCCGGCGAAACTTCCCGCACCATATGAAAAGTCATCAGCGCGGTTTGGCCGATGCGCTCCTTGAGCATCTCCGGATCCGCCACACCCGGCGCCTGCACAATGATACGACTGTCGCCCTGACGCGCGATGGACACTTCGCTCGTGCCGTTCGGGTCGATGCGGCGGCGGATGATTTCTACCGATTGCTGCGCCGCTTGGCGGCTAAGCTCGCGCATGTAGGTTTCACTCAATCGCGCCTCAATGAAACCATCGGGCGTTTGGGTGAAGGTCGCGACATCGTTGCCCGTAGCTTGCGATTGGCCAAGCGGGCGCAACATCCGCAAAGCAGCGTCCATTTGCTCTGGATCGGTCACACGAACGCGTGCGGCGTCCGACACGACGCCGCGCCCCGTGAAGCGAATGCGCGGCTCGGCATCGCGCAACGCTTGAGCCATCAGGTCCGCGAAATTGTCGAGCTGCTGGCGACGAAGCGTAGCCGTATCAATCTCGAGCAGCAGCTGCGACCCGCCGCGCAAATCGAGACCCAAATTGATCGCCTGCTTTGGCAAGAAGCTCGGAATCTGCGCCCGCATCTGCTCGGGCACGAAATTCGGAAACGCGAACGCGATCCCCATCGCGGTCACAACCGCAACAAGGATCACACGCCAACGGGCGACCTGAAGCATGTGTTCTATTCCGCCTTGGAGTCGTTAGCCGGCGCCGGCTCGGTCTTCGAGCGCACTTCAGCGATCGTGCCGCGAACAACGCGCACATCGACGTTCGGCGCAAGCTCGACGCGCACTTCGTCGTCCGCCACCGACTTTACCTTGCCGATCAAGCCACCCGACGTGACGACTATGTCGTTCTTCTTCAGGTTCGCGATCGTCTCCATGTGCTTCTTGCGCGCCTGCTGCTGCGGACGGATCAGCAAGAAGTAGAACACGACGAAGATCAGGATGAGCGGCGCGATCTGCATGATGAGACCGGTGGTCGGATCGCCGCCGGCCGCCGTTTGCGCATACGCATCAGAAATGAACATTGAGCCTCGCGAGGGACGGACGTGGCCGTCCACGTATTAGGAAGGATTGCGGGGACATAGCCCCTTAAGACGGCCGGGACTATATCGGCGCGCGGCGCCTTTTCAATCAGTGCCCAACATTGGTTTGCGCCGTTTCGCCGCAGGTCACCGCTGCTGGGCCGCCATCAAAGGCGCGGGGTCGAGCGCGTCGCTGCCCCTACGCACTTGAAACAGCAGACGCGCCCGCCCGTCGGGCCGCGTTCCAAGCTCGGCAATGGCTTGCCCAGTGCGCACGCGTTGGCCTTCACGCACCAGCGCACGGCGATTGTAGGCGTACGCCGTCACATAGTTCTCGGCGTGCCGCACGAGGATCAGATCGCCCAAACCTTGAATGTCGGCGCCAGCATAGACGACGTCGCCATCCGCCGCCGCTAACACCTGCGCGCCTTCGCGGCCCGCGATCTCGATGCCGTCCAATCGCGTGCCGTCGGGCTGGCTGCCAAAGCGCGCCACGACATCCCCGCTCAACGGCCAAGCAAACCGTCCCGAACCGCGGGGCAAGGGTGTGGCGGCGACTGCTGGCGCTTCGGGAGCGCGCTCCTGCGCCATGGCTGGCAGTACGATGCGTTCGCCACGGCGCACTTCGTAAGGCGGCTGCATGCGGTTGAGCAAAGCGAGCGAGCGCGTGTCGATGTGATAGTGGTCAGCGATATCTTCCAGCGTCTCCCCGCGCGCCACCGTATGCAGGCGCGGCGGCGGCAATTCGAGCACGCGTCCCGCTGAAAGCGCATAAGGTGGCTCAAGCCCGTTCTGATCGATCAGCGCACGCACCGGCACTTGGTAGCGCGTGGCCACGTCATGCAGTGTCTCGTTCGGCCCGACGGTGTGCGAGCGCGGCAGGCGCGTTGGATCAAACGGCTGCGCGTCGCTCGGCTGCAAGGCGTACTGCGAAAGCGGCGTGCCCTGACCGTCCGCCCAATCTGGTGGGGCTTGCACCGGCTGCGGCCGCGGTGGCGGCGGCGCCTCTTGCTGCGCCCGCGCTGGCCGTTGCTGTTGCGGCGGCGGCGAACCACCCCCGCCATACGAGATCGGCGCACCGCTGCCCGAAGCGCACGCGGCAAGCCCGATCAGCGAAAGAAGCGCGGCGCGCATCATGGCCGCAGTCTCTGTGAGAATCGCGCCCGCGCTCAACCCGCCGGAGGGGCCTCGCCCACATCGCGCTCCAGCGGCTGCATGCGGATCGGCCCCAGATCTTCACGCTGTCCGTTGCGAAAACGGATCAAACGCTGGTTTTGCGCATCTCCCAAAGGCGCAACGATCACGCCGCCTTGTTTGAGCTGTTCCAGCAGCGGAGGCGGAAAATCCTCCAGCGCCGCATTGATGATGATGCGGTCGTAGGGCGCTTCATCGGCCCAGCCATCGAAGCCATCAGCCATGTGCGCGTACGTGCGCATCAGGCGCGCCGTTCCGAACTTTCCGCGCGCCGCGACCGTCAGATCGTTCCAGCGCTCAAGCGTCACAACCTTCTGCGCCACCGTCGAAATCGCCGCCGCCTGAAAGCCAGACCCTGTTCCAACCTCAAGCACCGTCTCGCCCACTTCCGGCGCCAACGCCGCGATCATGCGCCCAACCAGCGAAGGCTTCGTCATCGTCTGCGCATGCGCCAACGGCAGCCCGACATCATCAAGCGCCAAGCCTTCGAGATGCTCCGGCGCGTAATGCGTGCGCGGCGTGCGCTCCAGCGCCGACAGCGCGCGTGCATCGGTCACGCCAGCTTGGCGCATCTCCAGCACGAAGCGCATCAACCGGGATGGATCCACGCGTCAGTCCACCTTCGGCGGCGCGCCGCCCAGCACGCCCTTGAGATCGTGCACGGTCGGCATGTGCGTGAGATCGATGTGCAGCGGCGTCACCGAAATGCGCCCGCTATAGATCGCGCGAAGATCCGAACCTTCCGGCGGATTGGAGAGCTGGCCGCGAAAACCCAGCCAATAATATGTGCCGCCACGCGGATCGGTGCGCTTGTCGGCATAGACGATGTGATGATCGCGCCGCCCCTGCGTTGTCACTTCAACCGCGCTAACGTCCCCTGGCAGCGCGTCCGGAAAGTTGATGTTGATCAGCACGTCCTTCGGCCAGCCTTGCTTCAGCAATTTGCCGACAATGCCCGGCCCATACGTCTCCGCCGTCTCCCACGGAATCTTGGCCTCTTCTCCACGAAAGCCGCGCGCCTGGCTCAGCGCGATCGCCGGAATGCCCAACTGCATCCCCTGCATCGCGCCAGCGATGGTGCCGGAGAACGTGACATCCTCCGCGATGTTCTGCCCACGATTGACGCCCGAGAGCACCAAGTCCGGCGCCACGCCATCCATCAGATGCTCGACACCAAGCAGCACGCAATCCGTCGGTGTCCCCGACACTGCGAACCTCTTCGGCCCCGCCTGACGCACGCGGATGGGATCAGTCAGCGTTAGTGCCCGCGATGCGCCCGATTGCTCCTGCTCCGGCGCGATCACCCAGACATCATCGCTAATCGTGCCTGCGATCTTCTCGAGGATCGCCAGCCCCGTTGCGTGGATGCCGTCATCGTTGGTGCAGAGAATGCGCATGGCCGTCCGCTTAGCCCGAACGGCCATGCCTGTCACGAAACGCTATTTCCACGCGCCCAAAATGGCCCCCGCCACCGCGTGGGTGAGCAGGTAGTGCATGCAATCGAGGCCAAAGAGCTCGTTCGGTTCGAACGAATAGACCCAGCCGTACATGCGCGCCGCGATCGCGAGGAAGATCGCCATCAGCACGCCCGTCATCGCCCCTGCCATCCAGCCGGACGTATTGCGCCACTTCACAGCGAGCGAAATGCCGATCGCTTGCAAGAATGGCATCACCACCATGAACGGCATACGGCCGTTGTCTTGCTGCATCTCGGCTTCGGTAACGCCCATCCATTGCAGCCATTGCTGCTGGAACAAGACGACGTAGATCAGAAAACCAATCGCCCAGACCGCAATCGCCGCGACCACGATCGCAAGCACGTTGTGCCCATTATAGCGCATGACGCTCCTCCCTCTCGGACGACGCATGCGCCGTCCGCTTGGCGCTCAGTCTAGCTGAGTCCAGGAGCGTTACAGATTTGAACGATAGATCGTCGGCGGAATAAACCAGCCGCTATCAGCGGCAGTCGACGGCCCAAATGTCATACGTCGGGTGATCCAACGCATTGAGCGCCGGGCTCGAAGCGAAAATCCAGCCATGGAACACTTCGCGGCGTTCGCTCTCTTCGCCTTCACGCGCTGGCGGGTGATCGAACACCTGGACGTAGATCTTCACTTCCGGCGTTTCTTCTGGCGCCGCCTTCGAGCACGAGCGTGCGATCACTTCGAGCGAGCCGATGCGAGCGGCGCGGCCAACCGTCAGCGTGTAGTCGCGCGCGTGGCCAGTGATCTTATCGAGGCCGCGCACCACAGCGCGCTGCGCGAAAGCAGGGCCGACGCTGAGCGTCAAAATCGTAGCGGCGACGACGAGCGTGCGGATCATGGAGTAGTTTCCTCGGTCGAAGACGACTCAGAATCCCCCGATCCCCCGCCAGCCATGCTCGCAAACAATGTCAGCAGGTCGACCGAACCCTGGGTGTTCGGAATTTCGCCACCGGCCGCGAGCGCCTCAAGGCCCGCCGGTTCGATCGCGACATAGCCGCCGCCGAGCAAGCCATCAGTCGCGATACGCGCGGTGCTATTGTCGAGCACTTCGACGCCATTATTGATGCCGAGCGTCAGCACGGCGTTGAACGTCGTCGGATCGAGCGCGACGGTGCGCACGACGCCAACCTTCACGCCGGAAATGCGCACATCCGAGCCAACGCCAACGCCATCGACGCGTTGGAAGCTTGCGCGCAATTCGTAGCCTGCGCCGCCAGTGTTCTGGCCCGCTTGCGCCGCTGCAAATGCAAAGAATCCCACCGCCACAACCGCGACGATGGCGCCAAGAATGGTTTCACCCCAACGTTCTGCGTTCATTGGCTCTTCCCCGAATCCGGCGACCAAGCCTCGTAGTCAGCCGTTGATGCTTGCCTAACACCACCCCGCGCGAGCGAACCCTTCGGCCGATACGCGCGCACCGTGCCGGTCAAGTTTGGCTGGTGCGGCTTTTCCCACTTCTGACGCTTCAGCGGCGCCACGGTCGGCGGCTCAGCAATCGTGTGATGCATCCAGCCGTGCCAATCGGGCGATACGCGCGAAGCCTCGGCGAGACCGTTGTAAATCACATAGCGGCGCTTGCGGCGTTCAATGCTCGGCCGCTTCTCTTCGTAATATTTGTTGCCCTGCTCGTCTTCGCCCACGAAGACCCCACGCCGGCCGATATCGAACAGCGCGCCCAGGGTGGCGCCGTTCCACCAGGTGAAAATCCGTTTGAGCATTGGCTTCTGTTTGTCTCCGCCAAATGGCCGTTTTCGGGCCGGTTCTGCGACTCCGATGGCTTGGCGGCCGGGAATATGACGAGCGCCGCCGTCCCCGTCCAGTACGCCTTCGAAACAATATCCTGTAGTTATCCAGAGCTGATACCCACTACATATTGATTGCGAGCCCGGATCAAAGGTAGAGTCGGCGCTTGGCTTAGGGAGGCTAGCCATGGCCCAGGATCACGACGACGACATCCGCCCTGCGGCGGAGGCCCCGGACGCTTGGACTGAATCCATGATCCAGGCGGCGCTCGACACCGGCGTCGCTGTCGAAACGCCTGCCGGGCCCAGCGTCTCCAAGGCGCTGAAGCGAGCCGCCGAGCGCATTGGCGCCTGGGCCGATGATCCGGCCCTCGGCAAGGATGTGCTGAAACTGATCGAGAGCGGCCGCGCGTTGCTCGATGCGCCGCTGATGCGCGCAGCACTTTCGCCCGGCGCGGAACTCACCGTCTCCGCCGCACTGCTGCACTGGCCAACGCAACGCAGCGACGAACTTGAAGCCATCGCGCGCGCGCAAACCTTGCTCGCCGCCGGCGCCAAGCTTGGCATCGCGGGTTCACCATCACCAGCGGCACTTGATGCGCTCGACGCTGCCGCGCGCCTCGCCGATCCAATCGGCCGAGATGGCGCAACCATCCTCGTGCGCCCGCACGGCGACGCCGCCACTGAAATCATCGCCGCAGCCACATCGCGTGCACGCGCCAGCGCCGCGCTTGCCGCCGGCGCACGCGCGCTCGATGCAGCGCTTGCTGAACTCGCCATCGAAGCCGTGCGCAACGGCCTCAACGCTGAACACGGCGGCGTGCAACGCAAAGCCGCCGGCGCGCGCCTCGCCGGCGCACCCGACGCCGACATCCTCGCTGCGCTCACCGGCGCCGTCGCACGCGGCGCCTACACCGCCGCACTCGACGCGGGTGCCGAGCCCGCGCACCGCCGCATCACCATCGCCGCGCCGGAAGCTGGCGGCCACGCCCTCACCGCCTTCGCTGACGGCGCCATCGATCCAACCGGCGCCGTTCGCTCTGACGCTGAAGGCAGCATCATTGGCGCAACCATCTCGCTGCCGCGCTTCATGGGTGATCGTGCCTTCGACAGCGCCGCCTTCGAAGCCGCGATCCGCACACTCGTGCGCGCCCTCGACGCCGCCCATGGCGGCGCGGGCTCGCCGCGACGCCCAATTCTCATCCGTCTCGAAGGCCTAGCCGCCCTGCTCATGCGCAGCGGCGTCGCCTACGATAGCGCAGAAGGCCGCAACATCGGCGCGGGTGTCGCCGCGCTCGCACAAGCCGCGGCCATCTCTGAGAGCGCGGCGCTTGCCGGCGCCAAGAGCGCCTACCCGGATTGGTCGCGCACCAAGCGCCAAGAGGATGCGACCGTCAAAACCATCCGCAACGCCGCCAACGCCATCGAAGGCGACATTGCCGAGCATGCGAAGACGATCTTCCGCACGCTGCCGGATCTGAAGAACGCGGGCTTGCGCGTTTCCATCAACATCGCCTTCGCCAACGATAGCGGCATCACCCGCGCCATCGGCTCAACCGCGCCGGGCATCGCGGCAGCGCACACGATCGCGATCTATGGCCAGCGCGAAGACGGCGGCTTCGGCCGCTTGCTGAGCGACGATGCGCGCATCGCGCTCGCCGCGCTCGGTTATGACGGCGAAGAGATCGCCGCCATCGCCCAACACATCGAAGGCCGTCGCACTCTACGCGGCGCGCCCGGCGTGAACCTCGAACGTCTCGCGCAACTCGGCCTCACCGAGCCCGCGCTCGACGCGATCGAAGACGCCGCCGCCGACGCCTTCAACCTCCGCGCTGTCGTCCATCCGCTCGTGATCGGCCCCGAGCTTTGCGAAGAAGTGCTGAAGCTGCCGCCCGATGTCGCCGCGGGCAAGCGCGGCGATCTTTTGATGACGCTGGGCTTCAGCGAAGAGGAGATCGCGCAAGCCGAAGCCTATTGCCTGGGCGCCGCCGATCTCATCGCGGCGCCGGGCCTGAAGCCCGCGCACGCCAGTATCTTCGCACGCGACATCGCGCCGGACGCCGAGATTGCCATGGCCGCGGCTGCGGCGCCTTTCGCCAACGTCGCGCTCAACATCACGCTGACGGCGGAGCAAGCTTCACGCCGCAATGCGCTGCTCGAAGCCGCGCAAGCGGCGGGCGTTGCGCTCATCTCGATCCACACCGAAGCGCCCCCGATCACGCTGACGCTGGCGGACATCGACGAAGACATCGACGCGCCACGCGCGCCAGCCGCCACGCCCATCCCGGCATCGGCAGAGGAGCAAGTCCAAGAAGCACCCGCGCGCGTTGAACGCCGCCGCCTGCCCGAGCGACGCAAGGGCTACATCCAAAAATCCATCGTCGGCGGTCACAAAGTCTATCTGCACACCGGCGAATACGACGACGGCGAACTCGGCGAGATATTCATCGACCTGCACAAGGAAGGCGCCGCCTTCCGGTCGCTCATGAACAATTTCGCCATCTCGATCTCGATCGGCCTGCAATACGGCGTGCCGCTCGAAGAATACGTCGACGCCTTCCTCTTCACCCGTTTCGAACCGGCCGGCGAAGTCAAAGGCAACGAAACCATCCGTCACGCCACCTCGATCCTCGACTACATCTTCCGCGAGTTGGCCGTGAGCTATCTCGGCCGCGCCGATCTCGCGCAGGTCGATCCCTTCGACGCACGCGGCGATGGCCTCTCCAAACGCGCCACCGACGCCGAGAGCGCCGCGCGCCTCATCTCACGCGGCTTCGCGCGCGGCGCCTCACCCGACAATCTGGTGATGCTGCGTCCACGCGCCGTCGTCGAAAACATCCGCGACCGCAAAGAGCCGCAAGCCACGGCGCCGCCAAAGCCCGTCGCCACCGGCTATCGCAACGACGCCTGCAGCGCCTGCAGCCACTTCACCGTCGAGCAATCCGGCAAATGCGCCGCCTGCGGCGCGACCGGCGAAGCGAGCGGCGGCTAGCCGCTACCCGCTCCCGGATCGCTGTCGCGGAAGCTCATTAGCTTCGCCTGCTGCGTGCGTTCGAGCGAGCGCATCATCAGGATGAGCCAGTTCCAGACGTCGATGGCGATGGCCGCGAGCCACACGAAGATGATCACAGACCACAGAGTGGCCAGCACCATCAACACGGCCCCGACGAGGCGTTCTGAGAGGCGTTTCGGATCCCAGGGATTGACGCTCGCGCGCTGATCCTTCGCGTACTGCAGCCGGGCTTCCACTTCAGCGATACGCGCGGCCTGGTACTCCGCCTGCTGCGTCGCGCGCCGCGCCGCCTGGTCGCCCTGGCGCCACGCGTTCTCCGCCTCCTGCGCCGCACGGCCTAGCCGGAACTCGTTATCCTTGCGGTCCGCGAGTTCAACGACCGCAGCACGATACTCCGCGCACGTCGTGGCATTGCTACCGCGCCGACGCAGACACGTGTTTATCTCCTGATCGAGATTGGTCCGTACGTACTGCACCGTGTCTTCGTTGTACGCGTTGGCCAAGCGATCGATAAACGGCCCACGCACGACCAATGCACCGATGAACTCTGCATTGCTGTTCACCTGGTTCTGGTACGCATTGCGCGCCGTCGAACGCGCTTGCTCCAGTTGTTCCGCACTGGCCGGAGCCGCCGCCGGCACAGCAATCGCCTCGTTGCGCGCCGTTGCAAGCTCGGTTTCGATTTGCGTGATCTGCTCGTCCAGAAGCTCCACCTGCTGCATCTCGCCGCCCGGATAGAGCGAGAGCACCGCCGTCGTGATGCCGCCCGAAAGGATCAGCAAGCAGAGCACGAAGATGATGCCGTACCAGATGCGATTGGCGCGGAAGAGCAGGAACACGCTGCTCTTCTCGTAGTCTTGCTCGGCCTCGCGCGCGTGACGCACGCGATCGATGGCGTCACGCAAGAACGTGAACGGCGTCGTGAAGATCGTGATGAAGATGCGTAACAGGCCGCCTAGCGAGTCAACGAGTTGACCGCCCGACAGCACCAAGATCGCGCCCGCGCTGACAGCCGCGAACACGATGACGCCAATGATTGGATGCTCAAATAGAAATGCCCACGGCGTGCCGATATCTGGCATGACCGCCTCCCCCTGTTTTCCCCAGGGTACTATATGACCACAAATGTGAAGGCGGCAAGACTACCTTAGCGCGTGCGCGGGCCATCGCGTCCGCGCTCGAAGCCGGGCACGTCGCCGAAGCTCACCCAGTCCTGCTTGTTGACGTCATAGACGGAGCGATCCGGCGGAAATTGCTCGCTCGCCTCGAAGCATCCTGGCGCAACGCCAACACGCGACGGATCGCGCGATCCCCACCAATACAAGCTCGTCCCGCACGTCGGACAGAAGAAGGTCGAGAACGTATTGCCGCTGTCCGTCGGCCGCGTGTACTCGCGCGCTTCGCCGATGAACTTCACTGCGCTTCGCTGAAAGTACACGCCCATCCCAAACGCCGAACCGCTGCGGCGCCGGCAATCAGTGCAATTGCACGCCACCACCGCCTCGCGTTCACCCTCGACCTGCACGCGCAACGCGCCGCAGCCACATTGTGCTTCTTTCATAAAACCGAGATAGCGACGCACCCGCGCCGCCACAACGTCACATCGATGTGTAGCCGTACCAAAGCACCAGCAACACCAAGCGCGCCGCGAACGACGATCCCGTGAGCGTCGACAGCACGATCGCCACCAACGCCGCACCCGCGCCCGTCGCCGAAGCCAGAGTCAGTGTCTCAACCGGCGGATGCCGCACCAGCGCAGGCAGCGCCAGCAAGGTCGACCACAGCGCGCCCGCGACAACGAACGCCACGCGCCGCGCCATTGGCGCGAACGGCGCAACCTTCGTCAGCGCCACCAGCCCACGCGCCTCGCTCCGTCCCGCATGCGCCGAGAACGCAAACAACAGCAACAGCAGCGCAGCCGGACTCGCCGCATGCCTGAAATCCGGCGCGACAGCAGCGATAACAGCGACGACAGCCGCAAGCAGCAGAAACACACGCCCCGACCCAATCAGCCGAAACTCGGCGATTACTAAGCCCAGCGCATCGGCAACCGCCTGCTTCGCCGCCGGCGCATCCGGCACGACACGCGGCGGCGGGCCTGCGTTCAGCAACTTGCCCAAGCGCCCCGCCAACACCGCGCGCTTCTTGGCCTTGTGCGGCGCATAGATCAGCCCAGCGACCACGACGAGCGCCACCGCAATCCCGACCCATGCCAAGCGTGACTCGAGATAGCCCGGCGAAAACAGACCGGCCATCACGTCGAGATCGATCGTCCCGGTCGCCAGAAAGCCGCCGCCGATGGAGAAGCTGTCCGTGCCCGGAGGCGCGCCGTACTTCAGCGGCGTCACGAAGCCCGCGAAGTCCCACATGTTGGTGGCAAGACTCGAATGCTCAGCCTTGTCCGTCGCGACAGGTGCTGCAATCGAGCCGATCCACACACAAAAGTACGCGAAGTCGCCAAAGCCCGAGCGCAGCAGCGGGCGCGCATCAAACAGAATGCGCAGCGCCGCGATTCCGATCATCGCCGGCCCCGCGACCACCCACATTGCGAAGCTCAGCTCCGCCATGTTGAGCGCGTCGCCCTCAAGCATGAATGTCGCCAGATACAAGCCGGCGAGATTGAGCGTCGCCAAGACGGCCAACAGCACCGCTGCGTCCGCCACAAACCGTCCCAGCGCGATCGCCACACGCGATCCGGCTGACACTTCCTCAACTTGCCAAGGCTGCCTACGCGTCGTGTTCGAACGCAAATAGAGCCACGCAATCGGCAGCACGAGCGTGGAAACGATGATGCCCAACGACACGCCCAGGAATGGCGACGTCATCAGCGGCAGCGCATTGCCAACGGCAATCTTGATCCCGCCGCCGTCTTCGAACGGCAGCATGTAGCGCGCGCCGAGCGGCGCCACGAGCAACATGAGCCAAAGCGCCCGGCTGCGCGCATAGCGCAGCAGCGAGGTCGTCAGCGACGAACCGGTGATGACAGCCGCGTTCACTCGACCGGCTCCGGCTGACGCGCTGTTTGAGACGGCGACACCCGCCCGCCCTCAACGCGCAGCACCTGTACCGCGTGTGGCGCCAGCTCATCCGCCAAGTGCGTCGTCATCACGACGATCGCATCCTTTGCGCGCTCAACGATCAGCGCACCCAGCTTGCGTGCGGTTTCGCCGTCCAATTCAGCGGTCGGCTCGTCCAAAGCCAACACTTGCGGCGCACCGAGCAGCGCTTGCGCGAAGATCAAACGCCGGCGCATGCCGCCGGAGAAGCTGGCGATGCGGTTGTTGATGTCGGCATGAAGTCCAATGGCGTCAGTGATGGCGCCGAATTGCTTGTCGGCCTGCGTTTGGTTCAGCCCTTTGAGCGCCGCGATGTGTAGTGCGAATTCTCGCGCGGTCAGATCTTCCGGCAGATCAACGGCCTGCGGCGCGTATCCCAATGTCTTGCGCAACGCGCCACGCGCGCCGTTGCGGCCATTCCAAGCAATTGTCCCGCGGTTCGGCCGCTCCGCCGTCGCGATCAGCCGCAGCAACGTGGACTTGCCCGCGCCGCTTGGGCCCACCAACAACGTCAAGCCAGGCGTGAACGTGAGCGACACGTCCTCCAGCACGCGCTTGCGCCCGTAGGCTTTGCCTACGTTCTTCAACTCAAGAGAAGCCATCCTCGCCCTCCGGCCGCTCCAACGGCCTTGGGCGATAGATGCACACGGTAACCGCCGCGGATGCAATCGGCGGATAGGGATGAGCGCTATCCAACGAACTTGCCTCGTACCGCCTTGAAACGAACGGCCGATGCCAAAATCAATCCGACCGGCTCGACACCAGCGTACACTTCCTCCGTTCCGCATCATTGAGGGGTCTCCTGGAATTCCGAGCCCGAAGACGAAGCGGAATGTGAGTGAAGCGAGAACGTTGCTGCCGGGGATCGTGAAACCGGCAGGTCCAGGAGAGGGCCGGTATCTTGGCGCAAGCGCGGGAAGCGCTTGGCCACTCGCCTTCCGAGGTCTTCTAGATGATCGCTGCTGCGCTGTGCGCGCTAGTTGCTTGGACTTCGTTTCACAGTCCAGAACTGCTGAGAGTCCCATTCCATTCGCAGGAACCCCTCAGCCAAAGCTTCGGCAAGTTCGCTCTCTTCGCGCGGTCCAATCCAGCGCAAAAGGAATCCTTGGTCCCAGCTTTCTCCGAGGGTTCGATATCGGATGTAGCCGTAGACGTACAGCGTAGCGCTGTCGGTGCTGCGTATCTTGTTGAGCGTGTCCCAATCCGTACGAAGCGGAAGTCTCGTCAGTCTAATGGCGTATTTGGTGCCCTGAGGAACCAAGCGCGAGATATCGCGCAGCCTCTCAGTGTCCTTTGGGGGAAGCACGTCTTTGGGCTTGAAACCTGCACACCAAATGGCGGCGACTTCTTCAATAATGGCGCTGGCTTTTCCGAAATTCTGCACAGCGATACGAAGGTAAATGTCCTGATCGGCCACCAAAGCGGTGACGCTCTTCGGTTCACCTTTTACAAACGTAAAGAGCTTGAACGGCAGCTTTTGGGGGAAGTAAATCACACCGCGCTCGACCTCTGTCAGAATGCGCGCGGTGTTTTCTCCGGTACTCTTCGCCTCGCTCCAGAGGAGCGCGGTGTAAACAGCAAGCGCGAGCGTGCCGAGTACAAGCAACAGCGTCAGCCCAGCAAGCGCGCTTTCCGCGTTTGGCCAGAGCAGCCAGGGCTCCTCTTGTTCATCATAGGCTTCTGCGCGCAGCTCTTGGCTACCGTCATCGCTGCGAACCGAAAAAAGAATGCCGCTGTTGCGATGTTCGGCGTCGGCTGTTTCCTCATGCTGGCCGCGATTTTGATTGGCCGCGTTTAGCGTCGCGGCCACGAACACTGCCGACAAACACAGCACCGATAACGCGCCGATGATTGCGAAGAACAGAAGTACGATGCGTCGGAAGGCGAGTTGCTCAGACGTCTTCGACTGCAACATGCGGAAGCCCCAGCGCCGCAACCGTCGCCATGAGGAACGTCGCCGGGAACGTGCCTCGCTTCAGCTTCGATTTCACACTGTGCTCTGTTTCGCCTTCTAAGCCATGTTCTGCGAGTGCGTTCGCCAAATCGGCGTAGGTCATCTTCGCTCGCTTCAACTCGGCTTTGACCCAAGTCGAAAGCCTGTCGGCAAGCTCTTCCTCTGACTTTGCCAGCCCCATAGGTGTCACTCCTGATCGAAAGGGATCATATATGCTCCTTTTCCCCCTGTCATCCCGCCTAAAAGGTGTCATATGTGCTCCCTCTGGAGCGAATAAGACACGTGGCGGCCCACTTCCTCACCCTCAGCAAAGCAAGGACGCTCTCGTTAGCGTCCGTGTTTCGCATGAGCGATGCGGAAGCGGAGAAGCTGTTTCGTGATCTGCGCTGGGATGGCGGCGAGCCGAATTGCCCAGCGTGCGGTTCGCTGAACCCATACGAGTATCGCCGCAAGACAGGCGCTCTCCAATTCGAGTGCCGCGATTGCAAGAAGCGCTACACGCTCACCTCACAGACGCTATTCGCTTCGCACAAGGCGAGCCTGCGCGCTTACCTGGCGTGCGTCGCCGTCGCGATGAACGAAGTAAAAGGCAAATCCGCGCTGGCGCTCTCGCGCGATCTGGACATGAGCTACAAGGCCGTCTGGGTTCTGCTGCACAAAATCCGCGAAGCGATGTCAGCAGAGATGAAGGGCCGCGAAGTCGGCGGCGAAGGCTCAACGGTCGAAATCGACGGCGGCTACTTCGGCGGTTACGTGAAGCCCGCCAACCTCCGCAAAGATCGCAAGGACCGGCGCCTCCGCGAGAACCAAAGCGGCAAGCGCAAAGTGGTTGTGGTCGTGCGCGAACGCGGCGGCGAGACGCTTCCGGGCGTGTTCCGCACCGAGGCGCAAGCCATGAGCTTCATCAAGGCGCGCGTTCGCAAGCAAACCCGTTTGATGGCCGACGAAGCCACGTCATGGGATGCACTGCACGCCCGCTTTGAGATGAAGCGCATCAACCACCAAGAAGCTTACAGCTTCGACGGGGCCTGCACGAATTGGGCGGAGTCGTTTTTCAGCAGAATGCGTCGCGGCGAGATCGGCCATAACCATCACGTCGCTGGCCCATATCTGCTGCGCTACGCACAGGAAGCCGCATGGCGCGAAGATGCGCGCCGCGTTGACAACGGCTCACAAGTTCGCCGCGTCGCCTCGCTGGCGCTTGCAAATGCGCCGAGCGTCGATTTCTGCGGTTACTATCAGCGACACAAGGCACGGTGAAAACGCAAGACCTGTTCAACGGATGTGTGTTAGAATCCGCGTTGAATGAGTGACGTAACAATCACCCTTGCCGAGCAACCGCCCGGCGCGCCAAAGGCGGACTTCGCCTTTTATATCGACTTCAAGAAGGGCGAAGGCTCGCCCTCGCGCGTATTCTCAGCGACGCACGATTTTATCAAAGCTTGCGAGCGCGTGGACCGCGATCTCGTTCGTTCGATTGATTCCAACATCGAACCGGTCTTGATGCTTGAAGACATCGAGGCCGCTTCGCTCAAGACGTGGCTGCGAAACGCACTGACAGCAGCAGACGACCAAGCGATCAAGGAACTGGATTGGAAGCCGCTTGTCGGCAAATACCTCGTTCGGGCCAAGTATGCGATCCTGCGGTGGATCGACACTGACGATGCTCCGCGCAATTTGCCTGAATTGGCGCGTGAGATTCAGCAGATCGCGGCAGAGACAGACGTTCGCCATCTACCCGATTATGCGCCGCCGTCGGCTCAGACACTGATCACGGCTATCAAGGACTTCCAGGGCGTGAAGGAGACGCTCGCCTCGGTGATCGCGCAGCCTACATCTCTGCGGAAGGCGAGCTTGAAATGAAGCTTAGCGTCCGCTGGAGCATCGAAGACATCGAGGCTCTTGCGGTCAGTCGCACGCTAGAGTCGCCGCCATCTCCAATGATCCTCGCGGTCAAGAAGCCTGATTATCTGGGAACGAGCCAGTGGGACCTCCGATTGGGCCGCAAGACTATTCAGGCCAAAATACAGGATGCCGATTGGCTGCGTCGTTTCCAAGCTCGTGAGGAGGATGTGCGTCCCGGCGACGCCCTAGAGTGCATGGTTGTCGTCACTCAATTGTATGGTCACGACAACGAGCTTGTTGCCGAGAGATTTGCGGTCGTAACCGTCATCAACGTATTGCGAAATCAATACACGCAAGCGCAGCTTTTTGGCGACGGCGAAGACTAGTCGCGCGCGAGAACCCAAGTCTGACCATGCTCAGCGTTCGGCCCAGCTGGCGCAACCACGCCACGCTTGCGCAGATCGCGGAGCGCTGCGCGCGCCGCCTCATATGCCTCGCGGCCAATCCGCAGCGCGGGCTTGCCCTTGCTGAGCAGGATCGCGCGAGCGAGGTCCTTCGTGCTCATCGCCTTGCCTTGCGCGGCATGCAGCGCCGCCAGCACGAGGCGCGTGTTCTCGCCACGCTTGGCGCGCTTCGCCATCGGGCGCGTCGGTAGCGCTTCTATGAGGATGTCGGGCGACATGATCCGCAGCGCGGAATCTATGTGGCTGAGATTGATGCGCAGGATTTGGACTTGTGCCTCAGCCTGCATGATTTCCCGGACTAGTAGGTCTCGCTTACGGCGGAGACCGGCAACCGCTTGTTCTTCGGCCATGCCCTCAATGTGAGGGGCGGTCGCTCAGGATTCTCCCGCGCTTGCGCCAAGATACCGGAGAGGGCGGACCTCCCTGCTCGCCGTGGGCGCCTGGGTGTCGGAGCCAAAGAATCTCCTCCCACTCAGAGCTGGCGATAAATCATTCACGGGAACGCGCGGACGATTGTCCGATTTCTTCCCTGCCTTGCCTTCCGGACGCTGAAGCGCGTTCCCGCCCTCTGCTTCTTAACCGCAACGCGTTCGCGTGTGCGGCGCATTGGCCCGCGTCATGCGACGCTGGCGCCAACCCTTTCTGGAGTTGCGCCAATATGAAACGCGCCGCGTTGATCGCTTGCCTTTTGGCGTTCACCACGCCCGCTTTCGCGCAAGCCCCGTCCGCCACAGGCGGGCCAATCACCAACCAAGCCGAGCGCGACGCCATCGCCGAGCGCGTTCGCGGCGGCGCGAGCTGCGCCAATTGCGATCTCTTCCAGATCAGTCTCGCTTACCAATCAATCGCCGGCCGCAACTTCTCGGGCGCGCGCATCCGCCAGGCCGATCTCTCGCTCGCCACAGCCGACCGCGCCCGCTTCCACGGCGCCAATCTCTCGCTGACCAATCTCTTCGGCGCACGTCTTTCCAGCGCCGACCTCACCGAAACCAATCTCGAAGGCGCAACATTCGTCGGCGCCTACCTTGGCGGCGCGCGCTTCAACGGCGCGGTGCTCACCGGCGCGAATTTCTCAGGTGCGGAACTCGCCAGCGCCGTTGGTATTACACAAGCGCAATTGAATACTGCGTGCGGCGATGCAACGACCACGCTTCCCGCCGGAATGACTATCCCCGCTTGCGGTAACAACCAGTAACAATTCTCGCTTACTGCATGTTCACTGGCGCGACATCTTGGGCGCGCCTACGCCCGGCGCCGTGCTGACACATTTTCGCCCAGCCGCTTGCGCGGCGGCCGTCCTCGTGACGGCTTCGGCGAGCCAGGCGCTTGCGTTCTGGCCGTTCGGCAACGGCGCGCGCATCGATCTCGCGCCCGCCTACGGCGGCGTCTGCGAAGAGTGCGATCTGTCAGGCCGCATCCTCGCCGGTGCGAAGATGTCGAACTCCAACTTCAGCCGCAGTGATTTCTCGAACGCTGTGCTCGCTCGCGCCGACGCCTCGCATTCGGAATTCGAAGGCGCCGACTTCACGCAAGCCGATCTCACGCGCGTCCGATTGATTGACGCCTCATGCCCACGCGCTCGCTTCGAACGCGCCCGCCTCGAAGCCGCCAACGCACGCGGCGCCAACTTCACGCGCGCGAACTTCGCTCACGCCGACGTCACGCGCATGATTTTCGAAGACGCCAACCTCTCCGGCGCCGATCTCCGCAACGCCCGCGGCTTAACTCAAGCGCAACTCGACCAAGCCTGCGGCGACCGCCGCACAAGGCTGCCGCGCGGCATGCGCGTCGAGCGCTGCGGCTAAGCCTTCGGCGGCGGCAGTTCGTCCTCAGGCATTTTTTGGAATTGCGTCAGCTCGGGATCGAGGGTGATCCACGGCGAAGCTTGCAAAACATACGCGTGCGCCACCAGCGGCAGGGCGAGCGGCGCATCCAGTGTCGGCGCGAGCACGGCACGGAAATCGGGGCGCGCGTCGCGCTCCGCCCACACCCATGTCCCACAACCAGAACAGCGCCGCGTACGCACGGCGTGGCCACCCTCTGCACCGCGCTCAAACACCAAGGTGTCGCCCGAAAGGATGTGAAACGCGTCGGTCTTCACGGTGAAAGCCGTCGTAAACGGCGCGCCGCTCAGCTTTTTGCAGGAGTCGCAATGGCAATGCCCGCTCCAGATCGGCGCGGCGTCGCAACGATAGCGCACGGCGCCGCAGAGGCACCCGCCCTCAAACGGCGCCGGCATCTGCGCGAGAATTTTGAGAGCGGCGCGAAGGCGTTGAAAATCGATCGCCACGCGCGCCTCCGCTAGCTCTTCGGCTGTTCCGCGATCCGAATGCTCAGCTCCTTGAGCTGCTTCGGCGTCACTTCGCCTGGCGCGTTCATCATCAGATCCTGCGCCTGCTGATTGAATGGGAAGACGATGACTTCGCGGATGTTGTCGACGCCGGCGAGCAGCATGACGATGCGGTCCACGCCCGGCGCCGAACCGCCGTGCGGCGGCGCGCCGAAGCGGAACGCGTTCAGCATGCCACCGAATTTTTCCTCGACGACTTCGCGGCCATAGCCCGCGATCTCGAACGCCTTGATCATGATCTCCGGCTTGTGATTGCGAATAGCGCCCGAGCTCAATTCGACCCCATTGCAAACGATGTCATACTGGAAGGCCGTGATCTTCTCGATCGTCTCGCGATCGCTGGGATCAAGCTTCAAGAAGGCTTCGTGATCATAGTTCGGCATCGAGAACGGGTTGTGGGAGAAGTCGATCTTCTTCTCCTCCTCGCTCCACTCGTACATCGGGAAGTCGACGATCCAGCAGAACTTGAACTGCTCCTTGTCGGCAAGGTTCAGCTCATCCGCGACCTTGTTCCGCGCCAAGCCTGCGAACTTGTAGAAGGCACTAGGATCACCCGCGACGAAGAACGCCGCGTCGCCAACCTTCAAGCCAAGCTGCTCGCGAATGGCCTGCGCTTTTTCCGGTCCGATGTTCTTCGCGATCGGCCCCGCGCCGCCTTCCTCGCCCTCGCGCCAGAAGATGTAGCCCAAGCCCGGCTGGCCTTCGGACTTCGCCCACGAATCCATTCGGTCCGCGAACGCGCGCGAACCGCCGTTTGGCGCGGGCACCGCCCAGATGGCGTTTTTCGGATTCTCGAGAATGCGCGCGAACAGACCAAAGCCGCCGCCACGGAAGTGATCACTGACGTCGCTCAGCACGAGCGGGTTGCGCAGGTCCGGCTTGTCGGAGCCGTACTTCGCAATCGACTCCGCATACGGAATGCGCAGGAATTCACCGGCCTTGGTGACGCGCTTGCCGTTGGCGAATTCCTGGAACACGCCCGCCAACACCGGTTCGATCGCGTTGAACACGTCTTCCTGCGTGACGAAGCTCATCTCGAAATCGAGCTGATAGAATTCGCCCGGCGAACGGTCGGCGCGTGCGTCTTCATCGCGGAAGCACGGCGCGATCTGGAAGTACTTGTCGAACCCCGCCACCATCAGCAGCTGCTTGAATTGCTGCGGCGCCTGCGGCAGCGCGTAGAACTTGCCGGGGTGCAAACGCGACGGCACCAGGAAGTCGCGCGCGCCTTCCGGAGAAGACGCCGTCAGGATCGGTGTCTGAAACTCGGTGAAGCCCTGATCGATCATCCGCCGGCGCAGCGACGCAATCACTTGGCTGCGCAGCAGGATCGAACGGTGCAGCTTTTCGCGGCGCAGATCGAGGAAGCGATACTTGAGCCGCAGCTCCTCCGGATACTCTGGCTCGCCGAACACCGGCAGCGGCAGCTCCTCTGCCGCACCCAAAACCTCAAGCGCAGTCGCATGCACTTCAATGGCGCCCGTCGGTAGATTGGCGTTGACGGTCTCCGCCGTGCGCTCGATCACCTTGCCGTCGATCTGAATGACGCTTTCCGCGCGCACGCGCTCGGCCGCTGCGAACGCCGCCGACGACGGCGCGATCACGATCTGCGTCAGCCCGTAATTGTCGCGAAGGTCGATGAACAGGATGCCGCCGTGGTCGCGCTTACGATGCACCCAGCCGGAAACGCGCACATCCTTGCCAGCGTCAGTCTGACGGAGAGCGCCGCAGTTGTGGGAACGATAAGCGTGCATCGGAACTCCAGCGGTCTGAATCAGAACAGCGCCACTATTTTGCGCGGAAAGCGCATGGCTGGCGCTCGCTTGTCAAGGCGTCAACCCGGCCGGCACCAAGCGCAAGCTGCTCTAGTTATCTGATGATTTCGTTATTCGCTCGACACCACCCATGTACGGGATCAGCGCGGCAGGCACTTCGATGCTGCCATCCGCCTGCTGGTAATTTTCGAGCACCGCAACGAGTGTGCGGCCAACGGCGAGGCCCGAGCCGTTCAGCGTATGCACGAACTCGGTTTTTCCATCCTTGTTTCGGAAGCGTGTATTCATGCGGCGCGCTTGGAAATCGCCGCAGTTCGAGCACGAGCTGATCTCGCGATACTTGCCTTGGCTCGGCAGCCAAACCTCAAGGTCATAAGTGCGCCTGGCAGTGAAGCCCATGTCGCCTGAGCAAAGCAGCATCGTACGGAACGGCAATTCGAGTCGCTTCAACACCTCTTCGGCGCAGCGGACCATACGTTCGTGCTCGTCGTGGCTTTGCTCAGGCGTGGTGATCGAGACCAGCTCCACTTTGCGGAACTGATGCATGCGGATCATGCCGCGCGTATCGCGACCGGCGGCGCCCGCCTCGGCGCGAAAGCACGGCGTGTCCGCCGTCATGCGCAGCGGCAGGGGCGCTTCATCTAGTATCTGCTCGCGCACCAAATTCGTAAGCGCAACTTCCGCCGTAGGAATGAGCCAGAAGTCCTCGCGCGTCGGCGCTTGCTCTAGCACCTCCTTCAGCACTTCAGTGGGCCGTGCGCCCCTGCGCCGCTCGAACTCGTCATCGAAACGCTCAAGCGCTTCGAACAACAATTCCTCGCGGCTCACCGTGCGCGCGGCTGTAAACTGATCGTCGACAAATTTCGGCAATTGGCCCGTGCCGAACATGGCGTGGTCTTTGACCAAGATCGGCGGCGACACTTCCGTATAGCCGTACTCCGTCGTGTGCAGATCGAGCATGAACGCGGCTAGTGCTCGCTCCAGATGCGCCAAGCCACCTTTCAGCGCGACGAAACGCGCGCCGGAGAGGCGCGCGGCCGCTTCGAAATCCATCTGGCCCAGCGCCTCGCCAAGCGCGACGTGATCGGCGCTGAGTTCGACGTTCGGCGGGCCGGCGCCATCGGCCTTGTACCAACGGCGAACCTCGACGTTGCCGTTCTCGTCGGCGCCATCGGGAACGTCATGCGCCGGCAGATTCGGCAGCGACGCGAGCAGCTCGTCGCGCTCCTTCTGCCACTTCGCCTCGTCGGCGCTTGTGTCCTCTATGCGTTGCTTCAACGCCGCGACTTGTTCGATCAGGCGCCCTGCTTCGGCTTCGTCCTTTTTCGCCTTCGCGGCGCCGATGGCCTTCGACGCGGAGTTGCGTTGGGCTTCGGCCTCCTGCTTCGCGGTGGAGGCAGTGCGAAGCTTTGCGTCGAGATCGACGATCTTCTTCGCTGTTGGCGGCAGACCGCGTCGCGCCCAGGCGGCGTCGTACAACGCGGGGTTTTCGCGGAGAGCGCGGATATCGTGCATGTGTCGGGCTTTAGCGGAAGGCGCGCGCGGGCGCTATGGGGCGGGCGGAACGACGTCGGCGGAGGCTTCCGCCGCTTCCTTCCTAGATCGGGCCCGCTCGATTGCCGCCACGATCCAGATCGAAATCTCGTAGAGCAGGTAAACCGGCACGGCCATGACGAACATCGAGATGACGTCGTTGGGCGTCACCAAGGCCGCGAATGCAGCGATGCCGACGATGGCGTAGCGGCGGCCCTTACGCAGAAGCGAAGACGAAACGATCCCGACGCGGCCAAGCAAAGAGAGCACGACCGGGAGCTGGAACATCAGACCGAAAGCCAGGACCAAGGTCGTCACCAGGCCCATGTATTCTTCGACTTTAGGCAGGTAGGTGACGCGTACCGGCCCTTCGGTGACTTCCTGCGTCAGCGCGAAGTTCAGCGCGAACGGCATGGCCACGTAGAAGACGAACGCAGCGCCCAGCGCGAACATGGCAGGCGCCGCGACGAGGAACGGCGCGGCGGCCGCGCGTTCCTTGCGATAGAGGCCCGGCGCGATGAAGGCGTAAGCCTGCCAAGCGATGATCGGGAACGCGAAGACGATGCCCCCGAACAAGGCGATCTGCATCTTCACCGAGAAGAAGCCGAAAGCGCCGGTGTTGATGAGCTGGATCGACTCGCCCGCGCGTTCGGGATGCGCATGCGCCATCGCCGTCTGGAACGGCTGGGCGAGGAACATGAAAATCGGATCGACGAAGATGAAGCAGCCGATAAAGCCAATGACGACGGCGGCCACGACCGTGACGAGGCGATTGCGCAGCTCGGCCAAGTGGTCGAGCAGCGGCGCACGCGAGGCTTCAATTTCCTCGTCGTCGGTAAGCTGTTTCTTCTGGGCCGCCGTATTCACGGCGCGCTCCGCGCAATCGGCGCGACATCCGCGTGTTCAGGCACGCCGACAGGTTTTGCAGCCCCTTCATCGGCCGCTTTTTCAGCTTCCACGTCAGCGGCTGGTTCAACTGGCGCTTCAAGCGCCGGTGTTTCAATGGGCGGCGGCGCCGGAATGGCGGGTTGCGATTTGATGCCGGCGTAGTCTTCCAGCGTGGGCAGCGGCTTGGTCAGCTCGTTGCGGATTTCTTGCAGCGACGTGGTCCGGCGGAGCGCGTCGACTTCACGCTTCAGTTCGTCGAGCTCTGCTTGGCGCGCGAGTTCATCGAAGCCGGTGCGGAATTCTTGCGCCATGCCGCGAAGCTTCGCCGTCCAACGGCCGATCTTTCGGAACAAGAGCGGCAGGTCTTTCGGCCCCACCACAATGAGGGCGAGGATGCCGAGAATGACGATTTCGTTGAAGCCAAGACTTGGCAGCATGGCGGTTTACCGCGCGCTTAGTTCTGCGCGTTGTCCTTCTGCCGTTCGCTGGACTGGTCGCGAACCTGAGGCGCTGGGTCTTGCGCAGGCGGGGTCTGCTCGTCGCTCAGGCCCTTGCGGAAGCCCTTAATGCCTTCGCCGAGGTCCTTCATCAGGCCGGCGATACGGCCCGGGCGGCTGAACAGCAGGAACGCCAGCACCAAGACGATCAGGAGCGGGATAAGCCCAGGCATATGCATCGAACGGGTACTCCAAACTTGCGGATGGCGTCGGGAGGGACGCCCTATTCGTCTTCCAGATGATCCACGAAAAAGCTTGCCGCGTCGTCACCTGGCGACAGTGGTTCTTCGTCGCTGGCCATGTCCTCGCTTGGGCGCGGGACGTCAATGCCCTGCGCCGCGCGGGGATCGAGGAGGCCGAGGGCCTTCAGATCGTCCTTGCCCGGGAGAGCGTCAAGCGAGGCCAGGCCGAACTGACTTAGGAACGCATCCGACGTGCCGAAGGTGAGCGGCCGGCCGGGGGTCCGGCGGCGGCCCCGCGGCCGGATCCAGCCGATCTCGAGTAGGAGCTCCATCGAGCCGCGCGAGAGGCTGACGCCCCGGATTTCCTCGATTTCCGCGCGGGTCACCGGCTGGTGGTATGCGATAACCGCCAAGGTTTCCATGGCCGCCTTAGGGAGCTTGCGGGGCGCTTCGCGGGTTTCGGCGAATAGGCTTGAGAGGTCAGGCGCGGATTGGAAGCGCCAGGCGCCCCCTGCCTCGACCAGCTGGACGCCGCGCTCGGCATAGTCGGCTTTCAGCTTCATCAGCACGGCGGCAACGTCGACGGCGGGACCGAGCTTTTCGCCCAGCGCTTTAGCCGTGATGGGTTCGCCGCCGGCGAATAGCAGCGCTTCCGCCGCGCGGATGGCGTCGACGCTCGGTTCGGCGCGTGGGCGGTCGCCGCCCTCGGTGAAGGCGTCTTCGATGCGGCGGATGGTGTCCGCCAGCGGTGGATCGTTGTCGGCGCTCATTTCAACTCATTCTGCAGCGGACGCGCGCGCACGAACAGCGGCGCAAACGCTTCGGCTTGCCGGAGTTCGAGCTTGGACTCACGTGCGAGTTCGAGCGCCGCGCCGAACGTCGAGGCGAGATAGCTCTCTGGGGGCGGCGCATCGGGGCCAGACTCCGTGGCCTGAACCACCGCGTCGATCGAGCGCCATTCCTCAAGCTTTGTCAGCGCCTGTTCGAGCCTCTTACGCGCGGTCTCCAGCGGATAGGCCCGGCGCACAAAAGTGCGGTACGCGCGCTTGCGGATGCTCTTGGAGCGTTCGGCGCAGTAGGCGTTGAGCAGCTCGTAGAGATCGGCGCGCCAGACGACGTTCTTGGTGAGCACTGTTGGCCGCGGCTGGCCGTTTAAGAACACATCGCGATTGAGCTGCGGCTGCTCTTCGAGCTTCTTCGCGGCAGCGCGTGCGATGGCGAGGTTCATGAGCTTTTGCCGAAGCGCTGCTTCCAGCTGCAGCGGATCGGGTTCATCGGCAGAAAGCTGAGGTTTGGGGATCAGCAGGCGTGACTTCAGCAGCGCGAGCCACGCGGCCATCACCAGATAGTCGCCCGCGATCTCCATGTTGTGAGCGCGCGCGGTTTCGATGAAGCCAAGATACTGATCGGCGATCTCGCCGACCGAGACCTTGGCGATATCGATCTTCTTGGAGCGCGCCAGTTCGAGCAGCAGGTGCAACGGCCCCTCGAACGCATCGAGCGCCAGCAAAAGCGCGTCGCGCCCCTCCGCCTCCTCGGCTGCGCCGAGGTCGAGTTCGATGGTGTCGGTGTCGTCGCTCATTGCGGTTCCGGGCGGACTACTAGCCTCAAATGTCTCAAAAAATAAGCCAATTCCCTGCCTTTAGGGCGTCCTTACCGCCGCTGCGCGCTTGACCCAGGCCCCGGCGCGCCTCAACCAGCCCTTTCATGCGCTTGATCACCAAGACCGGGGATCTGGAGGTGCTGTGCCAGGAGCTGGCGCAGCAACCCTTCGTCGCGGTCGATACCGAGTTCATGCGCGAGACGACGTACTGGCCGAAGCTCTGCCTGATCCAGGCGGCGGCGCCAGGCGTTGAGGCGGTGATCGATCCGCTGGCCGATGGTCTGGCGCTTGCGCCGTTCATGGAGCTGATGGCCAATCGCGACGTGCTGAAGGTCTTTCACGCGGCGCGGCAGGATCTCGAAATCTTCCTGAAGCTCGGCAGTGCGTTGCCGCATCCTGTGTTCGACACGCAGATCGCGGCGATGGCGTGCGGTTATGGCGACACGGTCGCGTACGACGCGCTGGTGCAGCAAGTGCTGAAGCGGCGGTTGGACAAGTCCTCGCGGTTCACCGACTGGAGCCGGCGCCCGCTTTCGGAATCGCAACTCGCCTACGCGCTCGCGGACGTGACCCATCTGCGTGATCTGTTTCCGAAGATGCGCGCGAAGCTAGAGAGCGAAGGCCGGCTCTCATGGCTCGACGAAGAGCACGACTATCTGCTCGATCCAGAGATCTACGACACGACGCCTGAGAATTCCTGGAATCGGCTGAAGCTGCGCAAGACGACAGCGGATTACGTGCTGGGTCTGCAGGTCGCAGCGGCTTGGCGCGAACGCCAAGCGCAGGCGCGCGACGTGCCACGTGGCCGGATCGTGAAAGATGAGGCGCTTTACGAGATCGCCGAGCACCGCCCGAAGAATCCCGCTGACTTCGACCGCATGCGCGCGGTGCCGCGCGGCTTTGGCAATTCACGCGCCGCCGGCGAACTGATCCAAGCGCTCGACCGCGCCTTCAGCGATCCGAACCGGCCGCAATACAAGCACGAGCGGCCGCCGCCGCTGCCTTCGGGGCTCGGGCCAACGGTGGAATTGCTCAAGGTGCTGCTGCGCTATGAGGCGGAGCGCCACAACGTGGCGCCGCGCCTGATCGCATCGGCGCCGGAGGTCGAGTCGATCGCCGCCGACGACAACGCCGACGTGCCCGCGCTACACGGCTGGCGGCGTGAAGTGTTTGGCGAGCGCGCGCTGGCGCTGAAGCACGGCAAGCTCGCGCTGAAACTCAAGGATGGGAAAGTCACCGTCGAAAACGCGTGAGCTATTCGTCGTCCCAGCGAATGCGATGCAACTTTCCATCGCGCCAACCGACGCGGAAGTACGCGGTGTCGCCGTCGGCGCGCGTAACACGATAGAGGTAGCGCGGGCCATCAGCGCCCGGGATGATCTGCTCCTGCAGATATTCCAAGCTCTGCATGTTGGTTACATAGGGCGCCATCAGCGCGCGGTCCTCGGCGAAGTCCGCCTCGGTTGCGAAGCGCCGGGTATCGTCATCGAGCAGATCGGCCGGTTGTTCGCCGAGCACGACTTGCCGCAGAGCGCGGCGCAACAACGTCGTGCGCGCCGGATCGGGGTCAGGCGTCACGGGTAAACGATCGTAACTCAGCTCTGGCACTGCGCGCATGGCCAATCCGTTCGCCACCGCACCGGCGCCCGATTGGTACTGATTGGCGAAGAGGATCACGCCGACGCCTCGCTCAGGGAATGTCTGGTAGAACGCGACGAAGCCCTGCGTTTGCCCCGAGTGGCTTAGGTTCGGCACGTCGCGGAATGGCTGAATGAACAGGCCCATTGCGTAGCCGGTGTCTTCGCCATCGGCGAGATGCTGGGTGGTTGTGAGTTCGTGCATGCCGCGCGGCGTGAGCAGCCGGCCATCACGCAGCGCGTCATCCCAAAGTGCCCAGTCAGCGAGCGTGGATGAAATGCCGCCGGCGCCGAATGTGCTGGCTTCCGTGATGGGGCGCACATCGATGCGTGCGGCGCCTTCGCCCTCGCCCGGCTTGCAGCCCTGCGCCAGCTCGACGCCTGCGGGCGCGTAGCCGCCCATGAAGGTGTGATGCATGCCGAGCGGTTCGAAGACATGATTGCGCAAATAGTCGCCAAAGCGCTCGCCGCTGACGCGCTGCACGACAAGGCTCAGCAGGAAGTAGCCGGTGTTGGAATAGGACCACTTCGTCCCGGGTTCGAAGTCGAGCGGGCGGCTTGAAACAATGGCGTAGACCTCCGCCGGCGTTGGCGAAGTTTCGTAGACGCTGTAACCACCAGCCTCTTCATAGTCAGGCACACCGCTCGTATGCGTGAGCAATTGGCGGAGGGTGACAGCGCGCCATGCCTCCGGGATGTCATCAAGATAGCGGCCGACAGGCGCATCGAGATCAACGCGATCGCGCTCCCACAGCCGGAGCAACGCAACAGCAGTGATGTGTTTCGAGATTGAGCCGACCTCGTAGGCATCGTTGATGTCGGCAACGCCCGAGCCATCGCACGCCGCGCCGCCCCACGCATACGCCGCCTCGACGCGACCATCGCGAAGAATGGCGCCGACCATGCCCGGCGCGTGGCTGCGCTCTGCGCCGGAGATCAGGTTTGCCGGCAGCGGCTGGGCGGTGAGCTGAGTCTGCGGCGCAGTTTGGCAGCCGGCCAGCGCCGCCAAAGCCAAGAAAGTCCAGCGCATGCGCTCCTCCCGTCCGTCGCGGCCGTCATAGGATCGCGCGCGCCGGGCAGCGTCAACCAGAGCGACCAGCGCACGCGGTCGCACGACCGACAAACGAAGAGGCGCCCGGCATGAGCCAGGCGCCTCCGTTGCTTGCCACAGCGGGGACTAGAAAGCGTAGCGCGCAACCAGCTGATAGACTGGTCCCGTCGTCTCGGTTTCGAGTTCGTACTCGTCGTAGAGGCGCAAGTTCTGGAAGTCTTCCGTGATGAACTTGTCGAAAACCTCGTCCTTCGAAGCGTCGAGCAAGTTCGAACCGGTGAAGCGCAGCGAGAAGCGGTCGCCGAAGCGCTTCTCGATGAACACTTCGAGGTCGGGGCCGTAGCTGATCAGGCCTTCCTCGGTGACGATGCGGGAGCGCGCGTCGCCCTGCTCACGATATGTCGCGCCGAACGCCATCGCGATAGACGGAATGTCGTGGATGAAGCCGGCGTTGAACACGTATTCCGCCTGGTTGTTGAAGCGGCGCGTGCCAAACTCGTCATCGATCTCGCTGTCGAGCCAAGAATAGTTCAGGAAGACGCCGGTGTCGGGCAGACCGATGAACGTGAGCGGCGTGGAAAGATCGATTTCGACGCCCCACACTTGGCCATCGCCAGTGTTGCGAACGCTGTAGATGAACACAGGCGCGTCGAAATCACCTGGATCGTCGATGTAGTCCTCAGTGTTGACGCCCGTGTTGTAGATTTCGATCACGTCCTGAACATCGCGGTAGAAGATGTTCACGCCGACGACGCCGAGTTCACCCAGGCGGTGCTCCCAGCCCAGATCGATACCCCAGGCGTTTTCCGGCTCAAGCTGCGGATTGCCCTGGTAGTCATTGTCCTCGAACTCACCACCGAACGTCGTCGGCATGATGTCGCGGAAGCTTGGCCGGCGGACGGTGCGGGCGACGCTCAGATTCAGCCGATCGTCGTCCGTCATGTTGAAGCGAAGGTGGGCGGATGGAAGCACGAAGGCATAGTCGTTGGACTCTGTCTCCGCTTCGCCGCGGTCAATGACCTCAACGTCTGTCGTTTCGTAACGCAGACCCGCTTCCCATTCGATGCGCCCCATTTCGCCGTTGAATTGGACGTACGGATCGATGCGAATCTCCTCGAGTTCGAAGTCGCCGCCGTCGGCGACGTCTTCGTCGGTATCGGCCAACGGGTCAGTCCAGGGATCGCCAGTATAGGGCGGCGCATCGCCGATGGGCGGGACGCCATCGAACTCGAACTCGCGCTCGATGAGCGTGCCTTCACGTTGCTTGTTGTTGTAGTCGATACCGAATTCAACCCGCAGCGCATCGCTGATCTCGAACGTCTGTGCGATTGAGAAGCTAAGCTCCTCGTCGCTGAAGTCGAAGGCGGCCTCTTCGCCTTCGAAGGAGTCGATCAGGCCACTATCGAGCTCCGTCTCGGTTTCGCCCTCAACGCTCTCCTCCTCGAAGCCAGCAAAGCCCAGATCGACCTCGATCTCACCGCCCAGGAACGGATGCTCGAAATCGACTTGGAACGAGTAATTGTCCTGTTGGATGTAGGCGTAGCCGGGAACGAGAACCTCAAGATCCACACCACCGTCATACTCAGCGGAGTTTTCGATCTCCTCGCGATCGGTGCGGACGTAGACGCCGCTCACTTCAAGTTCGCCTTGGCCAATCGGGAACGTGATGGCGCCGTTCAGCGTGTAATCTTCGCCGTCGCGCACATCGGACTGCACTTCCGTGTTCTGCAACTCGAACGGCGGATCGCCATCCCAGTGCGTGCCGCCAGGCGGCGTCGTGTAGCGCTCCGAGAACTTGTCTTTCGGGTTGTGACGGCCCTGGAAGCTGATGCCTAGGAGAGCACGAACGCCGCCGCCTATTTGACCGCCCCACACACCGGCAATGGAACCCTCAGTTTCATTGTCGCTGTAGTGCAGTGCGCCGACGCGAAGGTAACCGCCGTCGAGCGAGTAGCCGTCACGCAGGACGATGTTCAACGCGCCCGCGACGGCGTCGCCTGAGCGGTTCGCGGACGGGCTGCGCACAATCTCCACGCGCTCAACCAATTCGGCCGGAATACGGTCGACGAAGAAAGTGCGGTCAAAGCCCGAGCCCGGCACGCGTTCACCGTCGATCAGGATCTGCGTGTAGCCGGCGCCGAGGCCACGAATCTGCACGTCATCGAACTCGCCCATGTCGGAGCCAGCGAAAGCCGCGCTCGGTGTCCGCTTCAGCATGTCGCCGACGGTGCGCGGCTCGAAGCGTTGGAAATAGTCGAGGCCGTATTCGAGAACCGGCGCCGGACCTTCGACACGGTTGCGATACTGGATTTGGCCGAGCACAACGATGTCTTCCGCCGTTGTGACCGGCTCGTCGGTTGTTGCCTCTTGTGCGGATGCTATGCCGACATTGCCCAACATAAGCGCCAAGCTTGCGGCGCCCCAGCGCCACGCACGCGTCTTCTTACAGCCCATTGGAGATCCCCTCGTCCAAACCAATGGGCGCGCCTTAAGAGTCGCGTGTGACGCTTTGGCTCAATTTCTGTGATGGTAGTGTCAAATTCGGCAGGCAAACGCGCATGCCTGAAATCTGTTTGGGGGAACGAATGCGCTTTGCTCTACTTGCTGTGACGTTGTTGGCTGCATGCACATCCGCGCCGCCTGCGCCAAGCGTGCCTGCGGCACGCGAAACGAGCGCTGTGACAGCAGAAGGTGATGCAGCTGACGATCCTGCGATCTGGGTCGCACCTGATGCAACGCAAAGCGTGGTGATCGCCACGCAGAAGCAAGGCGGGCTTTACGTGTTCGATCTCAACGGCGCGATCGTGCAGGAAATTCCCGGTGGGCGCCCGAACAATGTCGACATCCGCGAAGGATTCGGTTGGCCGGAAGGCGCGGCGCCATTGGTTGGTGCAAGTGATCGGACGGACAACACGATTGTGCTGTGGCGCTTCGATCCGGCGACACGGCAACTTGATCCAACGCCGCGCGCGCGCATCGCGACGGGCTTTGCGGAAATCTACGGCTTCTGCGTCGGCCGTATGGGCGATGCCTTCGTCGCAATCGCGACGGACAAGGATAGCGGCAATGTCGGCGTGTGGCGCATTTCGCTCGATGCGAACGGCGCGCCTACCGGTGAGCGCATTTCGAGGTTCAGCGTCGGCAGCATCGCCGAGGGCTGCGTCGTGGATGACGACAACGGTGTGTTCTATTTGGCCCAAGAGCTTGAGGGTATTTGGCGCGTGGCGCTCGATGACGCCGACGGCAGCGAACGGCGCCAGATCGATACGGTCGGCGGAAATGGCAATCTGGTCGAGGACGTCGAGGGCCTGACGATTTGGCGTGGCGAAGACGGCGCCGGCTTCCTCATTGCGTCGGTGCAAGGTAGTTCAAGCTACGCTGTTTACGATCGCGGCGGCCAGAACGCCTATCGCGGCGCGTTCTCGATCGGCGCCTCCGCCGATGGCAGCGCGGATGCGGTGCAAGGCACGGATGGCATCGACGTCGTCTCGGCGCCGCTGGGCGACGCCTATCCGCGCGGCATGTTCGTCGCGCAGGATGACGAGAACACCGATCCAAACGCTCTGCAGAACTTCAAGTACGTGTCGTGGGCGGAGGTTGAAGCGGCGCTTTCGCTCAGATAGCGGCGATGGCATCGGCGCAGGCGGCGCGGAAATCGTATTCCACGTCGCCGACGCAATCAGGCCACTTCTTGGTTTCGAGCCAGTATTGCGCGAGGCCGAGGCGTGCGCAGAGCGCTGGAAAGCGTTTGTGGCGCCAAATCGGGTCGCCGCCGGTGCTCACAAAGAGTTGGAGCGGCGATTGCGCGCGCGCCATGCCGAAGGCTTCGTGGCTGTCGGGTCGCAACGCGCGGCCGCCAGCGAGTGCGGTTTCCATCACGTCGAAGGCATGCTCAGCGCAGCCGTGCGTGGCGGCGAAGAGGCAGATTGAGAGGGTCAGAGGCTCGTCGCCCCGCGCCACATGCGACAACACCATGTCGCAGGCTGTGCGGCGCTCGTCCGGCGTCATGCGCAAAAGCCGCACATAGTTACGGAGAATATCCACGTCTCGTTCCGCGACACCCCTGCGCGGCGGCACGCCGGGCGCGGCGAGTTTCTCCGCTTCGTCCGGGAGATTGGCGACGCAGAGCGTGCTCCACATCAGATACCAAGTGAACGGCGAATCCGGCCAACGCGACCAAGCAGCGCTGACGATCTGGCGCGCCGTGTCGATCTCATCGCGCGCGGTGTGGAGGCTGGCGCGCAGCCCTTCTACAGCAGGGCCGAGGGGATCGAGCAGGCTCGCCACTTCAAGCGCGCGCGCAGCATCTTTCAACCGACCGACGCTGTAGAGCCAAGCAGCACGGCCAACGTGCAGTGACGGATCGTTTGGCGTGCGCTTCAGCGCTTCGTTGATGAGCCTGAGCTTCTCGCTGTGCTCGCCGAAGGCGGGCTTCAGCAGAGACATGGCGGCGAAAGCCAGCGCGCAATCTGGATCGAGTTCGAGCGCACGATTTGCGGCGGCGAGCGCCGCATCGTGTGCTGGCGTTCCGATGGTGTCGCGATCGCGCGGAAGCAGCAACGCGCGGACGCTGGCGAGGACCGCCCAGGCGTCGGCGAAATCCGGCGCGAGCGAGACGCAGCGTTCTAAAAGAACCGCAGCCTGATCTTCCTCGATGTCGCTCATCATCAGCCAGATTTGGCGAGCGCGGAGATAGAGGTCGTAGGCGGCTGGATCGATCGTGGTGGCGGCGCGGTCCGTCGAGGTCAGAGACCGGCGCAGCGACGTGCCTACGCGGGCCGCGATCTCATCCTCGAAGGCGAAGATGTCGCTCCGGTCGCCATCGAAGCGTTCGCTCCAGAGCACGACGCCGTTGGACGCATCGATCAGTTGCGCGGTGACGCGGATGTGGTCGCCAGAGCAGCGCACAGAGCCGTCAAGGACGTGCGTCGCCTTCAGCGCCTCCGCCGCCGCGCTTTTGCGGTCATCGCGGAATTGGAAGGCGGAGGTACGGCCGATGACCTTGATGGTCGATTGGCGCAGTAGCGTTGAGATGATCTCGTCGGCGACGCCTTCCGATAGATAGTTCATCTCCGGCTGGTCGCTTTCGTTGTCGAATGCGAGGACAGCGAGAATAGGCTCAGGCTTGCGCGAACGCGTGCGCTGCGCAGCGACAGCCTCCAGCGTGAATATCTCGATCGCCTCAGCCATCTTGTCGAGCTGCGCCATCCCGGCTGCGTGCAAGCGTTGCTGCAAACGCCCGCGCACGGCGCGCCGCACGTCCATGGAGACGAGCACGGCGCCAGGTTTGGCGAGCTGTTGCAGCCGCGCGGCAACGTTGACGCTGTGGCCCAACAAATCGCCATTGGGCCCGAGCATCACGTCGCCGACATGCACGCCCACGCGCACACGCTGGCGTTCAACACCGCCCCATAGCACTTCCGCTGCACCAAGAGCGCCGGAAGCGGACGGAAATTCCAGCATGAAGCCGTCGCCGGCGGTGTTGAAGATGCGCCCGCCGTGGCTTTGCACAATGGTGTCGAGTACGCCGCGCAGCCGCGTCACCAAGGCGAGCGCTTCGGCTTCGTCGATCTCAGTCATGGCTGAATAGCCGGCGACGTCGATCGACATGATCGCCGCAAGCTTCCTCGGCCCAAGCTCTTCGGTCACGGATTACCCACCTTGAGAGGAAGGCACATAGCACATCACCGCGCGCCGGTGTTCACCCGGAATAGCGATTGAAAGCCGATCAGCCCTCTTTGGGGAGATCCTGGAAATACGGCTCAACCTTGCCGTTATATTTTATGGTGAGTTGCTTGCCGCGGCGGTCGAGCGTCTTGCCGACCGCCAGGCGCACCCAGCCTTCGCTCACGCAATACTCCTCGCAGTTCGTCTTCTCGTTGCCGTTGAAGCGCACGCCCACGCCGCGCGCGAGCAAGGCTTCGTCGTGGAACGGGCTTTGGGGATCAACCGAAAGGCGGTCAGGAGGCGTATCGCTCATGGAATCTTGATCTCCGGGGTGAGGCCCAATGCACCGGCGGCGTAATCGAGCCGCCGCTGCACGGTTTCTGTGACGAGGTGCGCTGCCTTCTTCTTCACCCGAAGCAGCAGCCGCCCGTCAACAGCCTCTATCTCCACTGCGGCCAAAAGCGGCTCGCTGCGACCGGAAAGATCAGCGCCGAGGCGCAGTGCGGCGCCGAGCGCAGCGGCCGCTGCCTGCCGCTCATCGCTCAGGAGCCGCATGTAGGCGTCAGCATGGCGCGGCGGGGCCTTGGTGTAGCGGTGATGGATTGCGGCGGCGAGGAAAGCGCGCTCCTCGTGATTGATGGCGGCTAGCGGCGCCCGAAGGATCAGATCGAACATCACCTCGACGCGCTGATCGGGATGGAGCGGGCCGCCGACATCCGCAAGGCGCGCCGCCGCGCCGCGCAGCACTTCTTCGCGCTTCTTCGGGAAGACGTACGGCTGGCCATCGAACATCGGTGCGATCCATGTCTCGAGGGCTTGGCCAAAATCGCGCGTTCGAGTCCACCGACCCGCGAGCGCTTCGGCGGCTGCGATGAGTGGATGTACGGCAAGCGCCTGCTCGCTCATGCGCTCAATAAGTACCCCTTCACGCAAACCGAATGCGGATAGGATGACGCGGTCGAATTGGCCGGCCTGCATGACATGCTCGAGCACAACAGCGGCATACGGCAGCGTCTCAGCGCGCTTCGCGGCGGCTTCCTCGAGTTTTTCCAGTGAGCGGCGGCTTTGCTTGCGCACGACATCGGCGACCTTCAACACTTCCGCGCGGCTCATTTCGTGGTGGTGCAGCACGCCGAGTGGATGATTTTTCAGCGCGATGTCGATGCGGCCGAGTGCACGCCAAGCGCCGCCAACCGCGTAGAAATCGCCGCCGCGTTTGCCTAGAAGCTTGGTGCGATCTAGCGCCTGCTCGACCAGCTTGTTGACTTTGACATAGTCGAAATCGTGCTCGTCCATCAGTGTGAGCGGGCCGAGCGGAAAAGTCTCACCGCGGCCTACGCCCTTTGGACCAATCTCGATAAGCTCGAGACTGGCGCCGCCAAGATCGCCGACGATGCCCTTTGCGTCTGGCGCGCCAGCGCTGACGCCAAGCGCAGACAACCGCGCCTCGTCTTCGCCACTCAAAATGCGGAGCTTGATCCCCGTGTCGGCTTCCATGCGCTCCGCGAACTCGCGGCCATCCTTCGCTTCGCGCACAGCGGCGGTGCCGACGGCGTAGACGTCCTTTACGTCCAAGCCTTCGATCAACGTACCGAAGCGACGGATAGCCTTCAGCGCGGAGTCGACGCCATCCTTCGCGAGCTTACCCGTGCGCGCCTCACCGCGACCGAGACCCGCCATGACCTTCTCGTTGAGGATCGGCGTCATCGCGCGGCCGTCGATGCGGTAGACGACGAGGCGCACGGAGTTGGAGCCGACGTCGATGACGGCGGCTTCCTGTCCGTCGCGAAGCACCCGCGACGTCATTGCACGTTACTCTTACGAGGTGCGGCGCGCGCCGATGTGATCGAACGCGGCTGGCGCATCGCCTTTGCCCGCACGACCGCGGCCCGAGAGGCTCGGGTTGCGCATGAAGTAATTGTGCGCGGAGAACGGTTCGTCAGGCAGCTTCGAAACATCAACTCGTGTGAATACCCCATCCTGGTCCATGTACCAGGACTGCGCCTCATCATTGAGGTTCGCGACCATGATCTGGTCGAGAACTTGCTGATGTACGGTGGGATTTTCAACCGGGCAAAGGACTTCCACCCGCCGCTCCAGGTTCCGTGGCATCCAATCAGCTGAGGATATGAAGACCTTGGCCTTGGCATTCGGCAACTTCGCTCCGTTGCCGAAACAGACGATGCGGGAGTGTTCGAGGAATCGCCCAACGATGGATTTGACGCGAATGTTCTCGCTCATGCCGGGTACGCCGGGCCGCAGGCAGCAGATACCGCGCACGACGAGGTCAATCTTCACGCCCTCATTTGAGGCGCGATAGAGCGCGTCGATGATCTCGGGATGCACAAGCGCGTTGAGTTTGGCCCAGATCGAGCCGCCGCGACCCGCGCGTGCGTGTTCGATCTCATCCTCGATCAGCTGCAAGATCGTCGCCTTCGAGTTGATCGGCGACATAGCGATCTTCTCGAGCTGTGCGGGACGCGCGTAGCCGGTGACAAAGTTGAACAGGCGGTTCGCGTCGCGGCCCAGAGCGGGGTCGCACGTAAACAGCGAGAGGTCGGTGTAGATACGCGCCGTAACCGGGTGATAGTTGCCGGTGCCGAAGTGCGTGTAAGTGCGCAAGCCTTCGGGCTCACGCCGCACCACAAGACTTACCTTTGCGTGCGTCTTGAAGTCGATGAAGCCGTAGACAACCGAGGCGCCTGCAGCTTCGGGCTTGCGGGCGACATGGAGGTTTGTCTCTTCGTCGAAGCGCGCCTTGAGTTCGATGAGCGCCGTGACGTTCTTGCCGGCTTCAGCGGCAGCGACCAACGCTGCAACAATCAGTGAATCTCGCGACGTGCGGTAGAGCGTTTGCTTGATGGCGACGACAGCCGGATCCGCGGCCGCCTGGCGCACGAACTGCACGACCGAGTCGAAGGATTCGAACGGGTGGTGGACGAGGATGTCCTTCGCGCGAATGGCTGCAAAGCTATCGCCGCCGAAATCCTTGATGCGCTCGGGGAAGCGCGGCTCGTAGCGCTTGAACTTGAGGTCTGGGCGCTCCTCGTTGACCAGGGCCGAAAGCGCCGCGAGGCCCAGCATGCCATCGACGATAAACACATCGCGCGCGTCGGCTTCGAGTTCGCGCACGATAAAGGCGCGCAAGTCTTCCGGCATCGACGCTTCGACCTTGAGCCGGACGATGTCGCCCAGCCGGCGTTCCTTTAGGCGGGCCTCGAACTCGCGAACGAGATCTTCGGCTTCTTCCTGGATTTCGATGTCGCTATCGCGAACGACGAGGAATCCGCCCCGGGCTTCGACTATATATCCAGGGAAGAGTTCGTTCAGGAACAGCGTAATCGTGTTCTCGAGCGTCAGGAAGCGCCGCTGCATGCGCTCACCTGGCTCCAGATCGACCTGCGGATGCGCCAGCGTCACATCGATGAAGCGCGCCACTTGCGTGGGCACGGGGATCAGAGCGTTGAGTGCGCGGCCATCGCCCTTGCGCTTCAGCTTAAGTGCGATGGCGAAGCCCAGGTTCGGGATGAATGGAAACGGGTGCGCGGGATCAACGGCGAGCGGCGTCAATAGCGGGAAGACTTCCGCCATGAAGAGCTGCTTCAGGAATTTGCGCTCTTCGTCGGTCAGCTCTTCGGGATCGAGGACCGAAATGCCAGCGCCGCGCAAATCCACGCGCAGTTCGCGCCAGCGTTCCTGCTGACGCTCGATCAGCCTGGTGGCTTCCGCGTGGATACGCGTCATTTGCTCCGCCGGCGTGAGGCCGTCATTGCTCACCACGGTGACGCCCGCCTTCACCTGCTCATGCAAGCCAGCGACGCGGACCATGTAGAATTCGTCGAGGTTCGAAGCAGAGATGGACAGAAAACGCAGCTGTTCCAGCAGCGGATGATTGCGGTTCTCGGCCTCTTCCAACACGCGCGTGTTGAACGCGAGCCACGAAAGCTCGCGATTGATGAACCGCTTGGGGTCCGTCAGCGACGGCGTGTTCTGCGCCGTTGCGCGCGACTTCTTGCGCGACTTCGCCATCTGTTAACCGTCTCCACCAACCCAGCGCGCCTGCACTCTTTCCAGCGCCCGCTTGGCGATCGCTGTGGTGACAGGCTTCGCCCCGCGCACCAGCTCCTGGTCCAAAGCCGCCGCCCATTGCCGGGCCGCAGCAAAGGTCCTCGGGAGCCTGCGCACGAGGAATTTGGCGGCATCATCGCTCAATTGGATGAATTGTTCGCGACAAATGCGGCGCAAAACGACGTCCATTAGCGCCTCGTCGGGCTCCCCCAGCTTAGCAACCGGTAAAGATGACAACCGAGAGCGCAGGTCCGGAAGTTGGATCGCCCAGGTCGAGGGTGGGGCGACACCCACCACCAGAACTGCGCCGCGCTCGCTGCGGGCCATATCGAGCACCCGCCAAAACATCGCTTCGTCGCGCTCTCTATCGGCATCATCGATGATGAGCCGACCGTCCGCTTCGCGGAAAATGGCGGCGGCGTCCTCGGGCGCGGCTTGAGCCGAGACTTGGCGGGCGCCGGTTTCAAGCGCCCAGGCGAGCGCTAGGTGGGTCTTACCCGAACCAGAGGGGCCGGAAAGCGCCAGCGCGCCGCCTGGCCAGGTGCGCCAGTCCGTCAGCAGCTTGGCCGCGTCGCGGTTTGCTTCGGCCACCACCAGCTTGTCGGGCGAGCGATCGCCCATGCGGAACTCGAACAGGCGGGGCTGGTCCATTGGCCTGCCGGTCTATCTCCCGGCGACGCGCAGGGTTGGTCCCTGCGCGGTGTCGGCAAGGCTCACGCCACGCCGCTGAAGCTCAGCCGCAAGTTGATTGCGATCGCCGACGAAGGAGAACGAAACGAGCGCGCCGTCGCGGCCAACGGCTTCAATGCGGATTTCGGAGATCAGAGTTTGCGCCGCGCCTTCGAGCGCATTCTTAATCTGCTCCCATTGCGCTTGGCTGGAATAAAGCGCTGACGCGGAGATGCGGCCACGCTGGCCACCGCCTGTGGCGACACGGCCTTTCCACTCATTCTGAATACGCACGCTGGCTTGATCTGCGAGCGAAGCGAACGCTGTGCGCAACGCGGCTGCGTCCGTGCCATTTACGCGCGCCGTCACTTCGCCGCGCGGACGCGTAGCGTTGGCGTCGACTTCGACGAGCGTCGCGGTTGCTGTTGAACCCTGCACGCGGAGCGTTGCGTAGAGCGCGGACGCGGCGGCCGCTCGCTGCGCAAACGGACCAGCGGTTTGCCATGCGGGTGCGCCTTGCAGCTCGGCAGGCGCAGCCACCAGCGGCACGAGTTCTTCGCCGAAGCCGCCATTTGTCCAAACATCGCGCCACAGCGCAGCGGTTTCTTCCGCCGTGCCGTCGGCAACCAGCGGTGCGACCAGAACGGGCGCAGTGCGCGTATCGACGACGGTGAGGTTGTTCTGACGCAGCAGCGAGCGCACGCCTGATGGATCAAAGCGCACAGTGAGGCGGCCAATGTAGCGCGTGCCGGAGCGGCGCTCTTCTTCAACGTCGACGCTGGAAACCAGCCGCTCGATGGCGGTCGGATCGATTTGAGGGACGCCGCGCTGGGCCAATTCCTCGGGAATGGTGAGGCGGCGCACGAGGCGGTCGAAGCCCAAACGTTGCGCTGCCGCAAAGCCCGCCTGCTGCGCGGCGGCGGCGTTAGCGGCGGTTTCGTCCACACGCACGCCGGCCACGGCGTAGACATTGTCGCGCCCCTGGGCGCTTGCCGCACCGGGCGCAAACGCGCACAAGGCCGCAAGGAAAACAGCGGCAAACGCTGCCAAAGGCGGAAATTTCATTACTGAACCTCGGTGTCGGGAGACCCTACCCGGCGCGGAATCGCCTATCAATGTGGCGGCTTCTGGACTCATCACGTGACCAATACCCCGGGAACAAACGGACTTACCTATCGCGACGCCGGTGTGGATATCGACGAAGGCGAGCGCCTCGTCGATCTCATTAAGCCGGCTGCGAAATCCACAGCCCGCCCTGGCGCGGAGGCTGCTCTGGGCGGATTCGCGGCCGCGTTCGATCCAAAAGCGGCTGGATTCAAGGACCCCATCTTCCTGGCGACCACCGACGGCGTCGGCACCAAGCTGAAAATCGCCATCGAAAGCGGACGGCATGAGACCGTCGGGATCGATCTGGTGGCGATGTGCGTGAACGATTTGAGCGCCCAAGGCGCTGAGCCACTGATGTTCTTGGACTATTACGCCACCGGCAAACTCAACGCCGATGAAGCGGCGCTCGTCGTGCAAGGCATCGCCGAAGGCTGCCGCCAAGCAGGTGCGGCGCTCGCGGGCGGCGAGACGGCGGAAATGCCCGGCATGTACGGCAAAGGCGATTACGATCTCGCTGGGTTCTCGGTGGGCGCAGCTGAACGTGGAACGCTGCTGCCGCGCGTCGGCGAGATGCAAGCGGGCGACGTGATTGTTGGCATTGCATCGAGCGGGCCGCATTCGAACGGCTATTCGCTGGTGCGCAAAGTCGTGGAGCGCTCAGGTCTCGCTTGGGACGCGCCCGCGCCGTTCGCGCCGGGCAAGACACTCGCGGAGGCGTTGCTGACGCCAACGCGCATTTACGCGAAAGCGCTCAAACCAATCTTCGACGCGAAGCTCGCGAAAGGCGCGGCGCACATCACTGGCGGCGGCCTGGTCGAGAACACGCCACGCGCGCTGCCAGATCATCTGGAAGCAGAGTTCGATTGGAACGCATGGCAGCGCCCTGCCGTGTTCGAGTGGTTGCAGTCGACCGGCGGCGTTCCTGAAGAAGACATGCGTCGCACGTTTAATCTGGGCATCGGCATGATCCTAATCGTGTCGCCCGACGATGTCGGCGCCGTCGACAAGTTCCTCGCGCTCGAGGGTCTGAAAGCGCTTGAGATCGGCGTGCTCAAGGCCGCATGAGCAAGAAACGCGTCGCCATTCTGATCTCAGGGCGCGGCAGCAATCTGCAGGCGCTCTTGAATGCCGAGCAGGACGCGTACGAAATTGTCCTCGTTATTTCGAATGTACCGGACGCTGCGGGACTCGAACGGGCGCGCGAGGCCGGCGTTGACGCCCTGACGCTCGACCACAAACTCTACGGCAAGGATCGCGAAGCATTCGAACGCGACCTCGATAATTCACTCGTACTGCGCGACATCGAGATCGTCGCCCTCGCCGGTTTTATGCGCGTGCTGACGCCGTTCTTCGTGCGCGCTTGGGCTGGGCGGTTGGTGAACATCCATCCTTCGCTGCTGCCGAAACACCCCGGCACCAAAACGCACGAACGCGCACTTGCTGCTGGCGACACCGAGCACGGGGCGACGGTGCATCTCGTCGTCGAAGAGGTGGATGCGGGCGAGATCATCGGCCAGGCGTCGATGCCAATCCTGCCCAGTGACACGCCGGAGACGCTCGCCGAGCGGGTGCTCCAATTGGAGCATGAACTCTACCCGCGATGCCTAGCGCAGTTGGCGCGCAAAATAAGCTGAGCGTCCGGTATCGGACACAGCCAGCGCGGTTGTATCGAGGGTGATAAGCGCTACTTAGTGGGTATCGCTCGCTAGCGTTTGGGCGCGAGCGGCTGGGAGTTTTGCGCTCTTGCCCTTGAGGCGAGCGTTATGTCCCGGCCAGTATTTTTGAATCGATTGCTGAAGTCGCTCAGCGCCGCGGATCGCGCGTTGCTGGAAGGCGAACTCGAGCGCGTTGAGCTTAAGCTCCGCGAAACGCTGGAAACAGCCAACACGCCGATATCGCACGCCTACTTCCCCGAAAGCGGCATTATCTCGATCGTCGCAAAGTCTCGGGACGACCATATCGAAACCGGTGTTATCGGTCGCGAAGGCATGACCGGCGCCGCGGTGGTGATGGGCAATCATCGCTCCCCAAACGACGCAATTGTGCAGGTCGCCGGCAGCGCGCACCGCATTGAGGCCGATCAGCTTCGTTCAGCCATGGATGCAAGCGCATCTTTGCGCCAAACTCTGCAGCGTTTTACGCACGTTTTCATGGTCCAGGTTTCACAAACCGCGCTCGCAAGCGGACGCGGCAAGATCGCGGAGCGTTTAGCGAGATGGTTGCTCATGGTGCACGACCGGAGCGACGATGATGAAATCCGCCTGACTCACGAATTCATTGCAGTGATGCTGGGTGTGCGACGCCCGGGTGTAACGGACGCTCTGAATGAAATGGAAGGCGGTGGTCTAATCCGCACGACGCGGGCCACGATTCAGATCGCCGATCGCCGAGGGCTCCTGCGCATAGCGGGAGCCGCCTATGGAGTTCCCGAGGCGGAGTACGAGCGGCTGCTAGGCTGAGGCTGAGCTCCACTGTACGTTTTCGTACAAACTGATCGACAGTGTCGTCGGCGCAGCCCACACTTCGCGGATCGTCAGCCATCATTTTGGGCGCTGACGACTGAGAGACACTTCGTGCTCCCGCCTGTGGGAGCAGAGCTGTGTCGTCATTCTCTTCAGAACAGGGTTCCAGCCGCCTTCAAGATGATCCCGAAGGACAAGCGCGCTCAAATAAGTTGGAGCGTTCGAGGTGTCCGACATGCGGGCAAGAATTCAGCGTCAACGATCTCGACGATGTCTTCTACCACGACGGCAATCCGCACGACCCACGGCCGGCTCCAGATAAAACCTGATGCGGTTCGCTTGCTAACCGGCGCGCGAAGCAACGCGCGGATCAAGTTCCTCTTCCACCAAGCGCGCAATGTCCTTCAGCGCACGCACCTGCGCCGCGCTGAAGCTGCGGGGCTTGTGATCGACAACGCAGATGGCGCCGACGCGCGCGCCGTCGGCGGAGTGCAGTGGGACGCCAGCGTAGAAACGCACATGCGGATCGCCGATCACGACGGGATTTTCGGCGAAGCGATCGTCGCTCAGCGTGTCGTTCACAATTAGGGGCTCGTTGCCCAGAATGGCGTGCGAGCAGAAGCCCATGTCGCGCGAAGTTTCGCTGAACTCGAAGCCGTAGTGCGCCTTGTACCATTGCCGCTCACGATCGATCAGCGTGATCAATGCAATCGGGGCATCGAACGCGGTCGCGGCGATGCGTGCGTGGCGGTCGAAGCGTTCTTCCTCGGCGGTGTCCAGCAATGCTAGGCGATAGACGGCCGCGAGCCGCTCCTCCTCGTCGCCCGGAAGCGGCGCTTTGCGCCAACGCAGCATCGAACGCATGATCCAAGCGCGCAAGCGCGAGCGAGCGTATTGGACGCTGAACGGCCTTGTCAGCCAATCGGTGACGCCTGCAGCCTCGCCTTTGTCGTCCGGCACCGCCGACTGATCGGCGACAACGATGATCGGCGTGTCGGTTGCTGCGTCTCCTGCCAATGCGCGCAATTCGGAGCAAAGCGAGACTGGATCTGTGCCGACAAGCGCGTCGCCGAGAATGATCAGCGACGGGTGTCCGCCTTCAAGGGCGGTCTTGAGAGCTTCAATCGAAACTTCGGACACGCTGGGAATGCCATCGGCCTTCGCGGCGTCGCTCAGCACCGCGCGATCGCTTTGCGGCAGCCCGGAGATCAGGATGAGCTCTTCGGATACGCTCGACGCGGGTTTGACTAGGCTCGATGGCATGAACGGCGTGAGCTTGTCGGTGTTCGCCGCGCCGCGCAGTGTGATGACGCTACCTTCGGACGCGCCGACCACGCTCAGCTCAGCGCCGGCATCGGCGACGCGCTGTCGCGCCGTCAGTACGAGTTGATCAACAGCTTCGTCATTGCGGCCGGGATCGTGGTGGTAGAGCGCCAATTCGCGAACTCTGGCAGCAATTGCCACATCCACGGCGTACTCAATGGTGCTGTGGCCCCAGCCGAGTTTGCTTGGGTACTCGGACGCCGTGTACTGCGCGTCGTGAATGACGAGGTCGGCGTCACGGATAAACTCTACGTGCTCGGCGTCACCGCTCTCGGCTTCATCAGCGTGGCCTTCGCCCGCGTGCGGGCTGTGTGGCTCGTGGTCGGACGCATAGACCATGCTGGCGCCGTCGGCTTCGACGCGATAGCCGACGGTCAGCGCCGGATGGTTGAGGTATTGCGTCGCGATCCGGACATCTTCAATGCCGAAGCCGCCTTCGACGATCTCATGATATTGAACGTCCGCCGCGAACTGGTTCAGTGTTACCGGAAAGTAGTTGTAGTCCATCTGCGCGGAGAGCACCTCTCGCAGTGAAGGCCCGATGCCGCGTGGGCCGTAGATGTGCCATTCCGCGCCGGCCACAAAGAGCGGCGCGAAGAAGGGCAGACCCTGAATGTGATCCCAGTGCGTATGGGAGATAAGGATGTGGCCGCGCATGGCGCGGCCTTGTTCGATCAACGCTTTGCCAAGCGCATTCGCACCGGTGCCGGCATCGATGAGAATGGTGGCGCCTGAATCGGACATCACCTCCACACAAGAGGTGTTGCCGCCATAGCGAAGCGTTGCGCCGCCAGGCGTAGCGATCGATCCGCGCGTTCCCCAGAAGCGCACTTGCATTGCGCCATCTCCTGAGACTGGTCGGGCACTATGCGCCGATTGCCGCTATCGGCAAGACAAGACGGACAAGCCGCCTATATCTGTTGTCGAGGAGACGCTTCATGGCGGAACGCGACTACGTGCTCGGCACGCACGACGATGAAATCTATCGCTTGGGCTTCCAGCACCGCGTTTGGCGGCCGCGTGCGCTAGATGCATGGGCGCGCGCCAAGATTGGCGACGGCTGCAAGGTGATAGACTTCGGCGCCGGGCCTGGTTTCGCCACGATGGATCTGGCGGAAATGGTTGGACCGAAGGGCCAGGTGCATGCGCTAGAACGTTCGCGACGCTTCCTTGACACGTTGGAGGCTCAAGCGAAGGCGCGTGGCTTCACGCAAGTGAAGGCGCACGAAATCGACGTCGTCACCGACCCTATTCCGGTGACCGGTGCTGATGCGGCTTGGGCGCGGTGGATATTCGCATTCCTGCCGCGGCCGAAAGAAGCGCTACAGAAGCTTGTTGACGCGCTGAAGCCAGGCGGCGCGCTCGTCGTTCACGAATACCTCGACTACGAAACCTGGAAGCTCGCACCGCCGGCGCCGAATTTCGAACGCTTCGTCGATGAGGTCGTCGCCAATTGGCGTTCCAGCGGCGGCGAACCTGACATTGCGCGCAACCTGCCGGCTTGGCTCACCGAAATGGGCCTCAAGATCGAGAGCCTCAAGCCTTATGTCGACGTTGTCTCCAAGAACGACAACGTCTGGCGCTGGCCGATCGGCTTTTTCGACATTCACATCGACCGACTGCTCGAACTTAACCGCATCACGCCGCAGGTCGCCAAAGACATGCGTGATGAATTCGCCCGCGTGAGTGCTCAACCCGGCACACTGATGGTGACGCCGCTGGTTCTCGAGATCGTCGCGCGTAAGTAAACAAAAGCGCGACGCTCTTGAGCGCCGCGCTTTGATTCGCGTCTAGCTTCGAGACCTAGCCGACTATTTCTTGATCGTTGAAAAAGAACTCGATCTCGCGCGCAGCGTTTTCGGCGCTGTCTGAGCCGTGCACCGAGTTGGCTTCGATCGATTCCGCGAATTGCTTGCGGATCGTGCCCTCCGCGGCGTTGGCCGGGTTGGTGGCGCCCATCACGTCGCGATACTTCGTGACGGCGTTGTCGCCTTCGAGCACTTGCACGACAACCGGACCCGAAATCATGAAGGTGACGAGGTCGCGGAAGAACGGGCGTTCCTTGTGAACGGCGTAGAAGCCTTCGGCCTGGCCTTCCGAGAGCCAAACGCGCTTCTGGCCGATGATGCGGAGGCCCGCTTTCTCGATCACCGCGTTGATGGCGCCCGTCAGGTTACGCTTGGTTGCGTCCGGCTTGATAATGGACAGGGTGCGTTCGACGGCCATGGGTGTTCGCGGCTCCGGGCTGGAATGGGAGCGGGGTCTATAGCTGCGCCGCAGCAAACCGCCAAGTGCGTCAGAAGCACCCGATGGCGGCCACCTTGCCCTGCCCATCCAGTATGACGTTGATGCGACCAGGCGCGTACTCGAGCGTGTTCGCCATGTTGTGGCGGATCACCCGCGCATTGGCGGGCAACGCCGCCTGGTGCATTTCGGCGAATGGCTCGCCTACGAGGTGCTTGTAGTCACTCGCGCCACAGAGATTGCCGGCGACGGTGAAGTCATCCGGGTTAAAGAGCGCGGCGCGCGACGCAGGATCGTCCTGCGCCGCGCAACCAGCAAGCATCAGCGCCGCGAGAACGGCGCCGCGCATATCAATAGCACTCCAGCGACGTGATTACGCCGGTAGCGTCGACGATCACGTTCAGGCGCTGGGCCGAAAAGTCCTGCGTCACCGGCGTGTTCGGTTGAATGATCCGAATGCCGGAATCGGCCGGGAACGTCGCTGCGGCGATGTTCGTGCCGATCATGGCGCGATACTGCGACGCGCCGCAGGTGTCCTGAGCGGTTGCCTCTGCGGCGGTCGTTGGCGCTGCAGCAACTGGCGTCTCCGTCGTTACCGGCGTCTCGGTCGCCGGCGTTGTTTGTCCGCACGCGACGAGCGCGAGCGCGGCGCAAGCAGTGAGAAATATACGCATGTGCGCTCCTTAGTAGCAGTTCAGCGACGCGACGTTGCCGTCTGTGCCGGTGGTGATGTTGAGCCGCGTCGGCACGAAGTCCTGCGTGACCATCGTTTCCGGCGTGATGATGCGCGTGCCGGCTGGGAACGCCGTGAGGTCGATGCCACTCGCTGGCGTGCCGATGAGCGCTTGATGCGCAGCGGCGCCGCACGTGTCTTGCGCGGTGGCTTCAGCGGCGTTGGTGGGCGCGGCGAGAGTGGTTTCTGCCGCTGGCGTTTCGGTGGTCGCGGGCGCTGTCGTTTGGCCGCAGGCCGCGAGCGCAAGCACGCATGCCGTCATCAGCAATTTACGCATTGTTTCTCCTCCACCCGCCTAACCGCAGCGCAGCCCGATGACTTTGCCGTCGGGTCCCAAGTCGATATTCAATCGATTGGATCGATAGTCCATGGTCACTGAACACTGGTGGCAGATCACGCGTGAGCCCGCTGGCAGCGTTGATTGATCAATGTCGGCACCGGCCGTTCCCACCAAGCTCTGATGCGCTGCCATCTCACATGTATCTGGTGGCGGGCGATTGACCTGCTCATCGGTTGAACGCCGCGCCATTTGCTCAAGCTCACGGTAGGTGTACTCGCGATCACCGCCACCGCTGCAAGCCGCCAAGGCAATGACCAAGAGACACCCAAGCGTCCAACGCATCATTGCTGCTTCTCCCATCGCCCCGCGGCGCTTTCCTTCCAATAGGACGCGGTAATCCCGGCGTCCTTCGCCTGTTTCCAGCGTGATCGGGCCGATTCCAAGGCGGCGGGATCACGGCCGTCAAAGATGAGGCACGCGCGTTCGAAGCTCGCGATGTCGCCGGCCTCGGCGTCATCCACGAGGAAGAGCGCGTGCGCGTTGTTGGGATTGCCGCTCTCGACTGTAAGCCAGACGGGCTGTTTCTTGGGATCGCCCTCGCGGCCGTGTGGGACGAAGCTGTCTTCCCGGAACGTCCAGATGGCCATGTCGAGCTGATCGACACGCTCGGGCGAACCGGCGCGCACGAGCGCGCGCCAGCCGCGCTGCAGACACTTCTCCAGGAGCGGCGGCAACGCGCGTTCGAGGTCGCTCTTTTCCAGATGGTAGAACCAGAGCTCAGCCATCACTCTTCGTAGCGATTTTGCACGAGGCGATTGAGCAGGCGCACGCCGTAGCCAGTGGCCCATGCCGGCGAGAGCGGATCATCGTACGGACCCGGCTTCCACGCCGTTCCCGCGATATCAAGGTGCGCCCACGGTATACCGTCCTTCACGAAGCGCTTGATGAATTGCGCGCCGACGATCGAACCAGCCACCGGCTTGCCGGCGATGTTCTTCATGTCAGCGTTCGGCGTGTCGATCAGTTTGTCGTAAGCGGCGCTGAGCGGCAGGCGCCACACCGGCTCGCCTTCAGTCTGACCGGCGACCGTGATTGCGTGAGCGAGATCTTCGTCATTCGAGAACATGCCCGCATTCTCGTGGCCGAGCGCGACAATCACCGCCCCGGTAAGCGTTGCGAGATCGATCACCGCTGATGGGTCATACTTGTCCTGCGCGTACCAAACGGCGTCCGCGAGAATGAGCCGGCCTTCAGCATCGGTGTTCAGCACCTCGATGGTTTGGCCGGACATGGTGTTGACGATGTCGCCTGGGCGCTGCGCGTTCGAACCCGGCATGTTTTCCACGAGCGCGACAATGCCGACGACGTTGGCTTTCGCTTTGCGCAGAGCGATTGCTTTCATCGCGCCAGCGACGGCGGCAGCGCCGCCCATGTCGCCCTTCATTTCGTCCATGCCGGCGCCTGGCTTCAGCGAAATGCCGCCCGTGTCGAACGTGACGCCCTTGCCGACGAGCGCGACAGGCTTCGTGCCTTTCGCGCCGCCGTTCCATTTCATCGCGACAAGCCGTGCCGGCTGCGACGAGCCTTGTGCAACACCGAGCAGCGCACCCATCCCGAGGCGCTCCATCGTGTCAGGCTCGAGAATATCGACTTCGACGCCGATGGTCTCGAGATCGCGCAGGCGTTCGGCGAAGCTCCCTGGGTAGAGAACGTTCGGCGGCTCGCTGACGAGATCGCGTGCGAAGAACACGCCTTCAACGATCGCCGCGTCTTTCTCGGCGCGAGCCTTCGCGGCGGCCGGACCGTCCATCGAGATTTCGACGGTGGTTAGAGTCGGTTTCTGCTCGGGCTTCAGCTTGGTGCGGTAGGTGTCGAAGCGATAAGCGGCGAGGCGCGCGCCCATGGCGGCGTGCGCGCCGGACTCTGCCTTCGAAACTCCGGGCAGCGCGTCAGGCTGCAGCACGAGCTTCTCTGCGCCCGACGTCAACACCCGCTTCACCGCGTGGCCGGCCCACCGCTCCACCGCCAAGCCATCAGCGGCGTCGGCTTTGCCAACGCCGATCACCAGCACCCGCTCGAAATCCACCCCCTCGGGCGCCAGCACGTCCGCGACTTGGCCGGGGCCGCCCTTGAAATTCGCGGCCTTCATTGCCTTGGCGATACGACCATTCGACGCCGTATCCAGCGCCTTGCCGGCGCCGAATAGCTCGCCGCCTTCGCCCGCCATCACCGCCACAACGTCGCCGCCGCCGGCGGTCACAAAACGGATGTCCATGAATTCCCCATCAAGTCGGTTGGGAAAGGGAAGGACGGGCAAGCGCCCGCTTCAACCTCGATGGCCTGAGTGGTAGCCATGCCCGAAGCAATTGAAAAGCTGAGTGCGGCGGTTAGGGATGCAGCGGGACGCCGCGGCTTCAGCCAAGGGACACGATGAATACGATTTCGGCTTACGTGTTCCGGCAGGCGCTGGGTCCGCTCCTGGCGATCCTGGGGGCGCTGGCGGCGATCGCGATCCTGACCCAGGGCCTGAACCAGCTCGACATCATCATCACCAATAGGCGCGCTGGCTTCGCCTTTGCCTGGGTGACGATCCTGGCCCTGCCGCAGCTTATCTCGCTCATCCTGCCGATGGCGGTGTTTATCGCAGTCGTCTATGCGCTCAATCGCATGCACAGCGAGAGCGAGATCGCCGTGCTCTATGGCGCGGGCGTTTCGCGTCAGCGGCTCGCGCGGCCGATCATCCAGCTCGCCGTACTCGCGGCGTTGGCGCACTTGGCGATCAACGTTGTCGTGCAGCCATGGGCATTTAAGGAACGACGAGAAACCTTCTACGCGCTTCGCACCGACATCGCGTCGAGCTTGGTCGAGGAAGGTTCGTTCACCTATCCTACCGAGGACTTCACGCTGTATGCGCGCTCGCGTGGCGGCGGCGGCGAATTGCGCGACATGCTCATCAATGATGCGCGCACGAATCCCTCGATCACGTACACCGCACGCGCCGGCGCGATCGCCACGATCGACGGCAAGCCCGCCATCGTTATGCGCGACGGACAGATTCAACGGCAGAACGACGATGGCGGCGTCGATGTGCTCGACTTCGACCGCTACGTGCTGCAGTTCGACGGCGTCTTCGACGAGCCGGAACTATTCTATCTGAAGGCATCGGACCGAACGCTGTACCAGCTCTTCTTTCCAGACCTCACGGCGCACTTCGATCAGCGCAACATCGAGCAATTCCAGGCCGAGGGGCATTCGCGGCTTGCGGCGCCCTTGCTCAACATAGCGCTCGCGATGATCGCGTTGGTGGGCGTGCTGGTCGGCGAATTCAGCCGACGAGGCTACGGGCGGCGCATCATGTGGGCGGCGATTGTGGCGCTGTTGGTGCGATTGTCCGCGCTAGCTACACAGGCTGCGGCAGCGGACGATCCCGAACTCAACGTGCTGCAGTACGCGGTGCCAATCGGCGTAATCCTAATCTGCACCTTCATGTTGGGTGGTCGCTCCGCGCGTAAGAAGCGTGTTGCGATGGGACCGTCCGTGCTGGCGAGGGCAGAGGCATGAGTTTCCTGCTCTCACGGCTTGGGCGCTACATCATCTCGCGCGTCATTGGCGGTGTGATGATCGCATTGATCGCCGTGCTCGCGGCGATCCTGCTGATCGACATGGTCGAGCAGATGCGCACCGTGGGCACGCGCGTCGAAATCTCCATGCTTGAGGCGCTACGCCTTACACTGCTGAAGACTCCCATGCTCGTAGAGCAGACACTGCCGTTCGTTGTGCTCGCGGGGACGATGATGGCGATCATCGGATTGAACCGCGCAAGCGAACTGGTGGCGATGCGCGCTGCGGGCGTTTCCGCCTGGCGCTTCCTAACGCCGTCTGCGTTCGTAGGCGTGGTGCTCGGCTTGATCGCAATTACGACGCTCAATCCGCTAGGGGCTTACCTCTATCAGAACTTCGAATCCGAGAAGGAGAGCGCCCTCTCTGAGACGCTCGCTGCGCCGGGCCAGAATGGCGTGTGGATCCGGCAGGGCGATGAAGACGGCCAAGTCGTTATTCACGCCGAAGGCGTCGACTCCAGCGGCACGCGTCTTCAGGGCGCGACCTTCATGTTCTTCGAAGTGCAGCAAGACGCGCTGCGCTTCACCCGCCGCATTCAGGCAGCTACGGCCGAACTCAAGCCGGGATTCTGGCAGCTGACGGACCTAGTCGAGGCGACGCCCGGAGGGCGGCCGGTGCGTCAGACGCACCTCGCGATACCCACAACTCTCGACGCCACGGAGCTGATCAACCGGTTCGTGAACCCCGCGACACTCTCGTTCTGGGCGCTCCCTGGCTTCATTCGCGAAGCGCGGGAGGCGGGGTTTGCGCCTACCCGCTATGAACTCAAATGGCAGGCGCTGCTGGCTTATCCACTGCTGCTTGCCACTATGGCCGGTCTGGGCGCGGCCTTCTCGCTGCAGCTGCAACGATTGGGGAATTTGGCCCAATGGGGCGCAGCGGGCGTCGGGATCGGCCTCTTTCTGTTCTTCTACAGCCAGCTCGCGGGCGCTTTCGCGATGACCCAATCCGTCCCGGCAGCAGTGGCCGCCTGGAGCGCGCCCCTGGCTGGCCTGTTTATAGCCCTGGCGATGGTCGCCTTTATCGAGGACGGCTGAGCAGCCACAGCCCCGGCGAAACGATTCCCCGTACCGCTTCCGGCGCTAGACGCCTTACGCGACAGACGTTTAGGTACAATCCGGGAGTCGCCAAAGGGATGCGAATGAGCCGTTCGGGGGAGATGGCCGGCCGGCCAGGCGAACGGACGCCGTTCGGCTGGACTGCGCTCGCAGCGGCGCTGGCGATGACCGTCAGCACGACCGCGCTCGCCCAAGCTCAAACCCCGCCTCCACCGCCACCGGCCGAGCAAAACGAAAACGTCCTGCTCGAAGCGGATGAACTGATCGACGATCAAGAGGCGCGCACCATCACCGCGCAAGGCGATGTGCAGGTGCGCTACCAGGGCCGCACGATGCGCGCCGATCGGTTGGTCTACAATCTCAACACTGGCGAGATCCACGCCATCGGCGACGTACAGATCCAGCTTGAAGACGGCTCGGTTACGTACGCTGAAGAAATCCAAGCTGATGAAGCGATGAATGTCGGCGCCGCGCGCGAACTGCGCGCGCGCATCGGCAGCCAAGGCACGCTTGCCGCGCGCGCCGCGCTTCGCAGCGGCGAAGGCGAGAGCGAACTTCGCAACGTCATCTATACAAGCTGCCCGATCTGCACGACGGGCGATCGCCCCCCGACGTGGAGCCTACGCGCCCGCCGCGCGGTGCAAGATCGAGAGACCCGCACGATCTCATATCGCGGCGCCGTGCTTGAACTGGCCGGCGTGCCCGTGCTCTGGCTGCCGTTCATCGCGCACCCCGATCCGAGTGTTGAGCGCGCCTCTGGCTTTCTCACGCCGAACGTCGGCCGCAACCGCCGCCTCGGCACGTTCTACGAGCAGCCTTATTACTGGGCGATCTCACCGTCGCAGGATCTAACGGCGTCGTTGCGCTTGCATGGCAACGTTAATCCACTCGCGGCGATCGAGTATCGCAAGCGCTTCTGGTCCGGCGATCTGCAGCTCAACACAACGTTCACGGAAGAAGAGCGCTTCGACACGGACGGCGATCGCCTCGGCGACAATCGCTGGCGCTACAGCGTGTTTGGCGAAGGCGCCTTCCGGGTCAACGATTATTGGGATTGGGGCTTCGGCGTCGAGCACATCTACGACGACGAATATCTGCGCCGTTACGATCTAGATGGCGCGGGCGAGCGTCACGGGCCCTACATCGGCCACGACACGCGCCTGATCAATCAGCTCTTCGCCATCGGCCAGGGTGAAAATTCCTACACGTCTGTCGCGATCGTCGGCTTCCAGGGTCTGCGCGAGGACGACACGTCGGAATTGCTGCCAGTCATCCTGCCGTACGCGGAGTTTGATCGCGTCTTCAACGAGGGACTGCTCGGTGGCCAATTGCGTCTGCAAGCCAACACGGCGGCGCTCGCTCGTGAAGACGACGGCGTAGGTCCGTTTGTCGGCAACAGCGCGCGGGTGTCAGTTGGAACGTCGTGGCGGCGAGATGTCATCTTTGGCCCCGGAGTTGTCGTTAGCCCGTTCGCCCAAGTGCGCGGCGACGTTTTCTACGTTGAGACTTCAGCGGATGAATACGAAACCTTCGGCCGTGGTCTCGGTCTGGCTGGCGCGGAAATCAGCTGGCCATTCATGCGTCCCGGTGAAAACGTCGACTTGATCGTCGAGCCGGTCGTAATGGGCGCATGGGCGACTGAAGACGCCGAAGACACGCGCATCATCAATGACGACAGCCTTGCTTTCGAACTCGACGACTCGAACCTCTTCCGGCCAAACGCGGCGCCCAGCTACGACCTGTGGGAACCTGGCGGACGCGTGAGCGCCGGTGTCCGCGCAACCGCCCGCGCGCACAGCGGCGAAAGCGCCACCGTCATGGTTGGTCGTCGCTGGCGGTCAGAGGAAGCCATTGGGTTCAACGATCAAAGCAACCTGGACGGCGAAGCGACCGACTGGGTCGCGTCGGGGCAGATAGACCTCGGCAGCGGCTTCGGCGCTGAGGGGCGCATGCGGCTCGACGACGAAAGCTTCGAAATTCGTCGCATAGACCTTGGTGTTCGCGGCCAAGTTGGGCGCTTCAGCGCCGTCGCGCGGTATTTTAGCATCGATGAGTCGCTTACCCCCGACCCCGACACGCCGAACGAAGAACTAACTACCGCAATCGGCGTCGACCTCGTGCGCGGCTGGCGGGTGCAGTTCGGCCTGACGCGCGACCTAGATTCAGACATAAACCTACGCCAGGACATCCGCGCGATTTACGAGGATGACTGCACATTTCTCGAAATCGCCTACACCCGCTCGGAGACGCAGCGGGGCGACATCGGCCCAGACGAAGGGGTGCAAATCCGGATCGGGCTGCGCTCGCTTGGGGTGTTCGGCGGAAGCTGAGGCGGAGCAGGACGAACTATGAACTTTAAATACGTTTCCGCCGCGGCGGCGTTGGCCATCGCCAGTTTGGCTCTGGCAGCGCCCGTCAGCGCGCAAAACGCCGAGGGCGTGGCTGCGGTTGTCAATGATAAGGTGATCTCCACCTTCGACGTGCGCCAGCGCGCTACCATGCTGCTCATATTCGCGAATTTGCAGCCAACCGCCGAGTTGCAGCAACGCGCCCGCGCGCAAGCTTTGCGCGACTTGGTGGATGAACGCTTGCAGATCGACGAGGCCGCGAAGTTCGAAATTAGCGTGGCCGGGGACTCGATCGACCGCCGCATCACGGACATGGCCGGTCGCAATGAGATGTCGGTGGATCAGCTTGCGCAAAATCTCGCGCGGAATGGCGTTTCGATCGGAACCCTGCGCAGCCAGGTTGAGGCAGAAATAGCTTGGCAACGTCTGATCGCCGGCATGTACGGCTCTCGTGTTCGCGTGTCGGACGCGGAAATCGAGGAAACCCAGGAGCGCATCGCTCTGAACGCGCAGCGTCCACAGTACGAAATGTCTGAGATATTCCTGCCCGCGGATACGCCGCAGGAATTCAACGAAATGGAACAAGGCGCGATGCGGTTGCTCGAGCAGATGCAGCAACGCGCGCCCTTCCCGCTTGTTGCGCGGCAGTTCTCGCAAGCGCCATCAGCGGCCGCTGGCGGCGACCTCGGTTGGATCAGCGCAAACGAATTGGCGCCGGAGCTCCGGTCGGTTGCAGAGCGCTTGCAGCCAGGTCAGGTTTCGCTACCGGTGCGGACCTCCACGGGCGTCTACATCATCGCGATGCGCAATCGTCGTGAAGGAATAGCTGCAGGCGCGGCGTCGATTGTCTCTCTACGACAGGTGTCTGCGCCAGTATCGCGCTCCAATGCGCTCGACCGGCTGCGCCGTCGCGGCGACGGGTGCCGCAATCTCGAAAACGCAGTCGACAATATCCAAGGCGCATCAGTGGTCGACCTTGGCCAAACCGTCGAGGCCGAACTTTCAGCCGATATCCGCACTCGTCTTGAAGGCGTATCGATCGGAGAGGGCTCCGCCGTCGTGAACAACGGCGATCAAGCCAACATAATCATGCTTTGCAGCCGCCAGACCGGCGGCGCGTCGATCCCGGATCGCGCGCAGATCGAAGACAGGCTGCGTGAAGCGGAGCTTTCGATGCTGGCCGAGCGCTATCTGCGCAATCTGCGGCGCGAAGCCACCATCATCACGCGTCAGTAATGGCATGAAGCCGCTCGCTGTTTCGATGGGCGATCCCGCCGGGATCGGCCTCGAACTGGCGGCGCGCGTCTGGGCTGAGCGCGATGGGGCTCCGCCGTTCTTCTTCGTTGGCGACCCCGACGCGCTTGAACGCGCCAGCGTTCGGCTTGGGCTGGCGAAGCCTAAGCTGAACGTTGTTGAGGATGCCGCTGAGCTCGGATCTGCGGGCGACGCGCTGGACGTGCTTCACGTGCCGCTGGCCATGCAGGAAACGCCTGGCGAGCCTGATCCTGTAAATGCGGACGCGACGATCAGCGCTATCGAGCAAGGCGTGGCCGCCGTGCGCTCTGGGGCCGCGAGCGCGCTGGTGACGCTGCCGATTGCAAAGTCGGTGCTTCACACGGCGGACTTCGGCTTTCCGGGTCACACCGAGTTCATCGCTCATCTCACGAAGGACGACGCGTGGAGCCATGCGCGCGGACCGGTGATGATGCTGGCTGGGCCAACGCTTAAGGTCGCCCTCGCCACCATTCATACGCCGCTGGCCAACGTGCCTTCGGAGCTGACGCGGCAACGCATTGTCGAAACGATGCAAGTCGTAGGTGAAGCGCTGAAGCGTGATTTCGGCGTGCCGTCGCCGCGCATCGCGCTTTGCGGACTCAATCCGCACGCTGGTGAGAATGGCCATATTGGCCGCGAGGAGATCGACGTGATCAATCCGGCCGCCGCTTTGCTGCGCTCGCAAGGCTGGGACGTCGACGATGCGCGCTCGGCCGATGCGCTCTTCAATGAAGATGCGCGCAAGGGTTACGATGCCGCGATCGCGCTCTATCACGACCAAGGACTCATCCCGATCAAGACGCTCCATTTCTGGGACGCGGTGAACGTCACGCTTGGCCTTCCCATTATCCGCACCTCGCCGGATCACGGCACCGGGTTCGACATCGCCGGCGAAGGCAAGGCGCGCGCTGACAGCTTTCGCGCGGCGCTCAAGATGGCGTGGGATATGGCCGAAGCGCGCGGGCGCGCATGAACGCCGACGATTTGCCTACGTTGCGCGACGAGCTTGAGGCGCACGGGCTCTGGGCGAACAAGGGGCTCGGCCAGCACTTCCTGCTCGATCTGAATATCACGCGCCGCATCGCGCGTGCGGCGGGAGACATCGCTGGCAAGCCGGTGATTGAAGTTGGACCTGGTCCGGGCGGACTCACACGCGCCCTGCTGGAAGCCGGCGCCGATCCGTTGATCGTGATCGAGAAGGACGAGCGTTTTCTGCCCTTGCTTGAGCCCTTGATCGAATGGAGCGGCGGGCGCCTTCGCATCGTTCAGGGTGACGCGCTCGACGCGGATGAGACGGCGCTTGCTGGTGGCAAACGGGCAGCCGTGATTTCCAACCTACCCTACAATGTCGGCACGCCGCTGCTGGTGAAGTGGTTGAAGGCCGACGCTTGGCGCGGGGACATGACGCTGATGTTCCAGAAGGAAGTCGCGCAACGCATTGTCGCGAAGCCGGGTTCGGACGCCTACGGACGGCTTGCGGTGCTGGCGCAAGCGCGGTGCGAGTGCCGGCTTGAATTCACGGTGCCCGCGCGGGCGTTCACACCACCGCCGAAGATTGCATCAGCGATCGTCCGGCTGACGGATCGAGCTGATCCCTACCCTGACCTCAGCGCGCTAGAACGCGTCACAGCCGCCGCGTTCGGACAACGGCGGAAGATGCTGCGCGCGGCCCTGCGCTCACTAACGCCTGACGCCGAACCACTCCTGCGCGCCGCCGGCATTGAGCCGACGGCGCGCGCGGAGGAGATCGATCAAGCTGGCTTCCGGCGCCTCACTGACGCCTGGCGCACTAAGGCGTAGCGGCTGGCGGCGGCGTGAAGTCAGGACCATTGAACTCGGTTTCGACAATCACTTCGACCTGGTTGCCGACACCCAGATTGCTGCCTTCCGGCGGCAAGCCGTAGCTCATGCCGAAGTCCGAGCGATTGAACGTCCCGTGTGCTGAGAAGCCGACGCGCGCGTGTGGATCGAGGCTCATGCCTTCGTAGCCGCCGTTGAAGCGCGCTTCGAGTGTCACCGGCCGCGTAACGCCGAGCAGCGTGAGGTCGCCGATGATATTCGCCGTGTTCGGGCCTGTGCGCTCGATGCGCGTGGAGCGGAAGGTGATTTGCGGGAATTCCGGCGACTTGAGGAAGTCGTTGCGCATGATGTCGATGAAGCCTTCCGGCGGATTGTCACTGGCGATCGATCGCGGGTCGATCGTGACATTGATCGTGGAATTCTCCGGCGCGGCAGGATCGAGATTGAGCGAGGCGTCCCAGTTCACGAAGCGCGCGGTGAATTGGGAATAGCCGATGTGATTGACCCGAATGATCAGGCTCGCGTGTGACTTATCCAATGTGTAGGCGCCGGCGGGCGCCGTGTGCTCGACAGCGGTCTCCGCAGGCGGCGCCTCCGGCGCTGATGAGGGTTGCGAGCAAGCAGCGAGGGCCAAAGCGGCGGCGATGATCGAATAGCGCATGAGGGTCTCCTATCGCCCTAAAGACGTAGGCGGCAGCCTCAGGCCGACAACTCTCTTCGGGATAATTGATGCCTTACTGCCGAACGCAGGGGAATGTTGCCGCGTGATAGTCTTCACCCCATCCGCGATAGCGCAGGCCATCAATGTGGAACCGCCGCGCCCGGTAAATACCCATCCCAATGTGCTTCGCCCGGCCCTCCCGCGCGTGAATCGGGCACAGCACTTCGATGAGCCGCTCGCGGCTCACTGCACGATTCACGGGAAGTAGATCAAGCGCGTGAAATCCGCGATGCGCGCTCCGCGGTGCGCCGCCGACGCATTCGTTGAACTCTGGATCACGATAGCCGGACGCGACTGTCACCTCACCGATGGCCGGTTTGACGTGATCGCGAATAAAGCGAAGCGCCGGCAGAATGTTCGGCCATTGCTCCTCTGGCGGCATGACGAACGGCTCCACAACACATTCGGGCGCAAGCCGGTCGGTGAGCCACAATTCGCGATTGGGAACGACGCCTTCGACCCCTTCGTCCCGAAGCATTGCTTCGAAGCGCGCGAAAGCCGGGGCGCGGTCTGAAGAGGCGGCGAGCCACCGCTTAAACGCGGCTTCACTGGTTGGAGGCGTCGCAGGCGTGCAGGCCGCGAGCAGTAGGCCTAGCGCGACAATAATCCGCCGCAGGCTCAAATGCCCTGCTTCAGCCGTTCGACGTGTAGCTGCAGCCACATCTGGCGATGGCGCTTCAAGCGCTCGGCGGCGAGAATCTGTTTGATCTGCGCCAAGGTCTGCTCAAGCAGCGCATTGACGAGGACGTAGTCGTACTCTTCCCAGTGCGAAATCTCATCGAGCGAGCGCGCCATACGTTTGGCGATGACGTCTTCGCTATCCTCCGCGCGCGTGTGCAGACGCCGCTCAAGCTCAGCCATCGACGGCGGCAGAATGAAGATGCCGACCACATCCTCCGGCGCCGCGGCGCGCAAAGCGCGCGCGCCCTGCCAATCGACATCGAACAGCACGTCGCGGCCTTGGATCAACAACGCCTCAACCGGCGCGCGCGGCGTGCCGTAATGATTGCCGAACACCATGGCGTGCTCAAGAAATTCGCCGCGATCGGCCATCTGCTCGAACTCTTCGCGGCCGAGGAATTTGTATTCTCTGCCGTCGATCTCGTTGCCCCGCCGCGCACGCGTGGTAGCCGAGACCGAGAGCGCCATGTTGGAATCGTCTTCGATGAGCTTACGCGCGAGCGTCGATTTGCCGGCGCCGGACGGGCTCGACAGCGCAAACATCAAGCCGCGCCGCGCGACGTTTTCATTCAACATTGGCGGCCTGCTCCTTGATCTGATCGACCACGGTCTTGAGATCGAGGCCGATGCGCGTCAGCTCTAGATCGGATGATTTCGAGCACAGCGTGTTGGCCTCGCGCGTCAGCTCCTGACTCAAGAAGTCGAGCCTCCGGCCAGCAGGTTCAGGTTTCGTTATCAAGCTGCGTAGCTCGGCGGCGTGCGCGGTGAGGCGCTCCAGCTCTTCCTGCACATCGGCGCGTGTGGCGGCGATGGCCGCTTCCTGCGCCAAGCGTTGCGGATCAAGCTTCAGTTCGGGGGCGAGACCTTCTAAGCGCTGGCGAATGCGCTCCAAAGCAGCGGCGGGCGCGGCGGCGGCGGTCTTTCGTGCAGCGGCGATCAGCGCGTCGAGGCGATCGGCGGCCTCGCCAAAGAAGGCTGCGAGCGTGCGCCCTTCCGCCTTGCGCGCCTGCGCCAGCGCTTCCAAAGCCGTCTCGAAGCCCGCTGCCAGCGCAGCTTCGAGTGCTCCGCGCTCCTCTTCAGTCTGCTCGTTCCCATCGTCGGCCTGAAGCACACCACGCAAAGCCAGGATGCCATCCCAGCGTGGTTTGGCGACACGACCTTTGAACTGTTCACTGGCGGCGACGAGGCGCTCAGCGAGTTCAAGGTCGACCTTGACTGAACCTGTAGTCGCCGCCTCGCGCGCAACGCTCAGCGACGCCTGCAGCGAGCCGCGCTTGAACTTGGCGCTAGCAGCGGCTCGCACAGCAGGCTCAAGCGCATCGAAGCCCGGCGGCGTGCGCAGCTTCAGATCAAGCCCGCGGCCGTTGACGCTCTTCAGTTCCCAGATCCACCGCTGGCCGGCGTGTTCGCCTTCGGCCCGCGCGAAACCTGTCATTCCAGAAATGGTCATGGCCCCTTTTCGCGTATTTGTGCGCCAAGTGTCACGCAGCCTTTATGCGAGTCGCAGACAAGCCGGGTCAGATTTGGACCACGGAGACAGCGCATGACGCTCGCCACCGTATCTGAAACGACCCGCCCTCGGCGCATGCGTATGCGCCGCTTTGGACGGATTTCATTCGGGCTCGACGCCCTTGTACTGGTTCTCAGCCTGGCAATTTGCGCAGCGTTTTTCGGCAGCGGCGGCGCTGAGGCGCTCGTCGGCTCGCTGGCTGGTGCTGTGATTGGCGCACGGCAAGCGACGCGCGGAGATCAAATGCGCGGCGGCATTTCTGGCGGCTTCGCTGGCTTGTTCGCTGGCGCGCTGTTCGCCGGTTTCTTTCACGGAGCGCTGATCGCGCTCTTCTGAGCTAGCCCTGGCAGGTATCACTTTCCCGCCCAACTCACGCCTCCCGCAAGGGAGGCGTCTTTGTATCAGCGGCCGGCGCGTTCGGCGGCGAGACGCTGCGCCTCGATCTGGCGCCAACGGGCGACGTTGGCTTGGTGCTCGGCAAGCGTCGACGCGAACACGTGGCCGCCGGTGCCATCAGCGACGAAGAAGATGGCGTTCGATTGCGCCGGGTTTGCTGTCGCCTCGAGCGCAGCGCGGCCGGGGTTAGCGATCGGCGTCGGCGGCAGCCCGTCGATGCGGTACGTGTTGTAGCCGGTGTTCATGTCGATCTCGCTTTGGCGGATCACGCGGCGATTGCCCTGCGCATCGACCAAACGGCCATCGCGGCAACGATCGGGATTGCGCAGGCACACGCCGTAGATGATCGTTGGGTCGGTCTCGAGCCGCATGGGACGGCGGAGGCGATTGACGAAGACTGCAGCTACGAGAGGGCGCTCGGAGGCGACGCCTGTTTCCCGCTCCACGATAGAGGCGAGATTGACGAGATCGTCCGGCGTGGCGAGCGGCAAGTTGGGCTGACGCGACGCCCAGATTTCAGTGACAGCTTGGTCGCGCGCATCACGCATCTGTTGGAGAAGCGCTGCGCGCGTCATGCCGCGCTGCACGTGATACGTGTCCGGCAGGATCGAACCCTCAGGCGGCGCCTCAGGCATGTCACCGGTCAACACATCACTTTCCTGGATAATCTTCATCGCGCCGGCGATGGTGATGCCTTCGGGAAAGGTGATGGCGTGCTGTAGTGCATCGCCGCTCGTCATTAGTTCGACGATGGTGCGCACGGAAGCGTTAGCTGGAATTTGGTATTCGCCAGCCTGAAGAGCTGAATCACCATGCAAGCGGTTGGCGATACGGAAAAGCAGCGCGTCGCTGATCAGGCCATCGGTTTCGAGTTTTTCGGCGATCGTCGCGCCGGAATCGCCGCGTTCGACCATGAACGTGCGCGCTTCGGCATACGGCCCGGGCCGTCCAATTGCGCTGGTGAAATAGAAGAAGCCGAAAAGCGCCGCCGCGCCGGCGAGCACTGCGATCCAAAACAGGAAGGAGAAAAATCCGCCGCCGCTTGATCGGCGCGCCGCTGCTCTGGCCATCACTCCACCGCGGTTAGGATCACAGCGGCGTTCGTGCCGCCAAATCCGAACGAATTCGACATTGCTGCCTTCACCGGCTTTTTCTTGGCGGTGAGCGGCGTCAAATCTATGGCGCTCTCAACTGACGGATTTTCAAGGTTCAGGGTCGGCGGGATGACGCCGTCGCGGATCGCGAGAGCGCAGAAAATGGCTTCCACGGCGCCTGCGGCGCCGAGAAGGTGACCAATTGCTGACTTAGTGGACGAGAGCGAGAGATTGGCGGCCGACTTGCCGAACATCCGCTCGATCGCTTTCAACTCGATCTCGTCACCCAGCGGCGTCGAAGTACCGTGGGCGTTGACGTAGTCGATGTCGCTCGGAGACATGCCTGCGTCCTTGAAGGCTGCAGTCATGGCGCGGAAGCCTCCGTCGCCATCTTCCGAAGGCGCCGTGATGTGATAGGCGTCACCCGACAGTCCGTAGCCCTTCACCTCAGCGTAGATCTTCGCGCCGCGCGCCTTTGCATGCTCATACTCTTCGAGCATCAAACAGCCGGCGCCTTCGCCCATGACGAAGCCATCGCGATCCTTGTCATACGGGCGCGACGCCTTTTCCGGCGTTTCGTTGAAGCCAGTCGACAATGCGCGAAGCGCGCAGAAACCCGCGAGGCCTAGACGGCAAATCGCGGATTCTGTTCCGCCCGCGATCATGACGTCAGCATCGCCGTGAACGATCAAGCGCGCGGCGTCGCCGACGGCGTGCGCGCCCGTGGCGCATGCTGTGACGACAGCGTGGTTGGGGCCGCGGAACCCGTGGCGGATCGAAACGTGACCGGCGGCGAGATTGATCAACGCGCTTGGAATAAAGAACGGCGATAAACGCCGCGGACCTTTTTCCTCGAGGATCAGCGCATTCCTGGCGATTGCATTGATGCCGCCAATGCCAGAGCCGATCAGAACGCCCGCGCGATTTTTCTGCTCGTCCGTCTGAGGTT
>CADEDT010000003.1 GCA_902826145.1 uncultured Caulobacteraceae bacterium
GGATGATGTTGCGCATGCCGGCGGCGACGGTCGGATCGAACACGTTGCCGGTGGCTTCGAACATTTCCCACGTGTCGGCGTCCATCGTTTCCGACCAGAGGTAGGAGTAGTAGCCGGCCGAGTAGGCGTCGCTCGAGAACAAGTGCCCGAACTGCGGCAGGCGGTGACGCATGGCGAGTTCGCGCGGCATGTTGATCGCGGTGAGCGTCTCGCGCTCGAACGCATCCGGATCGGTGACCGGTTGCGCGCGATTGTGGAGCGCCATGTCGACGAGGGCGGACGACAGATATTCCACCGTCGCGTAGCCTTGGTTGAAGGTCGCCGCACTATGAACGCGGTCGACCAGGGCCTGTGGCATCGGCTGGTTGGTTTGGTAGTGACGCGCAAACTGATCGAGGATCGGGCGCGACAGCACCCAGTGCTCGTGCACCTGGCTGGGATATTCGACGTAGTCACGCGGCACGTTGCCGAGACCCGGATAGTCGACTTCGGAGACCAGATAATGGATCGCGTGGCCGAACTCGTGGAAGAGCGTCTCCGCGTCATCCAGCGAGATCAAGACTGGTTGGCCCTCAGCGCCGCGCACGAAATTGTTGTTGTTCGACGCTAGCGTCGTGATCGTCGGGCCGTTGAACGTTTCGTGCGAACGGTACGTGTTCATCCACGCGCCTGAACGCTTGCCGGCGCGGGCGAAGTAATCGCCGTAGAAGAGGCCGCGGAAGGAGCCGTCACGATCGGTGACTTCCCACACGCGCACACTCGGCTCAAACACCGGCACCGTGCCAGTGATTTCGCGGAACGACAGGCCATAGAGCTGGTTGGCCATGTAGAACGACGCGTTGATCATATTGTTGAGCTCGAAGTACGGGCGGAGCTCATTCTGATCGAGGTTGTAGCGGTCGCGGCGAACCTGCTCGGCGTAGTAGTTGTAGTCCCACGGCTCGATGGTGATGCTGGCGCGCTGGCGGTTGGCGATCGCCTGCATGTCGGCAACTTCCTCGTGCACGCGCGCAACGGCGGCTGGCCACACGCGCATCATCAGATCCTGCGCGCGCTCAGGCGTTTGCGCCATGGTGTCGGCCATGCGCAGATGGGCGTGGGTGGGGAAGCCCAGGATCTGCGCGCGCTCGGCGCGGAGACGCAGAATGTCGGCGATCACCGCGTTGGTGTCGTTGGCGTCACCGTTGTCACCGCGGCTCTTGAATGCCGTCCACACGCGCTGACGAAGCGCGCGGTTTGACGAGAACGTCAGGAACGGATCGACGCTCGAACGCGTGTTGACGACCGCCCACTGCCCGGCGTGGCCGCGTTCGGCAGCAGCGGCGGCAAGCGCTTCAACGATATTCGGCGGCAGGCCGGCAAGATCGCGGCGGTTGGTAATGAAGATCGCGGTGTTTTCGTCCGCCAACAGGCGACGGCCGAAATCGGCGAACTTTGTCGAGAGTTCTTCGTTGATAGCGCCGAGGCGGGCTTGTTGCTCCGGCGTGGCGGCAGCGCCCGCGCGCACGAACTGATCGCGCGTGCGTTCCAGCAGGCGCGTCTGGTGCGCGTTGAGGCCGAGGTTGGCGCGGCGCTCGTAGAGATCGTTGATGCGATTATAGAGCGGGCGGTTGAAGGTGATCGCATTGTAGGCGGCAGTGAGCTTCGGCGACCACTCGGCCTCGACCGTCTGGATCTGCTCGTTGCTGACGTTGTCGGTCATCACGCCGAAGATCGTCGTCGCGCGATCGAGATGGCGGCCGCTATTCTGCATCGCGCCGATCGTGTTGTCGAAGGTCGGGCGTGCAGGGTTGTTGGCGATCGCTTGCACTTCAGCTTCTTGCAGCTGGATGCCGAGTTCGAGCGCGGGGCCGACAAGTTCGGCTCGCGCTTGGTCCCATGGCGGCACGCCACCGTGATCACCTGTCCATGGCTTCAGCAGCGGATCTTGGTTGGCTTGTGCGGTGAGGCGCGTAACGTCCGCTTGCGCGGTTTGGTAGGCGGCGGCGTCGCCGAAATTGGTGGCGGACGTCTCGGCGCCGGTGGTGGCGCAGGCTGCTAACATCGGAACACTCGCGGCAAGGCACACGGCCAAAAGCTGCTTCTTCATGGGACCCCCGAAAAACACTGTGGCGCCCGGCGTCAGACGCTCGGGCGGCGTTGGGGGTGATTTTGGCCGCTATGGGCCATGAGTAGCAAGGGCGGGGGGCGCCAGCGGGACGAGAGCTATGCGTTTTGCGACGAATGGCGCTCCGGGGTTACGAGCGCGACCGTTGGCTGCTACGACCGCCCCTCAATCTCAGGGAGCGCCTTGATGCGTCGTGCAGTTCTAGCTCTGGTTTCCGTGTGTGCGCTGGCGGCGTGTGGACAAAATGCCCAACAACAGGGTGCCGATGCTGGCGGCGGGCTGTTCCCGGACCTGACGCGCACCGCCTACCGCGCTGAGGCTAACCTCTCGAGCCAGGACGGTGACACAATCCCCGTCGTCATCATCCGCGACGGCCGCAAGATGCGCATGGAATATAATGCTGCGCAGGGTGCGTCGACGATCATCGCCAATGGCGACACCGGCGAGAACTTCGTGATTACAACGCAGGGTGGGCGCACGTTGGCGATGCGCGCAAGCGGTCTTGATCAAGGTTTCACCGATCCGGCTGACGCCTGGCAGGGCGACCTTTCACAAAACGCGACGCGAACGGGAACGTGTTCGGTTGCTGGCGAGAATGGTGTTGAGTGGACCAAAACCACCGCCGAGGACGGCACTGACACCGTCTGTGTTACGGAGGACGGCATTATCCTGCGCGCGACAGATGATGGGCGTGTCGCTTGGGAGACAACCCAGGTTCAGCGAGGTCCACAGAGCGCGGATCTGTTCGTGCTTCCAGAGGGCGTCGAGGCTATGGATTTGGGCAATATGGGGGCCCTCATGAACGACGCCATAGAAGCGGCCAAACAACGGGGCAATTAGGACTTTTCCCGCCCGCGGGGAGCCACTGCAATGTGGCGCCGCAAGGCGCCGCAAGCCGTTGTGCGTTGCCACACGGCGGGCTAAGGGTCGGGACTCGGGCAGGGACTGACGGACGCTAAATGGTTAATATTACAGCAGCCGCTGCGTTTGCGCCCGAGTTGGCGTCTCGCGTCATGCGACTGCTGCCGCGCGAATTCCAGGACGCGTTCGTGCAGGCGCCCGACGTGTTCATGTTCTTCACGTCGATCTTCCTCGCCGCTGTTCTCGTCGCCGCGTTCTGGATGCTCACCGGCATGGGCAAGGCCAGCGGCATGGCGCGCGTGGCGCTGCGCGCGCAAGCGCTGAAGCGCACGAAGGATCACCGCGCTCTCGTACTCATCGCCGACATCGAAGGCGGCGGCGGTTTGCTGCGCCAGGAGATGAAGGAAGCGATCGAAGACAATTTCGGCATGTTCTCGTTCGAGCAGGATGTGCAGGTCGATCTCTTCCCGCTCAAAGTGAAGACGGTTTCGCCGCGCGCGCATCCGGAAACGCGCCGCCGCATCGCTGTCGAGGCTGGTGAAGCGCTTGAGCGCTCGGCTGCGGACGTGATCGTCTGGGGCAAGCGCAACATGCTCGGCAAGATCGATCTTCGGATCACGACGCTGCCCGGCTATGGCCGCACGCACGAGGTTCAGGATTTCCAACTTGGTTGGAAGACAGGCCGCCCTGATGAAGCCGTGCAGCGTGCGCTGGCGTTCGCGCTCGCGCGCAAAGCGCGCCCGGTGCTGCATCGCCCGCAGGACTATAAGCCTGAGCGTTTGCAGCCGATTGTCGAGTCGTTGGACAAGATGGTTGAGGCGCGGCCGGCTGAGATCAGCGAGAACCTACAGCTCGATATTCTTTCCGATTTTGCTTCGGGTGCGCTGAGCCTCGGCGAGCGTGGCGGCCACATCAAATGGCTGACGAAGGCGCTTGATGCGCGGCAGCGTTATCTTGATGCGGTTGATCGCACTACCGATCCGAGCGCGTGGGGCGCTGCGCAGCAGGAAATCGGCCGTGCGCTGACGGCTTTGGGCGAACGCGAAGGCGCGCGCGACAAGCTGGAAGAGGGCGCCTCGCGCCTGCGGCTGGCGATGGACGCGCTGCGTTCGACTGACTCACTGCAGCAGGCGGAAGTCGCGTTGCGCGCGTTGCAGCGTGCTGAACAAACGCTGCAGCAACGCCGCCGCGTCGGCCTGCGCTGGCCGGGTTAATCCGGCGCGTCGAGCACGTCGCGCACGCGCTTAGCGAGATCCGCAATTCGGTAAGGTTTCGAAAGAAGCGGCGCGCCGGGCGCTACTTGTCCGCGATCTGCAAGCGCTTCTAGTGGATAGCCTGACGTAAAGAGCACTTTGAGCGACGGTCGCATCTCGCGCGCGAGCGCGGCGAGATCCCAGCCGCTCATGCCGCCAGGCATCACGACATCGGTGAATAGCAAATCCGGATCAGCGCCGCCGCGGAGCAAGCTGAGCGCTTCCGGGCCATCGCTGGCGACGATCACGCGATAGCCGACGCCTTCGAGCGTTGAAATGGCGTGGCTGCGCACGAACGGATCGTCTTCGACAACGAGGATTTTTTCATCTCCGCCGATTGCCTTCGTGTTCGACGAGCGCGGCAAAGCCGGTTCGGCGCCTTCGGCGATCGGCAAGTAAAGCCGTATGCTCGTGCCGAGGCCAATTTCCGAGTAGATCGAGACGTGGCCGTTCGATTGCTTGGCGAAACCGTACACCATTGAAAGGCCGAGGCCCGAACCTTTGCCAACTTCCTTCGTCGTGAAGAACGGCTCGAACGCACGCTCAACAACGTCGCGAGGCATGCCGACGCCATCGTCGGTGACACTGATGCACACGTAGTGCCCAGCCTTAATGCCCGCGTCGCCGCCGAAAGCGCTGTTGTCGAGTTCGAGTTCAGTGGTGGTGAAGGTAAGCGTGCCGCCATTCGGCATTGCGTCTTGCGCGTTGAGCGACAGGTTCAGAAGCGCGGACTCAAGCTGTGCAGCATCAGCGAGCGCTACCACCGGCTTCGGCGAGGTGGCGACGTTGAGTTTTATGTCTTCGCGCAGCATGCGGCGCACCAAGGCGCGCATGCTCTCGACCAGCACATTGCAATCGATCACCGCCGGCTGCAGCACTTGGCGGCGGCTGAAGGCGAGCAGGCCGCGTGTAAGCTCGGCGCCGCGCTCGGCAGCCGCGGCGATCGTGTCGGCGAGTTGGCGCAGATCATCGCGCGCTTTGAGGCGCAAGCTCAGCGCTTCGGCGTTGCCGAGGATGACCGTGAGCAAATTGTTGAAATCGTGTGCGATGCCGCCCGAGAGTTGGCCGACCGTCTCCATCTTCTGTGCCTGCACCAACTGCTCCTCAGTGCGCTTGCGACTGGTGAGATCGTGAATGATGCCAACGAAGATGGATTCGCCTTCTTGCTTGGCTTCGCCGACGGAGAGGTCCATCGGAAAAATCGAACCGTCCTTGCGGAGTCCGTGTACTTCACGGCCGACGCCAATGATCTTTGCGGCGCTGGTTTCGCGATAGTTGGAGAGGTAGCCGTCGTGCTCCTGCCGATATGGCTCCGGCATCAACATGCGCACGTTTTGGCCAATAACGTCGTCAGCACGATAGCCGAACAAGCGCTCGCAGGCGGGATTGAACATCAGCACATGGCCGCGCGCGTTGATGAGAATGACGCCATCGACAGCGGTGTCCACCACGGTGCGCAATTGCTCGCCGCCCTCGCGCAGCGCCTTTTCCGCGGCTTTGCGTTCGGTGAGATCGCGAATGATGCCAACGAAGATCGGCAGGCCGTCTTCTTCGGCCTCGGCGACTGAGAGATCCATCGGAAACGTTGAGCCGCCGCGTTTCCGACCGAGCACCTCGCGGCCGATGCCGATGATCTTGCGCTCGCCAGTGTCCCGGTAGTTCTTGAGATAGTTGTCGTGCTCGACGCGATACGGCTCGGGCATCAGCATTTTTACGTTGCGCCCGATCACTTCGAACGACGCGTAGCCGAACAACCGTTCGCAGGCCGGATTGAACATCAGGATGACGCCCTGCGCGTCGATCAGGATCACGCCGTCAATCGCGGTGTCGATGACGGCGCGTAGACGCGACTGCTCGTGGGTCGCGTGCACTGTCATTAGGGGGAACGGCGCGCCAGCATGGCGCGTTCGATCGTCGCTGCGAGCTCCTTAGCGCGGAACGGCTTGATCAACGTGGCGTCGGCGCCGAGATCGCGCGCAACGTCACTGGTGTTTCGCCCGTCAATCTGTGCGGCGCCTGAGATCGCGATGATCGGCATGTGCGGCCACTGCGCGCGTGCCTCTGGGATGAATTGCGCGCCGCCGGCGCCGGGCATGTTCATGTCGGTGACGATAGCATGGACAAGTTCGCGATTGGCGATGTCGAAACCGGCGGCGGCGCCCGGCGCCGTAACAACTTCAAAGCCTGCGTCGCTCAAGCCTAGCGCCATTGCGTCTCGCACGAACATGTCGTCGTCGATCAGGCAGATACGCGCGCGCGCCGTCATGAGCAGCCGTCCAGAATCAACACAACTTAGACGGCAGTCCTATCAAATGAAAGACAAGACCGCCCACCTGCATTTTAGCGTATGCAGACTGCGAAGTAATCTTGATCGTGAATATTGAAAGAACGCGCGCGCCGACGACTATTCGGCGCGCGCTGATTGTTCCTTCGCTGAGCCTTTGTTTGCTACGCGACGCCAAGGCCGATCGGGCAGGCCACCCCGGTTCCACCGATGCCGCAGTAGCCGTTCGGATTCTTGGCCAGATATTGCTGGTGATAGTCCTCAGCGTAGTAGAACTCCGGCGCATCGCGAAGTTCCGTTGTAATGGCGCCGTAACCAGCGGCGCGCAGCTTCTCACCGTAAGCCGTCAGTGCGGCTTCCGCGGCGCGCTTCTGCGCGTCCGACGTCGTGTAGATCGCCGAACGATATTGCGTGCCGACATCGTTGCCTTGGCGCATGCCTTGAGTCGGGTCGTGGCTCTCGAAGAACATCTTGAGCAATTGCTCGTAGCTCACGACCTTCGGGTCGAAGATCACGCGCACGACTTCGGTGTGGCCGGTGCGGCCGCTGCACACTTCTTCGTACGTCGGGTTCGGCGTGGTTCCGCCTGCGTAACCTGACGACGTGCTCCACACGCCGGGCGTTTGCCAGAATTTGCGCTCCGCACCCCAGAAGCAGCCAAGCCCGAACACGGCCTCTTCGAGGCCCGCCGGGAAGGGCGGTTTCAGCGCGTTGCCGTTGACGAAATGCGTCGCCGACGTCGGGATCGGGGTGGAGCGGCCGGCGAGGACTTGGTCGGCGCTGGGCATGATTGTGGATCGGGCCATTAAGAACCTCGTTGGTTGGCGAGAATGTAGGTCGCCGCCATGCTTTTCGCACCCCCGTCAGAGGAGAGTGTTTCGGATCAGTTTGGCGGCGGGACCGGTGAATACGGGGCTGCAGGCGTGCCGGTTACGATCCCTGCCGGTTGCGCCAAGCCGCAACCGCCGCCATAACCCGGCCCGCCGGACGGACAGGTGGCCGAGTGGTTGAAGGCGCACGCCTGGAACGCGTGTGTAGGTGCAAGCCTACCGAGGGTTCGAATCCCTCTCTGTCCGCCACAATCCCGCATTTGGCATTCGTCGTTCGGAGAAAACCGCCCCGGCGTACCCCTACAATACGCGCAGCGGCGTCGCCGCTCTGTAGGAGAAGTATTGTATGGACCTGATTTCCAACTTGGCATCGACCGCCGGAATGCCGGTGGCTCAGTTTATGGCGACGGCGGGAGCCGCCGCCGGTTTTCTGGGTGGCCTCTGCTTGGCCTATGCCGGCGGCGATGAACTTCGGGCGCATCGCATCGCGCTTGCCGCACTGGATTTGCAAGTCGCGACGCTGCGTGATCCGGGTCAAGACGTTGCGATTGTCACCGGCGTCGATGTGCATCTGAGTCGGGGTCGTGCTGTGGCGGCCGTCATGACCACCATTGGTGTCGTCCTGCTCGGAGCATCGTTCGTCCTGACAGTGTTGGCGCTGCTCAGCGGTGGCGCCGGCCAATAGCGTCGCAGCCGTGTGGCCGAGATATATTCGTGATCTCTTACTCTGCCTGGATCGGCGAGACGCCATCTGAATAGCTATTGGGCAATTTGTCTTCCTCGGTTCGTCGGTCACTTCTCAGCATCAGCCGACAAATTGCAGGCAGGACGAACAAGGTCAGCAGCGTCGCGGTGATGAGGCCGCCGATAACGACGGTCGCGAGCGGCTTCTGAACCTCAGCCCCCGTTCCGTGCGCGAGCGCCATCGGAACGAAGCCGATCGCGGGCACGATGCCGGTCATCAAAACGGCGCGAAATTTCTCTCGCATGCCGTCGTGGATGGCTTCTTCGAGTGGCGCTCCCGCTTCGAGGCGCTTGTTGATGCCGGTCATCACGACGAGGCCGTTGAGGACGGCGACACCGGCAAGACAGATGAAGCCCACGGCTGCCGAAATCGAGAATGCCATTCCCGTCAGCAACAGAGTGAAGACGCCGCCAGCGAGACCGAGCGGGACGGCGGTGAACACGGCGCCGGCGGCCCGGATATTTCCGAGCGCCATGTAGAGGATGCCGAAGATCAGCAGGAAGCACGTCGGCACGATCAATGCTATGCGCTGAGAGGCCGATTGCAAGTTCTGGAATTGCCCTCCCCATTCGAGACGCGCGCCGACGGGAAGCTGCACTTCCTCGCGCACACGACGCTGAGCTTCTGCGACGAATGAGCCAAGGTCGCGTCCGCGAACATTCGATTGCACGACGACGCGGCGGCTGCCGTTCTCACGGCTGACTTGATTTAGGCCCTCAGAGAAGGAGAACGTTGCGACTTCGCGTAATGGGATGGACTGGCGTGCGCCTTCGCCGTCATCCGGCAGCATCACGGGCAGGGCGCCAACGGCGTCGAGGTCGTCGCGAACCGCATCCGGCAAGCGAACCACGACATCGAAACGGCGATCGCCTTCGAAGACAAGTCCAGCTTCGCGGCCGCCCATCGCAGTTGAGACCGTGTCGGTGACCTCTTGAAGCGAAAGTCCGTAGCGCGCGATGGCGTCGCGGTCGAAGGCGACGTCGAGGGTTGGGAAGCCGCCCGTTTGCTCGACCTTAACGTCCGCGGCGCCGTCGATGGATTGAAGGACGGCAGCGATGCGCCCTGCGACTTGACTCATCTCGGTGAGGTCCTCGCCGTAGAGTTTGATTGCCACGTCGCCTCGAACGCCGGCGATGAGTTCGTTGAAGCGCATCTGGATGGGCTGGCTGAACTCGTAACCGTTACCGACGAGTTGAGTGATGCGCGCTTCTATGCGCGCCATCAAACTGGCTTTGCTTTCGTTGCGGTCAGGCCATTCAGAGCGTGGGCGAAGGATCACGAACGAATCTGAGATGTTTACCGGCATCGGGTCAGAGGCAACTTCGGCGGTGCCGGTTTTTGAGAAAACGACGAGCACCTCTGGGAATTCGCTGATCGCTTCTTCTACGCGCTGCTGCATCGCCGTGGACTGCTGCAATGACGTCGAAGGAATGCGCACCGCTTGCACAGCGAAATCTTGTTCGTCGAGCTGAGGGATGAATTCCTGGCCGAGAGTGAAGAAGAGCGCGGCAGCGACGGCGAAGACAGCGATGCCGCCACCGATGACGGGGATTGGGCGGCGAATCGAAGCGGTGAGGGCCGGCTCGTATGCCTCCCGCGCCTTCTCGATGATCTTCACTTCCTTCTCAGCGACTTTGCCGCGAATGAGCAGCGCCACCGTCGCCGGAACGAACGTGAGCGAGAGCACGAAGGCAGCGCCCAGCGCGAGCAGCAGCGTGATCGCCATCGGTGAGAACATCTTGCCTTCAACACCGGAGAAGGTGAGGAGCGGCAGGAAGACTAGAACGATGATGATCTGGCCGAAGATTGTCGGCTTGATCATCTCTCGGCTGGCTTCGAGCGTCTCGAACAAACGCTCCTGCAATGTCAGCAGCCTGCCTTCGTGGTGTTGGCGTTCGGATAGGCGTCGGAGACAATTCTCGATGATAATCACAGAGCCATCGACTATGAGGCCAAAGTCGAGCGCTCCAAGCGACATCAAGTTTCCTGAGACACCGAAGAAATTCATGCCGATCGATGTCATCAACATTGAGAGCGGAATGATGAGCGTCGCGATCAAAGCTGCGCGGACGTTGCCCAGCAGCAAGAAGAGCACGACAGCAACAAGGAGCGCGCCTTCGGCCAAGTTTCTTTCGACCGTCGCGATGGTAGCGTTCACCAACTTTGATCGGTCGTAGAGAATCTCAACTTCCACGCCCGCCGGGAGTGTTTGGACGATCTCTTCTAGGCGCGCCGCTGCTGCGGCAGCGACAGTGCGGCTATTACCGCCGGTAATCATCAGAACGGTTCCAATGACGACCTCGTCGCCGTTCGACGTAGCAGCGCCTGTACGCAGGTCACCGCCGACGCGGACATTGGCGACATCGCGCACTGTTACCGGCACGCCGTCACGAGTTGCGACGACGGCCTCAGAGATTTCTTCGAGCGTGCGAATGCGCGCGTCTGCGCGGACTAGGAAGCTCTCGCCACCGCGTTGGACGAAATTGGCGCCCACAGAGATATTCGCGCGATCGAGTGCTTCAGCGAGTTCAGAGAATGAAATGCTATAAGCAGCGAGGGCGCCAGTGTCTGGCTCAATGACGTATTGTTTCTCATAGCCGCCGATCGAGTCGATGCCGGCCACGCCAGATACGGCGCGCATTTGTGGCCGCACGACCCAGTCTTGGACCGTACGAAGATACGCAGCTTGTGAAACGGGATCGGCAAGTAGTTCGCCCTGTGGGGTGCGATAAGTTGTAGCGTTGATCCAGCCTGAGCCGTCAGCGGCTGCGGGACGCTCTTCAGAGAAACGCACATCCCACATAAGCACTTCGCCCAGGCCGGTTGAGATCGGGCCCATCTGCGGCTCAACGCCCTCGGGCAAGCTCTCGCGCGCAGCGGTCAAACGCTCAGCGACTTGCTGACGTGCAAAGTAGATATCGACATTGTCTTCAAAGACGACCGTGACTTGGCTGAAGCCGTTTCGCGAGATGGAGCGCGTGGTCTCGAGGCCGACGATGCCTGACATCGCCGTTTCGACCGGATAGGTCACGAGCCTTTCGACATCGAGCGGGCCGAACGCCGGTGCCACTGTGTTGATCTGAACTTGCTTGTTGGTGATGTCCGGCACTGCGTCGATGGGCAGGCGGATAATGTTGAAGACGCCAATCGCGGCGACCACGAGTGTGGTGGCGATGACAGCCCAGCGGGCTTTGACGGCGAATTCCAACAGACGGCTGATCATGGCGAGGTATCCGGGCGAATTGAATGAGACGGCGAGCGGCGATCAGTGGTGATCGGCTGCGGCAGCGCCCATTTGCGATTTGATGAGGAAAGCGTTCTGCGAGACGTAAGCCTCACCCACGGTTAGGCCAGCGGTGATCTCGACAGCGTCCCGGTTTGAGCGCCCAACCGTAACAGTACGCGGTTCGTAGGTATCCGCGCCAAGGCGTACAAAGACGACGGTTCGCCCCTCAAAGGTCTGCACCGCATTTGCTGGCACGACGATTGCGGCGTCTTCGCTTGCCAGCACCACTGACGCGCGGATCGCCATTCCGGGCCGAAGTAGCGAGATGCCGGCAACAGTGACTGGCGCTCGCGCAACCAATGTCTGCGAATGTGAATCGGCCGTTGGGAGCACCGAAGCCAGGCGCGCTTGAGTTGGCGCTGACCCGTCCAGTGCCATGATGATCACGGTCTGACCTGCATTCACGCGGCCAACGTCACGCGGAACTACGTTGAGTTCAGCTTGCAGCCTTGTGAGATCGCCAACGACGAAGAGCGGCGCGTCGCCTGTAACGTCACCGATATTCGTTTGACGATCGAGAACGACACCGGAAATGGGCGTCACGATGGAATAAGTCTGGAGGCTTTCAGAGCTCTCGACGCGGGCGAGCGTTGCGCCACGGCTGACGATGTCGCCGATATTGTGTTGCACCGCCCGCACTGGCCCAGGGTAGGGCGCGTGAATCTCCGCGCGCGCGGCCGGCTGAAGCATAATTCTGCCCGTAAGACTGAGAGTTTCTTGAAGTGCGCCAGGGCCAGCTTCTGAAACGACAATCTGCGAGGCTTCAGCTGCTTCCGATGAAATCGTCACTTGATCGGCGCCTTCTCCTTCGCCGTGACTCTCCTCGCCTTCAGTCGCGGCCGGTTCGTTGTCGGCTTCACTTTTCCCGCAGGAAGAGGCACCAAGTGCGAGCACAAGCGCGATCGGTACCAGCACCAATTTCAGAGATGCGGTCGTCATTGATGAGTCTCCTGGCCTGGCAGCAATTCGCCGAAGCGCGCCGTGAGACGATCAAGCGCCGCCTCGTTGTTGTGATAGGTGCGAAGGGCATCGACGCGAGATTGGCGTGCATCGGAAAGCGCGCGCTGCGCTTCTAGAACGTCGAGGTACGAGAAGGCCCCGCGATTGTAGCCGTCTTGGGCGAGGGCCAAGGCGCGCTCGGCGTGTGGTATAACCTCATCCTCCGTCGCGCTGATCGCAGCGGCATCAGTGGCGATGGCGCGTTGAAGCGCTGCGAACTCTCGCGCGATTGTGCGGCGCGCCGCTTCGAGATCGAACTCAGCTCTCCTTTGCTCAGCACGCGCACGAGCAACAGAGCCTTGATTGCGATCGAATACGCCGAGAGGGATGGAGACGCCGGCGACTAACGCGCCTTCGTCGTTGTCGGTTGCGAACTGACGATAGCCGAGGTTCAAAGTGGGATTCTGCCATGCTAGCGAGCGTTCGACACGGATCGCGGCATTCGCACGATCTCGGGCAGCCGTTAGACGTGCGAGGTCTGGTGTTGAATCCGCAGGGTTGTCGTGCGCGTGCTCTCCTGCGCGCGCGAGTGCGAAATCGGACGGGACTAGAGTGAATCCGGTATCGCCGCCGAGAAGAGATGCGAGCGTGGCGCGGGCCGTTGCGGCTTCGGCTTGCGCGCGAGCCAAGGAAATCCGGGCTTCGGCCAGGCCGGCCTCGGCGCGAGCGCCCGCCATGAGCGGATCACGCGCGGCGGAGACACGGCGGCTCACGGAGGTGTTGAGCGCTTGAGCTGTTTCCAGGCGCTCTTGGGCGATGATTGCGAGTTCCGCCGCAGCAAGCGCGTCAAAGTAGGCGATCTGCACATCGCGAATGAGGTCCAGTCCTCGCACCACCCGTTCGAGTTCGGCGCCATGCAATTCGCGATCTGCAAGTTGCACACGCGCGCCGCGTCGTCCGCCTAGTTCGACTTCCTGCGAGAGCGAAAATGTTGTCTCGGCTCCATCGAACCCACGCAACTCGCCTTCGCCGTTAAAGTTTTCCACCTCAGCAGAAAGCTCGGGATTCGGACGAACTCGCGCTTGGCGCAAACCTCCGCGAGCTGCGTCCACGCCGGCTGCGGCCGCTTGCAAGCCGGGATCGGCTTCGACGGCGCGTGCGATGGCATCCTCAAGTGTGAGGGCCCGGGCTGCCTGCGCAATTGCTGGCAACGCAAACAACGCGCTCGCGGCCCCGCCGAGCATAAGAGAAGTTGATGTTGAGATCGCGAGGCTACGCAAGATGCGCGACCACGCCCCCGCTTTCGGGTGCTGTGACATGTCATTTCCACGGATACGCAATGAGATGCGCGCGGCCGCAGAAACTGCGTGCGCGTTAAATTGCCGTGGAAGCTCTGGGAGGGCGTTCGAGCGCGTCGAGGTAGCCTGAGGCTACAAACACTTCTCGCACGGTTGGTTCTGCATTCAACGCGATCTGCGTCACCACGGAGCTTGCGCTACCTGCCGTGTCGGAAGCGGCCGTTCCATGACAGCAATGGTGCTGAGCGCCGCCAGCGCTGTCCTCATGATCATCGCATGAGCCCAAGTCGCACTCGATGCTGCACTCCTCATTCGTGCACGCCGATGCATCAACCACGTCAAGCGCGAAGATGGCTACGAGCGCGATGCAAAGCATCGCGATCCAGCGTCTCCAGTCGAGTGATGGCCGAGCAGTCACGAATCTCTTTCTACGTGCTGAGCGCTGATGAAAGGTTAGCGATCAAACGTGAAGTGTAAATGCGAGCTTAGCGGTCGCATGCACCGGGTCACCACGCCTTTCTACCGCAGGGCGAGGGGATGTTATCTCGTATCGAGTGTTGATGCCGGCGTCGTCACCATCCTCAAACGAAGGGCTAGTCGTCGATCCAACCGTCGGCCCAAGGCGGGCGAGTACAACAAGACCTCGGCGGGCTGATGACGCCACGCGGCGTTGGCGCCGGCGATGTAGCGGCGCGTCGGAGCGCTCAGCGCAAGCGGCGCGCCGCCCATCCGACGATCTTCTCGATATAGCCTGGGGTGAAACGCTCTAGGCGAGGAAATTCCCTTTCCGTCCCCGCCACTGCCTCGAGGCCATTGTGATTGGCGCCTGCAATGACCTCGATCTGGACATCGCGCGACGCGCCGCGTAGCACCGCGCTGCGAAACATTTCCATTGGTCTCGCATAATCAAGGAGTTCGTCCTTTTCGCTATAGAGCATCTGGATGCTGCCACGGAACCGCGCGAGATCGCCGCGAACGTCGACAGCGAACGCTTCGCGCAGCCAAGGCCAGTCTGGGGCATCTCGCGCGGGGAAGCCGTCGCCGAGGCCGATATAGTTGGTCATCCACAGTTCGTCCTTTGCCGCGTCGGCGGCGGCGGCAAGCTCGTCCCAGCCTTGTCCGGTTCGCGCATAATCATCCATCATTGAGCGGAGGCGCATTGCCCGGTCGATCTCCGATTGCGGAACGCCGTCACTGCGCATTTGCCTTTCCAGCCGCACACGCTCGGACTCTTCCACGCCCATCGGCGCCGAACCGGCTCGTATTTGCAGAACGCGGAGGTCCGGAAAGCGGCTGGCCGCCATCGGGAGAACCCAGCCGGCTTGGCTTGAGCCGGAGAGGCCCAGCCGATCCGCCCGGATGTCGGCGCGGCCCGCAAGAAACTGCAACGCTGCCGCCGCATCGTCGGCGAGGGCGCTCAAGCCATCACGCCCATATTCTCCGGCGGAGGTCCCGGTGCCTCTCTTGTCGTAAATGAGCGCAGCGATGCCCGCTTGCGCATAGGCCTCAGCAAGAAAGCGGATGTGGCCGTAAAACCCGCTGCGGCCGGTCGCTCCGGAACCATGCGTCACCACCACCGCGGCGTGTCGACGGCCACGGGACGGGAGAAAGAGCGTGCCAGTCAGGCGCGTGCCGTCGCGCGAAGTAAAGCTGACCTCCTCGGCTCGGTAAGTCGTCAGGCGCTCGAGCGTTTGTTCGCGGCCGTCCAGCGTGACGGCAATCCGAGGCCCTGGCTCTGCGCCGGTCTCCGGCAGCAGGCGGATGCGCAGTCGCTCGGGACCAGCGCAGTACATGCATGGACCGGCGATGAATTCGGTGTTGGACAAGTTGTACAAAAAGCCGGTGCGCCCGGACGGCAGTTCCAAATAATACCAGACGGGGTCGTCAGCGCCGCGCGCAAGGGAAAGCACCCGCCCGCCACCCAGCGCATATGTCCCCTCATAGCGCGCCACCAGGTCGACTGGCGCGGGATCCGGCCGAAGCACGAAATAAGCCGGTTGCGGCACGCCGCCGGGTGGCTGCGCCGTGCCTTGAAAGCCTGTCGCCGTACGGTTGAGATCGAACCGAAGACCCGCGGCTTCAAAGCGGAGCTGCGATCCGTTGCGCTCAAGCCCGGTGATGGCGGGCGAGTCAGTGCGGTCGAAAGGCTGGGAGATATTGCCGGTAAGAGACTCCTCTCCTTGGAGCTCGATCCTCGTGTAGACAAAGGTGTCGCGCGGACCGAAGCCGCCACGATAAACGCCGGCGAATGACACGGGCTGCGCTGCAGCAGCGGCGGGTAGAGCGATCGCCAGAAACAGCAAAATGCTCCAAGCTCGGAAGGCAAAAAGGTTGAGCGCGAAAAGAGCGGAAGCTGGCTTTGACATGAGCAAACTCCAAGTGTCGGCGCGCGTCACCGGTCCCGCTCGTCTTGAGCGAGTGAAAAGTGCGCTGGGTCGTGAAGTGACGGGCTAGTGGTTGAGCGGCGGATCGGACGGATCGGGCGGATGCGCAACGTCGAGGGCGCGGATCGCGATTACCTCTTCTGCGCTAAGGCCCCGCGACACGCCTAGTTCCCGCCGCAGGTCGCGGACGTAGCCGCTGGTCACGCCACTCGAGCGCAGACTTTGGATTTCCTCGGCCGTTGCATCTGTCAATCCGGCGGTCCGCAGTCCGCCAATGTATTGCGCCGTGACACCGAGCGCGGCGAAAGCATGCATGTCATCGGGGGCAATGTCGCCATAGCCGGCCCCGGCGATGCCGCGCAACCATTCGCTCGTGACGCCACGCACGCGAAAGGCGATGAGGTCCTCATAGTCCATCGTGTGCGCGCGCGGATAAGCGCGCTCGATGCTCTCGATGTAAGCAGGGGTGACGCCATGAGCACGCATACCGATGAGTAGGTCGCTGGTGGCGTCTGCCTCGCGCGCCGAAGCGGCGAAAGTGTTCGCCGCGCCATGCGGCGGCGCGCGATCGACCGGCGTGAATGCTGCGACCGGAGCCGCAATGAGGAGCGCGGCCACGGCGCAGTTGAGCGCCCACGCGGGTGCGGCCGGGTCGCGACGGGCGTCAGGATCGAGCACGCGCGTGAGACGCCGCTTCAGTGCATCCTTCAAGGGCGAGACGCCGTGCGCGGCGGCAAGCGGACTCGCTCGTTCGCGCCGGGCGAAATCCACCAGCAAAGACGCATAGTCCGCACGCGCCACGTCGCCGCGCAACACGACGTCGTCGGCGGCTTCTTCGCGCAGTTCGTGCGCTTGCCAGGCCAGCAGCCAGACCAACGGATTGAACCAGAGCACGGCGGTGGCCACGCGCGCGATCAAGAGATTGAGCCAATCTATGCGCACAACGTGGGCAAGCTCATGTGCGAGCACGGCTTCGGCTTTCTCGCCATCAGGTAGGATGGCGGGATTGACCATGATGGTCGGGCGCAGGAAGCCCCAGCTCACCGGCGAGGATAAATTGCCGTTCTGCAGAAGCGCGGTGCCTTGCTTCATGCCCATGCGCTGCTGTGCTTGCGCAAGTGCGCAGAGCCAGGTGGGTTCGGTCACCACCGTCGCGTCACGCTGAAGGCGCAGCAGACGCCAGAGCGAGACGGCGAGCGCCGCGAGCAAGAGGCCCGCAACGAGCGCGTAGAGGACGAGCGCTATTGTCTCGCCGTTCACCGCCGGCGCGCTCGCTAGCAGTGAACCAACGGCTGGCGTCGTGTTGGAAACGAACGGCGCCTCGATGATCGGCGCGGGCGTGCGGCTCCACGGACCCGTGAGTTCAAGGCGCGGTCCAAGCAGCACCCATACAGGCGTCACCAATGCAAGCGCCAAACCGACATGTGCGACGAACGCGCGTTGTGCGGCGGGCAGGCGCTTCAGCGCGGTAAGTAGCGCAAGTGCTGCGCCCGCGATCAGCGCCGATTTCAGCGCGATCTCGAGAACGATGAGCAAGCTCATGAGCGATCGGCCTTTCTGGCTTCCGCGATCAGCCGCTCGAGTTCTTCTAGATCGGCGTTGCTGAGTGGCCCGTTCATGTCGATGAGCGCAGACGCTGCACCAACCGCCGAGCCGTTGAAGAACACATTGACGATCTGAGACAGCGCCGATTTCGTCGCTTCCGATTGCGGCACCGCGGGAGAATAAACGTGAGGCTGGACGTCGCCGCTGCGCTCGACGAACCCCTTGGCCTCCAGGCGCACAAGCATGGCGCGCACGGCGGAGGCGGAGAGTTCGTCCGGCAGCGCCTCGCGCACTTCCGTCACTGTCGCCGACCCTTTTTGGTAAAGGATATCAACGATTTGGCGTTCACGCGGGGCGAGACTGGGAAGCATCAGGCGATCTCCACGACGCTACAAAAGCAGCCTAGCTACAATTGTAGCGCTGTCAAGTCGCCAGAGCTCTCGAACGCTCGGCGCTCGTGTGCGGCGGTGGATACAACGATGAGCTGCGCGCGCTTCTGCAGCGGCGCCTCGGCATTGACATGATAGCCGACAATCCGTCGCCGCCACCATGGCGAACCCACATACAGCTCGTCTTCTCGAGTTTGAACGCGACCAACTTTAGCTAGTTCGGCGATATGCCAGTACCAGGTAGGCGTCGCTGGGCGCGAAGCCGACTCCGGGTGAGGTGAACGACAGCCTACATGAGAGAGAAGACCCGCTGGGAGCTATCTCAGTGTCGAGCCCGGAAAGGTCGGCCTCAGCGACGTGCAGTCCGCCGAACCTCGGGTCGACCGCCAATTCAATCGGAATTTGAGGGTTTTCACCCGGCTCAAGCACACCTGCATAGTCACTAGGTGCATCATTGCGGACCAGGAGTGTGAGCGACTGGAGCGTCAATCGTCGTCCAACGTCGCGCGTGGGAAAAAGCGCGTGCGAAATTTCGAGCTCCAACGCGTGCTCGCTTTGCTGCAGATTGATAAACTTGCTCCATTGTCCCGCGAACTGGCGCCGGAGATCCAAGATCACAAACGATTGAGGCGGCGTCTCGCGCTCCAGATACGCACGCAGATTGTTGATCGCCTTCGACTTGAACTCGCCGGTGTCTTCGCGCGCCGTATAGCGCACGTGCATGACGACATCGCTGATGGTGCCGTAGTCGAACGGGCGCAGATCTCGACCCAGTTGCGGATCGTTGTCGTGGAAAAGCTCAAGCGACCATTCGCTGATGGCGCCGGCGCCTTCGAACGGAAGATAGCGTTCGTCGCGGAAGCTGAACTCGAACATGCCGGTGTCGTTCTGGCCGCCGCTCATGGCGATGGCTTTGACCGGAATGTTGTTCTCGGCAAACCGTGCATCTTCGCCGGGAACGCCTTCGTCATCGGTGATGCGCGGATAGCCAGCGCCTGTATCCGAATTGACGCGGATGGAATTGCGCAACAGCCGCAGCGTGCATGCGATCGTCGTGTAGGGGCCTGCTACGCAAGGCAGTGTGACGCTTACCGAAGCGATGCTTCGGAAATAGTGACCTGGATAATCGAGGTCGAAGATCTCTTCGGGAAGCGCGATGCGGCACCGCCCCGTTTCGCGCAACTCTATGAGCGACAAGGGATCCAAGTGCGCGAGCGACACATGCTTCGTGAGTTCGAACTCACGCCGGTTTTGTTCAAGATAAGCGCTTTCCATGCGCCGCAAGTCATGCTGGAGTTTTTCGCCAGACAAGAGACCTTTTCGCAGACTGTCCCAATGGCCGTAGCTGATGAAGCTGCTGCTCGGCAGCCCTAACTCGAACCGCATGCAACGCTCGGCGCGTTTGGCTAGATCGTGGGCGAGGCGATAGCTTTCGAAATACGTGTTCGAAATCTGCCCAACCTGCCATTGATAGAGTTCTTCGCTTGTGTATTTGCCGCGCATGAAGTCATCGAGCGCCTTCGCGTTCTCGATCTGCAGTTCGTGGTTTTGGAGCTCCTTCTCGGCGATGGCGACACGCAATTCAGCGGCGGCGATCTGCGCTTCGAGCTGAGCGATTTCCTTTTCGGCAAGGCGCTCTTGAAGTTTCCATTCCTCCCATCGGCGGTCATAGCCGGCTTGCGTCGCGACCAGATTGGCATGGGTGTGCGCGATTTGGCCAAAGGCGCTGAAGGCCGCGGCCGCTTCGGACGTTGAGTCTCCCACGACACCACCGCCGTAGAGCGTGGCCCAAAGCGGAGAACCGGACCAGCCAGCGCCGCCTATCGTCACGGTCGGAGCAATCTTCTGCCCGCTTGATGCTTGGCTAAGTATCGCTCCAATGACGTCCGACCCGAGGCCAATATCGTGCGCCCGCTTTGCCTCTCTTTCACCTCTGCTCGTTCTGTCGACATCGCGATAGAAGTTACGTCGCTCTTCGGCTGCGGTTTTCGAGTGCGCCAGCGCGTCGCGTGCGTATGAGGCTTCCTCGTGCTGCTTCACACGAATGTCGCGCATAGCGTCGAGCACGCGCAGTTCCTGGCTCTGGCGCAGAAGCGCGAGCGCTTCTCCGTCGCGTTTCTCAAGCGCCGACAGCAGTGCGGCGCCCAGACCCTTCACGTCATTGCAGACCTCGTTGGCCTTCTGAAGCATGACTTGGAAGCGATAGAGCGGTAGCGGTGCGTTGAGATCGGCCGCGATTGCGCCGATATCGACGCCTGCCGCGCGCGCCTTCACCAGCAAGGCCGGATCGATCGGCGGCTCGAACAGCGCCAGTTGGCGTAGAACGCCGTCGATGTTCATGCCATGGCGAATCTTGAACAGCCGGTCAGAGACCTTGTCCCAATAGCCAAGCAGCTTTTCGTTGTGCGGAATGCAAAAGTAGAGCGTCGGCAGCGGTGGGTCGTCCGCGCTCGCGCCGCCGCCCGAAGTCGGAGGAATGAGGTTTTCGACCTCGATTAGCGCATTGGCGAAATCGTCTAGCTGAGCCTCAAGTTCGTTGAAGCTCTCCACTGACGGCTTGACTTGAGGTGGTATCTGTTTCGGCCGTGGCCCGAGTAACTCGGCGGCCAGAATGTAAAGCTGCGTCGCCTCGTTGATGCTCTCCATGCTGTCTTGACGAAACAGGTGGTCGGCCCAGGCGATGAGGTTGTCGAGGTACTTCATCACCACCGCCTTCTGATAGGCGACGGTGCGATATGCGGCGATGCCGTGAGGCTCGAACGGATTGGCGCGCCAATAGGCGACCTGCGCGATTGCGCTCGGCGCCGCGTCGGGAAAACCTGGCGCGGCCGGATCGCCCGCAAGAAGGCGCAGCAGGTTTTCAATGCGCTGCCGCAGATAGGTTTCTTCGCTCGTCTCGTAGAAGGGCTTGGTGATCCAATAACGCTGCGTGGGAGACACCGCGCCCGCCCCACCGACGCCGATCGGATTGAAAATATAATGCAGCCAATCGCGCGCTTCTTTGAACTGCTGATTGTTGCTCAACGCCTTCGCGATGAAGAGCGGCGCGTGGAAGAAGAGCTCCCAATTATATTGCGCATACGCGCCAGCGGGCGAGAAATCGACTACGTCCCGTGGATAGCCCGGCGTGATCGTCCAGTCCGGCCGATCAGGATCTTCGATCTGTTCGTCGATGACGACATCCAGCGGTTTATAGGTTTGCACAAAGCTGAACGAACCTTGCTGTAGCTGCGTCTCTCGCCGCATGAGCGCGGGCACGCCCTTGCGCGGATCCTGAACGATCTTGGCGAAGTCGCATGCAAGCGGATGATAAAAATTCTGGAAGTGATACTTGCTCTCGCGCAGCAGATTGAGCGACGTGCCGCCAAGATAAGCGTGCGCGAGGCGTGTTGTGGAGATGGCCAAGCGCCGGCGGAATTCCGCGTCGTCGAAGGGCGGGAGCTCGTCGTTTGGCGTCAATGCAAAGAGGCGGCTCTCTGCTTCGGCGCGTTGTGCGGGGCTTAAGGAGGCGAGTGGATAATCCTCCGCCAGATCTTCGGCGCGTTGGCGATAGGCGCCCGCCAGTGTTTTGAAAGTGGTCTTGACACTTTGATAGCCGCGCATCTGCGCAGGAGCTGTCTGTGCGTCGAGCGATTCTCGCGCCAGCGCGGGGAAGACCGCAAACGTCCGGTGTTTGTCGGAGAAGAAGAATGGCAGCCACGCGCCAAACGCGATGTCTTTAGGCGCCTGGGGGCTCGTTTGACTGAGCGCTGTAACGCCGTCATGGCGCAATTTATCCATGTACGAGAGCTGCCACGCTGGCGAGATGCGAAAGCGCCCCGGCGTCGCCTCAAGAACGCTCACGTAGCTGACGCCTTGCTGCAATAGTGAGGGGTGGATTTGAAGCCTGAGCGCGTCTCCGACGACGCGATGTTCGCGTTCAACCCATCTTAAATATGAAGGCGATGACCCAACGGACTCCGATGTCGGGCGGACGGCGTGGCGTAAGTCGCCAAAGCGGTCGGTCGGCGTAGGCGCGCCGTCACATCCCAACAACTCCGCTGCGTCTTCGAGCAAGAAGCGTTGAATTGTGCCCGGCAGCGCTGTCTCAAGCTCATCCATCTCAGCGGTCGTTATCGCGTTGCGGCCGCCGATCTGAGCGCCGAAGCCACCAACGACGGGGGAGGTGCTGTTCGTCGTAGGGGGCGGCGCCAACAAGCCATCGAGCTGGATGCCGAACCGACCGTCAGTCAGCGTCGCATCAATTGCGTTGAATGAGCAGGTATCGCGACTAAGCGGCGTGGAGAACGATGAACTAAACCACCACTCGTTCTTCGACGTCCGCGTTTTGCCCCAACGGCCACCGCGATTGTCTGTCACGCTGAGTTGCAGCTTCAGCTTCTTCCACGTCTTTGCCATGCCCTCGGTTGGCGGTGGCGCCGCGCTGTTTGCTGCTTCGTCTGGAATCTCGGTGAATACCGGCCAAACCAGGTACAGTCGGCCACCGACGACAGCGGGCGTCAGATAATCGCCCTTGATATCGGCGTCGACGGGAGTCCAGGCCGACCAGCTCGTATAATCGTACGTCCGATGAAAGTAGGTGTGCGGTTCGACGCCAATGTTTCTGCCGATGACGTGCAACACGGTCTCGCCGCCGTCGCGATCCTCCTGATAGTATCCCGCGATCTCCAGTCTCGACACCGCGTCGACCTTTTGCAGGTAGTTCGCGAACGCCGCCTCGACGGCCGTTGCGTCGAGTTCGCCTTGCAGCAGTTCGTTCTCAAGCTCTTTGAAGAACGGCGAGCGATCGGCTTTGAGTTCCGGCTCTAGCCAGTTCTCGGGATGCAGGAAAATTTTGCGGTTGGCCTCCCAAACCCGATACTTGTGCATCCACTCCCACCAGCGCCACGCGGCGTCGCCGTCGGGTCCATCAGTCTCGACGAGAACGTCCCGTTCGAGACCCATGAAGCATCGCTGCACGAAGAGCTGCACCGAGCTGGTTGCTTGCACAAGGCGGCTGGTTAGCTGGGAGGCTCCCATCTCCACGTCGAGCAGATAGTAGGCGTAGAGATGGTTCGCGTTCTCCCACTCGTCAGTTGGTGCATCGTCGGGGCGGTCACCGTTCAAGAGATAGGCGGCAAGCGCATCGCGCTTGCGTTCGCGCAGGGCGTCCTGGATTTCTGTGCTGAGTTCCGTCCAACGCCGATCGCCAAACTTTGCGCGCAACAAACCTTTGATTGCCTGAGCGTGCTCGGGAAGCATTGCGCGTGCGGCGAAGGTGGACGTTCGTTGTGTCCCAGCATTGATCCGAGCAGCAAAGGCGAACGCGCGCTCGATTCTCTCCCAGGTCTCTACTCGGAGGTAGGTCGCCGGCTTGAACGTAGCTTCAAAGGTCGTCGTTAGCGCGAGAACATCTACTTCCGGCCATGCGGGATTGAGGCGCGCAGTGGCGGCGGCGAGTTCCGCGGCGCTCGAGATCTTGCTTGAGGCCAGATCGGTCATAATTTGTAGAAGCGATGTCGCGGTGGAGGGCAACCGCGCCTGCAAACGCATAAGCCGCTCCAACCGCAACACACGCTCGATCGGCGCCATCGCGTCGCCGGCGGCGACGGGCAATTCGGCGAAATCAAGCAATTCCGCTGGTGCGTGCAGATTTTGCAAGCGTTCCCAGTCGGCGAGAGTGAGCTTCCACCGGGCCCACATCGCAGCCACACGGTGAGCCCACCTCAGGCCATCGAATGCAACGGGGCGGGTGTCGGCGTCGACTGCGCCAGACGTATCGGCAAAAGGTCCGACAAGGTGGGCGAGCAGCGTTTCGGGGAGCTGCGGATACGCGGTGAACAGCCGACGTGTGATACCATCGGAAAGGCCTAGCAACGCTGCGGCGCGCTGCAAAACCAGTCGCTCTGCCAGCGTTCGCGAGAGGTAGGCGAGGCCGCGTTTGACGGCGAGCGCGATGTTACGCTTCAAGTTACTGTTGCTCGGATCGTCGCGGAGCGGCGTGACAAGATCACCTTCCGAGAGCCACTGCTCGTCCACTGAAATGACGGCGTGAGGAGCGGCGCTAAGATCATCTAACGCTGAGTGGTATGTAGCTTCCGTAGACAGCGCCGCGAGAGCTGTCTTTTCTTCGGCCGACATGATGCCGACAAAGCGAAGACACCTCTCTTCCGGATCGTAGGATATCTTCTGCGCTAGAGATCGGTCAGAGAGTCTGCTGAACTTCACGTCGGCCGGCAAGTTGAGCTGGGGCGACGAGAAGGCAGGTTCATAGAATTTGAGCGCAAGTTGCGAGGTCTGATAGAAACCTTCGATGGCCGCCTGATAGCCAGCTTCGTTGTTCGCCGTGAGCAGGCGGGTTCTGCGATCGGCATCGACAAACCCCGTGAAGCGCAGCGTCTGCGATCCCGCGTCGTACCGGATCGGCAACTCCTCTATGATCTGCGGCGCGAGGGCGCCCACAAGATTGACCTTGCGCTCATGGCGAGCTTCGTCACGCAGCAGATCGACAAAGAACCGCGCATCCTTCTCGTCGCGCCGCAAACGCTGGAGCAGCAGTACGAGCAGCGCCTCCAACCGGCTCTCGTCCGACGGCGGCTCGAGGAAATCATAGTGCCGTGCGTCGTATTCCAGCCTTATGGCAGCGATCTCGTTCCGGAGATCGCTGAGGAAGCGTCCAATGTCTGCGTCTCGGACAGCCGCGCGTGTTTCCCGGTTCGCGGCCAAAAGCCAACTCAGCTCATCCGCGTTTAGCCCTGATGCCAAAAACGTATTGGCGTGCTCCAGATACTCAAACGCTGTCTTAGCGTCGGCGAACCTGTACGCGTTCTGCCCCAGCAGCGCCGTTACTTGTCGCCACGCGGTCACTGTGAGGTTCAGTCGTTTGGCGAGGAAGGCGTGGCGCCAAACCAGGGAGAGGTTGGCGAGCGTGAGCTTCCCGTAAGAGGCGTCGTCTACATCCTGCAAGCCACATAGGAGTTCGAGGTCCGCGGCGCGCACGCCCAAAGCCGCGAGCACGATCGGCTGCTCTTGCTGCCCAAGGATCATCTTGTTCGTCGGGGCAGTGATCTTGGCGACGTCGAAATCCGCATTGACGCTGTTGGTTAGCGCCCTATTGAGGAACAGGCTTTGGTAGAGCGCGCCTGCGCGCTTCTCGTGCTCACCCGCGAAGCCGGTTTCGGTATTGAGGTCGTGGAAGAGTGCACAGACCTCTTCCACACTCGCTTGCTTGCCCAGCCGACGCCTGATGCGCTCAAAGTAGAAGAGCTGGATGAGGCAAGCGTCGTCGATTCGTCCATTGCCTACCCCGGGAGAGCGTAGCGCAAGATCAAGCTCCCACATTTTCCAGGCAGGCAGCTTTCGCCAGAGCCGCAAGAAGCGGTGGATGCGATCAAGCATTGGCGCATCCATGTTCTCAATGTGCTTGGTATGCGCGTCACACGACGCATCGTCATGCTTGATCCGTATTTCGTCGGTGGGATCAATGAACTGGAGGTCAAAGAGTGCGAGCATCCCTTCGTAGTCGAGCCGCGTTTTGCTGAGGAAGGTGCTCACGACAGAGAGGTGCTGTAGCCAATCCGGATCAGGCGAATTCCAAACGTCTCGCTGAAAGGCCGCGCTTTCGTTCTTCTGTAGAATAAGGCGCTGTTCGTTGATCGGCGTTGCGCTGCAGCTGATGCCAAAGAACGCCGCCGCAATGTCGACCTCCTGAGGTCCCGCCGTGCCGCCATAGACGCTCATCAGATCCCAGCGCGCGACGTCGCTCTTGGCGAACGCCGCGGCGACCTCCTCATGATCTAGATCGAAAGGCAGTTCGAGCGGCGCTATCGCGCCCTTGAGCGTCTCGTAGGCGTTGTGATTGACGTAAGCGGGGTAGGCGCGTTGCTCCGCGCTGCTTGCCTTCGAGTTGGGCAAGACTTGCGCCAGGAAGTTCGACGACGACGGCTTCTTCTTCAGAAGGTAAGTTGCGTCCTCGCCGTGCACGACCCAGCGATCAGCGTCACCGGGATCGACCTGGGAAAGCGTGAAGTCTTCGCCGACTTGGATATTGGCGGCCGCAAGTGCCTGCGCGGTGGCGGCCTTCGCGTCTGAGGCCGGCATGGCGATAAGCGGCAACTCAATGTCGCCATCGTCGCCGGCGACAGCGGCCTCAAGCACTTCGCAGACGATGTCGACGTAGGGCAGTGTCTTTAGCGCGTTCTCGCAATTGAGTTCGAGATAGCCGAGGTCGGCGCGTCGCTTGAACAGAATGTCCCGCACTGGCGTTTCTGGATCGGCGCCGGTGCGCGTTCGCCTAGAACCCAGAAACATGAGCAAGTCGGTGAAGTAGGCAGCAGGACTCAGAACCGATCTGCAATGCTCGCAGTGGCAGTAGTCACCAGACTTGAAGAGCGTCTGCCAATTCGGGATTAGGGCAAAGCCGGTATCGCTTCCGCGCAGCGCTGCGGGAAGAGCCTCCGGATCGAGCGCCTTGAGATCGGACACGATCGCGAGCACAGCCGCGTGCGTGTTCGCCGCGCGCGCCCAGCCTGCACGCGCTTCGTCTTCATCTCGTCCATCCGGCCCGGAATAGCGTCGCACAAACTCGCTTTCGCCCATCTGGTAGGCATCGCGTGCGGAACGCACGCCGTCAGCGATAAGTGCGTCGGCGGTTTCAAATCGTGGCGTGATCTTGAAGACGCGCTGCAGCACCTTCAGTTCTGACCGGAACGCTGCATCTTCGCCGCGTGGATTTTCCTCAAACAGGGAATCGATGGGCGTGCGTGCGAGATCGAACTCGGCGTGTCCTTCGAACACGCGGGCAAGGCGGGCGCCGTAACGCAGTCCGCGCACCTCCCGGTCGCGCATTGCGCGGTCCAAGCTTCCGGCGAACGAGGCCGTCGGAAACGCATCGCGGAATTGCTTTTCCAGCACGAGGCCAGTCAGTGCAGCCGTCGCCGACGATGGCGCGTCCGCGAGCATTCCCGACACATCAAACGGCGGCGCTACCTTGTGGCGTTCAACGAACGCCGTCCACTCGGTTTTGCTTTGGCGGGCGAGGGTGGGAATATCTTCAGGTCGGTTGACCTTGAACTCGTCCTTAAGCGCCTTCACGAGCGAGAAGTCCGCGCGCGTAAGCTCCGCCAACCGATACGACGTGCGCAGATCGTCGCTCTCGCGCTTTCCGAACGCTTGCTCCAGAGCTTTCGCGAACTCGCGCGTGAGAGGGCGGTGCTCGCGCGTCAGATGCGTGAAGGTTATCTGCTTCTCAAGATCGCTCACGCCTGCGTGCTCAAGCGCTTGACGGGCGAAGCTTGGCGTCGCCTCGCCGCCGAGTGACAGGCGCGCGGCGAAATCCAGGAAGGCCGTGACCCACGCGTCGACGCGGTCGGTGAAGCGAGCAGGGATGTCACCGCGCGCAATGCTGCGCATCAACCCTTCCCGTACGTGGTCAGCGCCAAGTCCAGGCAGGGCGTTTGGAACGTTGGCTGCAATCTCTCTGAGTGTCTTCGCGCCGAAGAGACCGAAGCCCGAGCTGCCGAAGAGCGCGAACCAGAATTCTTTCTCGAGCAGCTGGCGTGGCGCCACGGTGCGCGCAAAGCCTAGCCGCGCCAGCAAGCCCCGCAGCTCAGCCGCCGTCGACAATTGGTGTGCGAGCACCAGGCGGATCAAATCCGCGCGCGCATATCCTGTTTCGCCGGCGAGAAACGAGATGTCCTGCTCTTTCTCGTCCTCCTGAAGCTTGGCGATTTTCAGTGCGCCCAAGAGTGGCGCGATGTCGGCTTCCATGCGTTCGATGAGGCTCGGACCCAAGCCGCTCTCGCGCGGGATCACGAGATCGATGACCGCCTCGCGCGGCGCATTGAAGAGCGTCGTCGACGCCACGAGCAGCGCGCCGTCGGCGCCAAACACCTTGACGACGAGATCGGCGCCGCCGCGCTCGCGTTCGATGAACAGCCGTTCGGAGAACACGACGCTGTAGGCGCCGTCGCGGCCGCTTTGGGTTTCGCCGAGCGCTTCTTCCGAGCGGAGGTCGCGATCGAACGCCGCGATCTTCAGCCCCGCGGCGGGCGCGCCGCTGGCGTAGACGATCATGCCGGAAACAGAGAAATCGCGCGGCGCGCGGGGCGCCCCCGCGTTCGAGGATGCGCTCACAACCGCCCTCCCGTGCTATTACCTAAGCGTGTAGCGCAACGGTTGGGTTTGTCTATCGTTAGAACGATGGGCCGAGCGCGCGAACGCATTGATGCCGCCGACTTGGCGCAGTTGCCGGCGCCCAGCGTCAATGCCCAATCTTCACATGAAAGTGCAGGGTCTTCTGCGTGGGTGGGAGATTGGGTCCCACCGCCATCGTGTTACCGAATACGGTCTTGAACGGAGTTCTGTCGACATTGTGCTGAGGCTTGAGTTGGCCAATTAGACTCTCTTCAAGCGCCAAAGCTTGAGTGTTCGTTAGGCCGGTCCCTTTGACCTCCACCTTCGATATTTCTCCGAACCACTGGGTCTTGTTCGGGTCTGTGATATGCTTTCTAAGACGGTCTATTGTGTCGCCCTTTCCGATGTAGAGTACGCCACCGTCCGCGTCTTTTAGAACGTAGACGCTCGTTCCCTTCAGTTTGGAATGCGGCCCCGTGACTGTGTATTTGACGTCATGACCCGAGTGATTCTTGACATTTATCGGGCCACTCTTCTTTATCTGCTTGAGCCGCTTCAACTTTAACAGCGCGAGCCAAGCCATCGGATCGGAACTGACTTGGAGATTGCCTTGCGCGTCGACTTCGGTCCCGGGTATCGGATTGATCGCGTTTGCCACGGGATGGAGAGCTTCGCGAATTTCCTGCTTGCGCTCGGCATAGTGCTTTGCCAACGCAGGCCACAGTTTGTGGAACTCTGGCGTTGACACGCGATTGAAGGAGGTCGGCAGAATAACGCCAGTCTCCTTGTGCCAGTAGTACGCGTAGACGGTGGTGTCTTTTCCGAAGTGCTTGTCCCAATCGGCGGCCGCCTTCTGAGCCGCTTCCTTGTTCGCATATATTTGGCCAACCAGCGGAACGAACGTCTGGCCTTCATCCTGGCCAAATTCCTTATATGACACGCGAACTTTTTTGTCAGAGGTGTCCTTCCATTTGAATGTGGCAGTACCCTTCCACGAGTGGTACGACACCTCGTCAAATTTCTTGTCGATATAAAGTGGGTGAGTGGCCGGGTCGAAGGGTGTGTCGTCCGGCGTCGCAGGTTCTCGGCCATCCAGATCGCGGAAGATGATTGGATTATTTGCGCCGTAGTTGTATGCGTTCGTGTATCTGCCGAGTGCAGGATCACAGCTCACCCATCTCCCAATCCATGGCGCGTAGTAGCGCGCTCCGTGATACGCGAGGCCGGTTTCCTCATCGCGCTCCATGCCGGTGTAGCGGTAGCGTTTTGGCGTTTGCGTCGCGCGCATCTGATACGACGTCGCGCCGTACGGGTAGTATTCTTCGTAAGAGATAGTTCGGCCGGCTTCATCCAATTCAAGGCTCGACGAGCCGAGATGATTTGAGAACTGAAAGCGAATGAGTTGCTCCGGCGAGCCATCGTCGCCGATCGTACGCGTCTCGACGAGCGCAATGCGCTGCGTGTCGTCCATCACGTGCAGCGTCTCGCGCTCCAAGCTCACCGCGCCGCCAACCGCGCGTTCGCGATAAAGCTCGACGCCGCCAAGATAGATGCGCTCTTCGATGGCGCCGCCTGGGCGCTCAACAATCTTCCGCACGCGCTGGCCATTCGCGCCATAGACGCAATAGAGCCGCCCGCCGCCGCCGAGATCTGCCTCGCGCAAACGATTGGCAAAGTCCCACACGATCTCGGAGAGGTGAGGCATGGTGAGCATGTTGCCGTGTTGGTCGTGAGCGTAGCGCTCCAGCGGGCCCGCGCCGATCTGCGTCGTGCTCAGCCGGTTATTACGCTTCGTCGACTCAAGTAGGCTGGTCTCTTCGTATGTATAGTGCCTCGTCCAATCGCCACCCTGTGCGGCGTGAACGAGCTTTATGAAGTTGCCGGCAGGGTCGTAGTGATATTCCTCCGCATAGGTGCGCATCGCCGTTTCATCGCGCGGGTCGGCAACCGGCGCGCGCCCTTCGCCGCGCCATGTGGTCTCTAATGTGCCAGCCTGGCCGCGATGTTCGCGCCCCTCGGAGCGTATCAGGCGGTAAAGTGCATCGTAGGAATAAGTTGCGCTCGGAGTGACAACCTGGTTGTTGAAGTAGACATTCTGATGCGCCGCATCCGCAGTCTGCGTGATGTTGCCGGCCGCATCGTAAGCGTAGCTGAGGTCTTGTAGTGTGCGCCCGCCTTGCGTTGTGAGCAGGCGCGTCAGCCGCAACGTGTCAGGGTCACGCTCGTAAACCGTGCGCGCGCCGCCTTGATAATCGATGGAGGTCCGCTGCCCCTTCGCATCGTAGTCGATGTCTATCACGAAGGGTTTGGTCGCCGCGCCCTTGATGGCGACATCGACCTTTTCGAGGAAGTTGGCTTCGTTGTACGCCGGACTAAAGACGCTCTGATCCGGCGTCGTTACTTGGGTGGGGCGATTGAGCGCGTCATATGCAGTTCGCGTGGTGAATGTCTCGCTTTCAACCGCGGGACCGGCGCTCCAATTGATCAGCGATTTGTAGTCTTTGACGAGCTGATATGCGGCCACCAGGGGATTACCCTTGAAATCGTATCGCTCTGTCGTGGCCACACCTGCCTGATCGAACGTGCGGAACGCTTTCCCGCGCAAATTCGATGCTTCAGGATTGGGCGCGTCCTCGCCGTACGTGATTTGCCCGATGACGACGGGCGCCGCGCCGTTTGCTTCAAGCAGCGTTCGCGATGGTCGCCGCAACTGATCGTACTCGGTCAAGGAGTGATGGCCGCGGCTATCCCAAGCGTGAATGGGCTGACCTGCCACATCGTTGAGCACCCAGGTTTTGCCCGCCTCCATGCTGGCTTGGTGGATTCTAGTTCCGAGGATGTCGTACTCGTATCGCATCACGACGCGGCCGTTCGCGTCGATCACCTCTTGCTCCGCACCTTCGATGTCGAGGACGACGCGGGCTTCGTACTTTTCCTCAACAAGCGCGCCCGCGCGCTCGAAACGATTGTGCGCGACTGTCAGAAATGGCCGTCCCAGAGCATCTGCGTGCGCGACAGAGGGTGTGGCTGCGTGAACGTCGGTCTTCAGCGCAGCGGCAGTTTCCGCGGTTCGTGCGCTCTGTGAGGAATATTGCGTGGCAAAGGCAACGGCATGCGCCGCATCCGTGCGCAGCGCACGCCAGGTAGGCAGATAGTCCGCGTCTGCAAGCCGTTTGAAATAAGTGCCGACATCGTCATCTGCTGCCGGGTCAGCGATTGCAGCCGTATCGTTGACGTCCCAACTTTCCTGACGCCATGGGTCGAACACCACCTTCTGCCAAGTGTGATTGGGAAGGAGCGTCGCAACAGTGCGCCCGGCCGGATCGTAAAACATGACGGGACTGACGCCGATGCGCACATCGAACTCGAAAAGATGTGTGTCGGTAAAGAAGGGCTCGTACTGGCGCACCGGCGCGCCCTTGTTGTTGAATACCGTCCATCCCGTGCCGACCCAGCGTGACGCGGCGTCGGAGGCTGTCATTTGCGGCCGTCGATCGGCGCCGAGGACGACGTTGCCGTTGACGTCACGTTCCGGCACTGGTCCAGGCTCGGCCTCGATCTTCTTTTGAATCTCCCTCCCGAAACCGTCGGAATAGGTGAGCGCGACCTGTACCTTGCTTGCTTGGCCGGGAGAAAGATCGCTCACATGCGTCTCACGTGTGATCGAGGCCGCAGCGATGGGGCGCTTTGTGCCGGGATCGCGCGCGTAGGCGCTGGGGTCGTAGACGATGCGGGTCGTCGCCTGATCGAGCAGGGCTCCGGCATTGGCTTTTGGCGCGCCGAAGAACTGATCAATTTCGCTCTGCGTCAGGTTGGCCTTGAACGAGGCCGTCAGCGCATCACCTTGCGCGGCCGCAGGCTTGCCCATCACCGCGCTTCCAGCAACCATACCAAGCGCATCGTAGGCGACCGACGTCCGGTTGCCGTTCGGATCCATGACCAGAGCCGGCTTAAGCACGCGATAATCTTGCCCGTCTTTTCGTGGAACGGCGCCGCGCTCGCCGACCGTAACCTTGTTGTCCAGGGCGTCGCGCGTTTCTTGAATGAGCAAATCGAACGCATCGTAGTCGACGAACATCTCGGTGCTCCGCGCCGGCGTGTGAAATGCGTCGTGGAAGCGGCGTGGCAGAAAGAAATGCGCTTTCGCGTGCGCAAGCTCGTCCGCGCCCGCATCGCCGGAGTCAGGAGAGCAGAAAACGCGGCCCGACGGGACCCACCACGTTGGCTCGTTTTCGGTGTGAACGTAACCGCCTTGCACAAGCATGGCGTCAGAGACTTTGCCGTCATAGGTCCGCGCCAGAACCTCGGGCGAAAACGCCAAAGCAAAGCTCTCGTGCACCAGCCCGTGCGCGGCTTGTTTGCCGAGCGGTAGAGCGGAGGAGAAGTCCGCCTTCCTGTAGTAGACGCGGCTCTGTGCGAGGAGACGCTTCTGGATCAATCCCGAGGTTGGCGCGACCTCAAAGCCAATCACCGCGGCATTCACGCATGCGTCTAACGCGTCCTCGAAGGTCACGCGACCGCCGGGCGGCACGTCAAATGCGCTCAGCTCGTAAGCGCGTGTTTCACAAGGTTGTGGCGCGCGATACTCACTGGGGTTGTCAATCTCTCCCGTAAACGCGGCCTCGGAATAGGTGGCGTGCAGCTGCGCCTGCTTCTCCTGATCGTCGGGCGCAAGCGCTGGGTCCGCAACGAGGCGGCCGTATCCAATCGCAGCAGACTTAAGCACGTTGCCGAAATCGTCGGTTTCCAGGGTCAGCGCATGAGAGACACGCGGATCGCGCGGCTGGCGTTCGTAGTGACGGCTGATCTCTTCGCGTGCGTGGGTGAAGAAGACAGCATGTTGATTGGGGCCGCGTGGCTGCAGCGTGCGAATGGTAAAATTCTGCTCGGCGACGCTGTAGGGGTGAGGCGCCGCAGCGCTGCCGTCGAGCCCGTAAATCTCCTGGCGAAGCATAGCGCCTTTGAGCGCACGACAGGCCTCACGTTCTTCCTCCACGCTGAGGCCCGCCGGCAGAACCGTATCATCAAGCAACAGCGCGCGCGCCTCGGCATCGCTCGCGCCCGGCTCGCGATAGTACTCGCCGACATCATTGGCGTTGAGCATGCCGGCGAAAAAGTCGGAGACGCGATTGCCGCCTAGATAGATGCCGGTGTGAAACCAAGTCTTGGTATGGATCGGCGGCACGTGCGAGGCCGCGTCGATGTTTGTGGCTTGCGGCATCGCGCCGTCAGCCGTGAGCGCGGCGTATTCCTCTGTGTCCCATTGCTCCACCATGCCGAAGCCGCGGAACTCGCGCTCCACGCCGTCGAAATAACCGTGATGATAGGCGTAACGCGAAACGAAACGCGCGCCGCTGATGTGATCGCGGGTAGTGACGCGTTCGACGACATGGACCGGAAACGGCAGCCGCGTGATCCATGGTTTTCCGGCCGCCTTGTCGCTTAAGCAGAAGCGTGTGGAAGAGGCGTACTCGACCTCGGTCTCCGTACCGAGATTGTTGAAAGTCCTAACGAGCAGGTGCGGTTTCGTCCCGCCCATTAGGTCGACATAGAGAAGGCGCTGTTGCTGCGATGCCGGAAGCGGCGACGACCAGACGAGGCAAGCAGTGCCGTTTCCCAACAAATCCGCTGTTGTCACTGATGCAATGTTGTCGATGCGCGGAAACTGATTGAGGACGCGCGCGTCGGAGAGGCGGTTTCCGCTTTGATTGAAGTAGAGCCGCACGGCATCGTGCGCGAGATAGATGATGTCGCTTGCGCCCGACCCATCAATGTCCGCCAACCGAATGCGCCCGTGATCGAACTGGTCCGGCCGATCGAATAGAGGCGCGTTGTCCATCGCGACTTTGCGCCCGAAGTGGCCATGGCCCAGGTTCGGCCAATAGCAAACCTCGCCATTTCGGATGCGCACGAGATCTGTGAGGCCGTCGCCGCACATGTCCGCCAAATACAAAGTCTGAGCGCCGTCTTCGAAGACGAGGCGAGGCCCGCTCTCTTCATCGGCCAGCTGGTGCACGCGTCGCGCGGGTGCAAACCCGTCCTCGGCCAACGATGGATAGCAGGCGAAGACCTCGTCTTCGGCTACTAAAATATCGGCGTGACCGTCACCGTTGAGATCGATGAACCGCACACTCGGATCGTTCCACGGAAGGTTCGGCAGCGAGCGAAAAGAACGGAACGGCGTCCAACCCTCTGTCTCAGCACGCTCGTAGAAGCCAGCAGCCGGACCAGAAAACTCAACTAGGTCGAGCTGCCCGTCGCCTGCGAGGTCTAAAAGGTGTTGGCGTCCTCCTTGCAGGTTCGTGAGTGAGGGCTTTGGTGCGATTTGGCGCAGCGGACCCAGTCGGCCTTCGCCAAGATTCTCCTTGTAGAACCACGCACCGGCCTGTTCCGTGAGCACGCCCGACAAACCTTCGCCGTCGAGATCGGCCAGCTGGTACAGCGAGCCGTCCAGTCCTTCCGGGAGGTTCTCAAGGCTTTCAACCTTGAGCTCCCGCACTTCCTCTTGGATCTTTGCCTTGCTGTATTCGAAACGTACCGGCGGCAGCGATTGCTTGAGATAGGTCGCGTAATCAACGCCACCGCCGGTGATCGGCGGCGTATCTTGCTTCACATAGCCCGAGTGCGTGACCGAACGAATGAACGAGGCAAATCGTGTGCTGCCCTCATGCGCAAGCTCTTCGCCGATAGAAACCGGTTGTGTGAGATCGACGTCAGCATACTCAAATTCAACCGAGCGCACGAGCCCGTCATAACCCCGTTCTTCGGATGAGAGATCGGGGATATGATGAAACATGAGTGCGCGAACGCATCGGCGATAGCTGCGAAGTTCGAAGCCTGCGCGATAGGATGAGAAGGGGTCCGGGCGAACCGCCCAGCTTTGCCCTGGCGAGGCGGCCGCTAGCACAAAGACGTGTTGCTCCGCTTCCCTCAAAGAAGGGTCTGGCGCCACCTTTTCATGGTGACCCTCGTCGTAATCGAACACGAGTTCGAAAAGCCACTCGGCGTTCGAAAGGTCTGCTTGCACAAACCGGGATACCCGATTGCCATATCGGACGCGTTTCAAGTAGCGAACGGCCCCGCGTGATCGATTGCGTTCGTTGGGCAAGAGTTGATCGACGTTGTCTGCGGTCTCGCCCGCATACTCGTAGACGATCGCATTTCCCTTATCGTCGTAGCTTTCACAGATGAGCCAACTGAAGATGCGATGCGGCGCCTCAGGATCGACAATCTGCGACCGCTGATCCCTGCCATAGAGCGTCGTGACGTTGTCGCGTGAAATCGAGCGCCAGTGAACTGCGCCGGTGGCGCGTTCTGTCCAACGCTCGATGCGCGCAAAAAGTCCCTCAATGCGCGGCCGATAGGCGTGAACAGCAAAGGCAGCTTCATGCCGTTCGACGCGCTCGTTTGCATCAGTCAGAGCCGGAACGAGGTCTTCCGCTCCTGAGAGCACATAGACATCGGACTCGTCCGCATCGCGATATTCCGGCAGACCCTTGTCGGTTTTGCGTCTGATAGATGGGATGGTCAGCGACCAGCCAAACCCAAACGGTCCATTGCCCGCGCCCGTATCATATGAGAGCGCGAGCTGCGGGCCGAAACCCGAGCGGCCGGGGCTAGTTGGAATCGGGATCGAGGCGGCGCCCGCGCCGCTGACCGGATTGACGCCGAATTTTTCGCCGGTGCCACTGATCGCGCCGCCGCCCTTGGGAAGCGAGATCGCTGGGACGTCAAGCTTTCGCGTCTCAGAACGCTCTTGTCTTGGCGCCTGTTGCGGCATTGGAAGACCTCAGAGGTCTAGCCGCTATCTCACGAATTCGCTCAGTGTTCTAGCTCAGGGAATTGGGACCGCTGGCGATTTGCCCAAGCATGCGCGCAACCATTTGCGAGGCGTGGCGATGCACCGGCCCGTCCTCGCCATTTACTGCTGTCGCTGGGTAACCGGCCGACCAGGGCATACTGCTCCGTATCGGATCACCTCAGTCTGGCGCCCAAAAAGGCGGCAGCGTGTTCTTCTTGGCTCGGCCGCTGTTCGCGCGGCTGATCCTGTGCGCTAGCGTTGGAATCAGAATGTTCGACGAAATGCGTCATGCTGGCGGTGTCAGATCGCCCTACGAGCCGATCGCGGCGTGGCTTGCGGCCACCGGCGAGGAAGAACTTAAGCGCCGCCAAGTCGAAGCCGAGGCGCTGTTCCGGCGGCTGGGAATTACATTTGCCGTCTATGGCGAAGGCGGGGACCCCGAGCGGCTCATTCCGTTCGACCTCATTCCCCGTGTGTTCGGCGCCTCTGAATGGCGCAAGCTCTCCCGTGGCGTGAAGCAACGCGCGCGCGCGCTCAACGCCTTTCTTTTCGATGTCTACCATCGTGCTGAGATCCTGAAGGCCGGCATCGTGCCGGAAGCGCTCGTCTACCAGAACGAAGCATTTCTGCCCGACATGGTGGGCTTCGATCCACCTGGCAAAGTCTACAGCCACATAGTTGGTGTCGACGTGGTGCGCACGAATGCGAACGACTTCCAGGTTCTGGAAGACAATTGCCGCACTCCCTCCGGCGTTTCGTACATGCTGGAAAATCGTGAGATCATGATGCGGATGTTTCCGCAGCTTTTTGCGGCCAGCGCTGTCGAACCAATCGACGAGTATCCCTCGATGCTCAAACGCACGTTGCAAGAGGTGGCGCCGCCATTGTGCCGTGGTGAGCCGACAATAGTCTTGCTGACGCCAGGTCCTCTCAACAGCGCCTACTACGAGCACTCGTTTCTCGCCGATTTGATGGGCGTAGAGCTGGTTGAGCCTTCCGATTTATTTGTCGAGGGCGGCAAGTGCTGGATGCGCACTACACAAGGGCCACAGCGCGTTGACGTAATTTATCGTCGCATAGACGATTCTTACATCGACCCGCTCTCGTTCCGGCCGGACAGCTTGTTGGGCGTGCCAGGACTCTTCGGCGCCTATCGTGCGGGCTCCGTTACTTTGTGTTCGGCGCCGGGCGCCGGCATCGCTGACGACAAGGCCATCTACGTGTTCACACCGGAGATGATCCGCTTCTATCTCGGCGAAGAGCCTATCTTGAAGAACGTCGAGACGTTTCGCTGTGCTTTGCCGGAAGAGCGCGATCACGTGATTGCGAACTTGAACGACCTGGTGGTCAAGCAGGTTCACGGCTCAGGCGGTTACGGCATGCTGATCGGACCGCATTCCAGCAAGAAAGAGATCGAGACGTTCCGGAAGAAGATCTTGGCCGAGCCGGAGAATTACATCGCCCAACCCACGCTTGAGCTTTCCTCGGCGCCGACACTCTGTGGCGACGCTTTCGAGAATCGGCACGTGGACTTTCGCCCCTATTGCCTAGTTGGACGGGAAGTACGTCTGACGCCTGGCGGCTTGACGCGTGTCGCTCTCACCAAGGGCTCGCTCGTTGTGAATTCGAGCCAGGGCGGGGGCGTGAAGGATACCTGGGTGCTGTCGGAATGATCCTATGCTGAGCCGCACCGCGCAGAACCTCTATTGGATGGGGCGATACATCGAGCGCGCAGACGCGACGGCGCGCCTGGTCGAGATGGGACGGCGCATGGTGATGCTTCCGTCCGCCAATGCCGAGTGGCGATCAGTTGCACGCGCATCGGGCTGTGCGGCCGATTTGGCGGAAGATCCGAAGGCGCTAGACCGCGACATCATCGTTCGCCTTGTCCTCGACCCCAACAACAGCTCGTCTATCCGCTGCTGTATCGCGCAGGCGCGCGCCAACGCGAAAGCCATACGCACAGCGCTGACGTCCGATATGTGGGAGGCTCTCAACGATCACTGGCGACTGCTTGAAACGCTCGATTCTGATGAAGCCATTGCCGAATTGCCGATTTGGCTGGACTGGGCCAAGCAACGGGCAGCCGCGTTCCGCGGCGCAGCCGAAACGTCGCTTCTTCGCAACGACGGGTACATCTTCCTGCGTATTGGCGAACTGATCGAGCGCGTGGAGATGACGCTGCGCTTGTTGGACGTGAAATACTACGTGCTGTTGCCCGAAACGGACGTTGTGGGCGGCGGGCGCGATTTCCATCAATGGACATCCGTGCTGCGCGCCACCGGAGCGCTCCGCGCCTATCACCACGTAAATCGCGGTGACTACACGCCTTGGGGCATCGCGGAGTTCCTGGTGCTCAACCCGCAATTTCCGCGCGCGGCCGCGTATTGTTACACCCAGCTCGACCGCCGCCTCGGCGAACTTGCGGCGCTGTATGGCGGCAAGCGGTTCGCGTGCCACGATTCCGCCGCCGAAATGGTCGCCCGACTAGAGGCATGTGACATCCACACGCTCTTCCAGTCAGGCCTGCACGAATTCATCGGCGAGGCGATAGAAGTGACGAACCGCCTTTCGAACGAGATATCGTACGCTTATCACTTTTGACCACGCATGCGACTCGCCGTCCGCCATATCACGCGCTACGCGTACGCTCCGCCCGTCGCTCGAGCGGCGCTTCGATTGCGCCTTTTTCCGCCACGCTTCAAAACGCAGGCGCTGAACGAATGGCGGGTCAGTGTCAACGGCGAGACGATTGAGCCAATGTTCACAAACGGCCTCGGGGAAGGTGAGGCCGTTTGGGCATCGGCCGGACCGCAAAGTGCGATTGAGGTGATGGCTGAGGGTGTCGTCGAAGTGGACGATAGTGCGGGCGTCGTACGTGGCCTCAGCGACGTCACCCGTCCGGCCATGTTTTTGCGGGAGACGCATCTGACAAAGCCCGACGAGGCGATCCGTGCGTTGGCGCAATCCGTTGCCAACGACGAAGCACTCGCCATGCTGCATGCGCTGTCTAACGCTGTGCGTGATGCCGTCGAGTACACATCTGCCGTGACCAAACACGACACGAGGGCGTGCGAGGCGCTCGCGCAGGGTGCGGGCGTTTGTCAAGATCACGCGCATGTCTTCATTGCTGCGGCGCGTTCGATCGGCGTACCCGCGCGCTATGTCGTCGGGTATATCGCGCCGCGTTTTGAAGGGTTGCACGAAACCCATGCTTGGGCTGAAGCCTACGTGACTGATCTTGGATGGGTGGGCTTCGACCCCGCCAATCGTCAATCGCCAACCGACGCCTACATTCGCCTGTGCGCTGGTTTAGATGCCTCCGATGCCGCGCCCGTTCGGGGCGCCGTCAGCATGTCCGGTGACGAGGCGCTCAATGTGCATGTGGAGGTCGCGCAGCAATGACCTATTGCTTGGCCGTGAAGGTGAGTGAGGGCGTGGTGCTGCTGTCCGATACGCGCACCAACGCGGGTCTCGACGACATATCCCGCTTTCGCAAGATGTTCTTGTGGGAACAACGCGGAGAACGCGCGCTGGTGTTGCTCACTGCCGGCAACTTGGGGATCACGCAGGGAGTGATCACGCAACTTGAGAAGGCAATCGATGCAAGCGCGCGCGGCGAGGATGAAGAGTCCATCCTGACTTGCGCCACGCTCTATCGCGCCGCCGAGCTAGTTGGCGAGGCGATGCAGGCGGTACAAGCGCGTGATCGCGCGCGGATTGAAGCTTCAGGCGCCAAATCCGAGGCCTCCATAATTGTTGCGGGTCAGCGTCAAGGTGGAGAGCTGAGACTGTTTCTCGTCTATTCCGCCGGAAACTTTATTGAGGCGACGGAAGACACGCCATACTTTCAGATCGGGGAGCATAAATACGGCAAACCCATATTGGATCGCGTTATCGCGCCGGAGACGCCGTTAGCGGATGCGCTCAAGGCCGCGTTGATTTCAATGGATTCCACGATGCGCTCGAACCTGAGCGTTGGCATGCCCCTGGATCTTGCCGTGATACGCGCGGAGCAATTCGGCTCAGTGCAATGTCGTCGTTTCGAGAGCGATGACCAGGTGTTCCGAGGAATAAGCGAAGCCTGGTCGCGCGAACTGCGTGAAGCGTTTCACGCCCTGCCTGAAGTGCCTTTGACGTAGACGGACTTTGTAGGCGGGACGCAGCCCCTCAGAGATCGAGGCTTCGCTATCACTAGTGCAACACGAGGCGAAATCCGGCGCCTGCGTCGGGTGCCGACTCCGAAAGGCCGGCGAGCACATAGGCGCCGAGGCGGACCTTCGAACTGAGATCGAACGCCGAATAAAACGTGACCTGCGAGCGCTCGGGCGCATCGGCGATGCGCGCCTGCGACCAGTCAGCACTTGCGCCGATAAGGACACCGCCGCGAATGCGTCCTTCAGCGCCGGCGCTAACAAACACGCCATCGTCGCCGCTTTCGGTCGCGTTGCTGTAGCCCACTGCGCCGTAAATGGTGGCGGCTTCTCCAATCGGATAGGATCCACCGGCAGCCAACGACAGCACCATTTCTCCGGCGCCGAGCGAGCGCTCTTCGTCGCCAGTTGGCAAACGCGCGGCGGCCAGCACGGTTACGCGTGCGCCATCATCGGCGATGTAGGACGTGACGCTGAATTCGAGGGTCGCGTCCCCGAAACCTTGCTCGCTGATCTCGGGCGCCAAGATGCCTGTGCCACTTGGACCCGTTGGTCCGAGGAGAGGGTTGGTAACCGAGCTCAGTGGCCCACCACCGCCAATGGCGCCTGTTGATCCAGGCACTACGCCTGGCGCGCCTTCGACGCTCACATACGGCAGCGTGACGCCGACACGCCAACGTGCTGAACCGTAAGAAGCGGAGAGCGGGACGGAAATGATGTCCGTGTCTTGGCCGGAGCCGTAGTCGCCCTGTGAATAGTCGGCGCCCACAGAGAACGTCCAGTTCCGTTCTTCGGCCGTGGCGACGCCCGCGCTCGCAGCTGCGGCGCACAATGTGAGCATGAACGCAGCGCGATGCGCCGCCAGTCTCCGAGCAAAAATTGGCATGATCGTCCCCGCGATGTTGGTGGCTTGAATGTGTCGATTGAGTCCCACCGAGGCAGTAGGCGGCGGCGCGGGTGGGGGATCGCGCCGCCGCTTGAAGCCCGTGCCTTAGTTCGAGTTGCGGCGGCGGGCGGAGGCGCGGGCCGAGCTGTTGCCGTTTGCACTGGCGGAAGCGCCTTCTTCGTCGGCGCTCGCCGCACCATCGGCGGTCGCGGCGGCGTCGGCAGACACCTCAGGTGCTGCATTGCGAACGCGGCTCACAGCGCCATTTGCGGTGCTGCGCGCGTTGGCGGTGGCGTTGCGCGCAGCTGTCGTCGTTTGGTTCACAGTCCCGCCGGGATCGATGCCGACACTGCCTTCGGCGTTGCCGGTGGCGGAGCCTGCAGCTGAAAGCGGACCTGCATTCAACGCACCATCGACTGCGCCTGAACCCGCTACGTCAACTTGGCGAGCCTGGGTGGCTTGTTCTTCCGCTTGGCGCGCTGTGCGACGCGCTTCGCGCTCAGCGCGGCGAACTTCGCGTTGCGCCCGCTCGGTCGTTTGATCGACGACGCCCGTGTCCACGCCGATATTTCCAGCGCCGCCGGCGTTGCCCGTGATCGAGCCCGTCGTGTTGCCGATCTGACTGCCGAGGCCGCCGGTCAGCGAACCGCCACCACCGATGAGCTGTGCCGACGCGGGCGACGCGCACAACATCACTGTAAGCGCCGTCGTCGCGATAAGAAGCTTGCTATTCATGAAGTGTCCTCCTGTTGGCCTGCTCAATCGCTGGCTTCGAGGAGGGAACGAATGGTTGCGCCAGTTTCTTCCAAAAAGCTTTCAGTGGGTCTCGACGAGGCCGTAACCATAAACTTCGTCGCGCCCGCGTACGCCCAGATCGCGAGCGTGGTTGGCGAGTTCCGTGACCGTGTTCAGCGCCGGAGATTCAGCAATCAGCGTGGCGAGGCGTGCTGCAATGATCGGCGAGGCGTACGACGTTCCGCGCGCGCGCCCATATATGCCCAACGCGGCGAAGTCGACCTGATCTCCTCGTCCGGCCTCGATCAGCACGCGCTGACGCGTATCGACGCCAGTGACGCCAACAACACCAGGATAGGACGCGGGAAAGAGCGGTGCTGCTGCCGGCCCATCGTTTCCTACCGCAGCGACGATGATCGTCCCGCGAGAAGTGAGATCGGCGATGACGCCTTCCACGACACGATTGCGCGGGCCGACAAGGCTTATGTTGATGACACGCACACCTTGCGTAGAGAGCCAAGCTAGCGCACGCGCCAATGCCGAAGAGGCGCCGCCGGTTGGCGCGCCTCCGTAGATATCGGCAACGTAGATGCGCGCGCCCGGCGCTGCGCTACTGAGTAAACCTGCGATCGTGGTTCCGTGCGCTGCCGCGACAGGCGCCGCGCTGACGAAACTTCGCTGCGCTGTCGTCGGCACGTTCGGCGCAACGCCGCTGTCTATTAGTCCGATGCGGGGCCCTATATTTGACGCCGCCGCTTGCGCGGACGTCGACAGAGCGACGACGCCGGATTCTATGTGCAAATGGTCGAAATCGTAGGTCCCATTCGGATCGGCTTCGCGCAGCCGGCGTAGCGCGCGCCTTGTCGACTGACCCGCTGGTGCGCGGATAGTGACGAGCACTCCGGCCTCGCCAAGATCGTCCATGCTCACCACCTGAAACCCGGCGGCGCGGACGCTCGCGATGGCCGAGTCGCTCATGCCAACGGCGATGATCTGGCTGCGAACGACCGGCTGGCCCGCAGGGTCAGCCTCGAGATCCCGCCGGTGCCTGCGCAAGAGATCGCGGACTCGCAGCTGGCGTACATCTGTGAGAGCGGTGGAATTGTTCACTACGCTCCCAACATCAGGTGTCTGGGCGCCGACGCTCGGGATTTGCGGGAGTTCGACACCCGGCAATTGCGCCTGCGCCGGGGCCGCGAGCGCGGTTGCGAGGAACAAGAGGGCGGCAAGGCGCTTCATGGCTACCTAACGTTTGACGCGATCGGTTTCATCCCTGCTTATCATTTTGGTGATCATGGAAGAAACCATCGCTTCCAGCCGTTGGACCACCAAGAGATGACGAGCGCCGCCCAACAGACCCGCTCAGACATCGTCGCGATGCTGCCGCGCCTGCGTCGCTTCGCGCGCGCGCTGACGGGCCAAGTGGCGGACGCCGACGACATCGTACAGATCGCCGTGGAGCGCGCTTTGATGCGTATCGATCAATTTCAGACCGGGACGAGATTGGATTCATGGCTATTCTCGATCGTTCGCAATGCGTGGATCGATGAGGCGCGCTCTCGCACCCGGCGCGGAAAGGTGTTTGCGCCTGCAGAACTCGGCGAGCAGATCGGCAATGACGGAGTTGCCGAAGCACACTCGAAGCTGGAAGCAGACGACGTTTGGATGGCAATGCGCAAGCTACCCGAGGAGCAGCGCGAGGCGGTGGCGTTGGTGTGCGTCGAGGGGCTTGCGTACCGTGAGGCCGCCGAGGCGCTTGGCGTTCCGATCGGGACGCTGACAAGCCGGTTGGCGCGCGGCCGCGAGGCGTTGCAAGTGATGTTGGGATAGACCGATGAGCGTCAGCGACGAAACTTTGATGGCGTTTGCCGATGGCGAGCTGGCGAGCGACGAGCGCGCCGCAGTTGAGGCAGCTCTGGCCGGCGACGTAGCTTTGCGCGAGAGGCTGGAAGCGCATCAGCGCTTGCGTGCGCGGCTTTCTTCCGCGTTTGACGGCGCACTCAATGAGAGTGTTCCAGAGCGATTGACGGAAGCGGCACGCCCGCCGGTCGGGGAAGTGGTGACCCTGGCAGATCTCCGCGCGCGGAGATGGTCGGTGCGGGAATGGGGTGCCATGGCTGCGAGCATCGCGGCCGGGCTTGTCATCGGCATCGGCATCATGAATGCGCAAGCGCCAATGATTGCGTCCTCGAATGGAGAACTGACGGCGCGGGGCGCGCTGGCCGAAGCTCTCGATACCCAACTCGCGTCCGATGCACCGGATGTCGTCCGCATCGGACTGAGCTTTGCTTCGCAAGATGGCGGATATTGCCGCACATTCAGCATCACACGCAGCGACACGTCCGGCCTCGCGTGCCGTGAAGGCAACGGTTGGGCGATCGCCATGACCGCTCAAGGAGGAGGCGGCGAAGTCCGCATGGCCGGTGCACCGGAAGCAATCCTTGGTGCCGTCGATGCGATAATAGTGGGTGAGCCACTCGACCAGCGCGGAGAAGAGCAGGCACGTGCGCGGGGCTGGCGCTAGTGCTCTTCGCTGCAACGCCAGCAAGATGACGTGCTGGCAATTTGTGTGCTGGTTCGCTTCACACCGTCATTCCGGCCGCGGGCAGTAACTTGCGCACTACCCGGTTGCTCGCGTCGACGAGAACCATGTGGGGCGTTAGCGGCTGATCGGTCAGTTCGAAGCCCATGATTATGACCTCCTCGCCCTGCGCAATAAGGTGAGCGGCGGCTCCATTCATCGCAATCACACCAGAACGACGCTCACCAACAATCACGTACGTTTCCAGCCGGGCGCCAGAGGTGTTGGACACCACGAGCACTTTCTCGCCGCCCCAGAGCCCAACCGCGTCGATCAGGTCCTCGTCAATTGTGATTGAGCCGATGTAAGCCAAATTGGCTTCTGTCACACGTGCGTTGTGAATCTTGGAGCGAAGGAGCCACCGCATTGCAAGCACTCCGAGATATCTTCACCAAGGATGTTTGATTAGCTCGACAGCGAGCGCTGCGCCAGACCTAAGGCATGGCCGCCGCAATCTGCGCGACGCCGCTGCTGCATCGAACAGAGGACCCCGCCAATCTTGACGCCTCTCGATCGCGGGAATAGTCCTGGAGAAGGACGCGGGCGCTGATCGCGTGCATGAGCTAGTCTTGTACCCATCACGGGGTGAGGACGGATGCCAGAAGCCCAGCGACGTCGCGCTCTAACGATCACCATTGTTGTGGTCTTTTTCGACATGGCGGGCGCAGGGCTGATCGTGCCTGTCATGCCAGGTCTGCTCAAAGAACTTACCGGGCGCGGCACAACCGAGTTGGCGCTGATTTCTGGATCCATGTTGTTTCTTTACGCGGCGATGCAGCTGCTGTTTGCGCCGTTGCTGGGACGACTTAGCGATGCGTTTGGACGCAGGGTCGTTCTGCTTGGCGCTCTGCTGGGCTTGTCCATCGACTACGCGATCCTGGCGACCGCGCCGAGCTTGGCGCTGTTGTTTGTGGGGCGTGCAGTCGCCGGCATTTGTGGAGCCAGCATCGCGCCAGCTCGCGCAGTTGCCGCTGATATCACCGCGCCAAACGATCGGGCCAAAACATTCGGTTTGATCAGCGCGGCCGGCGGCATGGGTCTGGTGGTCGGCCCGGTAATCGGCGGCTTGTTGGCGGAGTTGGGAACGCGCACGCCGTTCTGGATATCGGGTGTGCTTGTCTTCGCGACGTTCGTTTGGGCGTTTTTTATGCTGCCGGAGACATTGGAGGCTCCACGACGGCGTCCACTTGGCGCACCGCGCGCACGGTCATCGCCCACGCAATACAGAGAGAGCAGGGCGTTATTGATCCTCGCCGTTATCTTTCTCATGCAACTGGCCGCGCACTCGCTCTATTCGGTGTGGGCGTTTTTCATGATCGAAACGCTCAATTGGTCCGCTTTGCTGATCGGCCTTTCAATGTCGATGTACGGCGGGCTATTTGCAATTGTACAGGCCGGTCTGGTCGGCCGCGCTACGCGGCGATTTGGCGAGCAACGTCTAATAATCTTCAGTTTGCTTGTTGGAGCCATGGTCTACGCCGCACTGTCGATGGCGCAAAGCACGATCGTCGTCTTCTTGCTCATTGCCGTGGGATCGCTCGCGGCTTTTGCCACGCCAGCATTGCAATCATTGTTGTCGAAGCAGGCCGATGAACGATCTCAAGGGCAGATACAAGGCGCGCTGTCGGCGACTTTAGCGGTCACAGCTGTGATTGGACCGCTCGTGATGACGGGCGCCTTCGCGATCTTTAGTGACGACATCGGCGTTTACTGGCCTGGGGCTCCGTTTGTGTTGGCGGCTGTGTTCGTGGCCGCGGCGCTGGCCGTCTTCGTTGGATTGGTAGTCGGCGCGCTACGCAGGCAATCGCAAGGGGGTGCAACTTGAGGCTTTAATTTTCTTGCGCTTGTGTTGGGTGCGGCGTAGCTTCGTTTGGTCGGCGACAGCGCAGCAAAATCATCAACGCAACGGAGTGGCGCGCAATGCAGACGGGCCTTCGCGGAAAGCGTGTGCTTCTCACCGGTGGTTCTGGATTGATTGGCGGGGCAATGTTGCCTCGGCTGCTCAATTCCGATCTGGAAGTGCTATATTCGCTGGGGCGCAGCAAACACGGGGCAAACGCGAGAGAGCGCTTGCGCGCGCGCGCCGGCGATGTCGTGGACGAATTTGGATCTCGTCTGCGAATTATAGAAGGCGACCTGCAAGAACCCGGTTGGAATTTGTCACCGGCGGACAGACGAAAGATTGTAGAAGAGACAGATATCGTCGTTCATTGCGGAGCCTCGACTTACTTTCAGCGGGAGGTTGAGTGCCGACGCACGAACGAAGAGGCAGTGCAGACGCTGATTGAGATGTGCGTCGAAAGTCCAACAAAGAAGAAGCTTTGTTATCTGGGAAGCGCCGCGTGCGGCGGGTTGCAAAGAGATCGCGTGGTGCAGGAGGACGACTATCCCCGCCCCGACGACAATCACTTCGTGTACTACACACGTTCAAAGTCGAATGCCGAAACCATGTTGCGAGCGTCACGTGATCACTATGATCTCGTGATCGTGAGGCCAAGCTACGTCTTTCCTGAGCGTACGGCGCCGACAAAGTTTATGAATGACAGCCTATGGCCGCTCGTCTCGATGCTGGAGGTGGAAGCAATTCCAGTCCGGAGCGAGGCGCGAGTTGATTTTGTCCTCGTCGATGCCGTTTGCGATTACATCATGCGCCTCATTTCCGGGCCGCATTCGCACGAGACCTATCATGTAAGCACCGGAGAGATCGCTTCGTATATGTGGCGGAACATTCTGATTCGCACCGCCGAAGCGACCGGACGAAGCAAGCTTCCGGACTTTCTCACCTCAGATGAATACGCAGCACGGAAACGTTCGTTGAGTGAGGAACATCGGCTCCGGGTCGGCCGTTTGGGTGTATACATTCCGTTTATGAACCAGAACATAGTATTCGATAATAGACGTGTGATTCAGGATTGCGGTCCGTCAGATTCGCTGTTCGACTTCCTGGACGACTACCTGATGGACGTGATGCATCAAGTGGCGCCACGGTAGCCGTCCTGGACGCTGGAGTTCTCGATAGATTTCGAATGCAAATTCGACGGTCGAAAGGACTTCAGCGAAACAGGCTTCGCTGAAGCCCTGCTGGCGTTGCAGGATGAACTTGGCACGGCGCCAGTGCGTCACGTGGATCGGCTAAGCGGCGGATTCAGCAACTCAAACTATCTCATCAGTTTCGTAGACGGCGAGCACTGTGTGCTTCGTTTGTCGACGAACGCCGCTCGAACGCGAGTGGAAGTTGATTTGCTCAAGTTTCTGGCGGCGTCAGTTCCTGACGTGCCGACGCCGAGCGTGTTGTGGTCTCGTGGACCTTTGCGCGACGGCGGTGGTGCATTCGCAATGAGCTACGTAGATGGCGAGTTGCTGTCGAGGGCCGAGGACGAGATGAGCGAGGCGGACCGAAATCGGGTCTGTGATGAGCTCGCTGTTGCTGCTTCGCGCATTCATGGGTTGCGACTAGGTGCAGACGGGTTTTTCAAACACGGCGCATCACTCGAGCGACCCGTAAACGACTACACACTGTGGACGCTCGGGTACTTGTCATTTTGTTTTGATGCGCCTCACTTTCAGCGGCGATTGGGCAGAGACCGGCTCCGCAGATTGGCATCGTGCACGCTGAACCGAGCGGATCTTCACTTGCCTTCGCGGACGGGCAGCCTGTGTCACGGCGACTTCAATCAGAAGAACATTCTTGTGAGACGTACAGCTGCGGGAAGCTACGCACTGGCCGCGATCATTGATTGGGAGTTCGCACTGGCGGGCGCCAACGTCATAGACCTCGGAAATCTTTTGAGGTTTGAGAGCGAGTCTGGCGCCATTAGAGGCGCTCGCTTTGCCGCCGCTTACACCGAGGCGGGTGGCGAGTTAGACGTGGGATGGCGACAGCAGGCAATGTTCGCCGACCTGCTCGCGCAATGCGCGTTCCTTGTAGACTTCGAAGAGAAACCCAAGACGTTCGCCACGGCGGTCGTTGTGATCGACCGCACACTCGACGCGTTGAACGCTTGAGCCGACGGTCGATCAGCCCGCAATCAAGTGTTGATGACCGAAGCAAGTTCTTCGGCGATCCAGGCACGGGCTTGGACAATATCCCCAAGCGCATCGAGGCCGCTCAAATTTTCTTGTAGCTGCTTGGGGCGCGATGCGCCTGTGATTGCGCAAGTAAGTTGTTCCCAGCCTAAGCACCAAGCCAGCGCCAAACATGCCGGATGAAATCCAGATTTGTCCGCGAGCTTGACCAGAGCATTTGCAATTTTCATGCGTTGTTCTTGCTTGCCGCCGCCGAGCACATCTTCCTTCAACCAAGCCATATCCTCGCGCTCAGTTCGGCAGGGCTGAGCGCTTGAGTTAGTGTCGTGCCGCCCTGCCAAAAGGCCGTACGCGAGTGGTGACCATGCGCAGAGGCCCAAGCCAGACCGTGCCAAGCCATCGAGTTCAGTTTCAACGCGGGCGGCTTTGAAGAGATTGTATTGTGATTGCTCGATCGTCGGCCGTGGCGCCGAAAGGCGGTCTGCGGCATCAATCGCTTCGTGAATCATCTCTACCGGCCACTCGGACGTGCCCCAGTAGAGCACCTTCCCAGCGCGCACGAGGGTGCCCATCGCGTCGACAGTCTCCGCCACTGGCGTGTTGGGGTCGGGGCGATGACACAGAAGGACGTCGACATGATCGAGGTTAAGTCGCCGCAAAGATGCGTTGCATCCTTCAATCACATGTTTGCGGCTCAGACCCCATGTGTTTGGTTGGTTGCCTCCGGTTCCCCACATTACTTTCGTGCATACGACGAATGACTCACGCCGCCACTGCGATTGCTTAAGCACGTGTCCGAGTGTCGTCTCCGCGCGGCCTTCAGCATAAACCTCCGCAGTGTCGAAGAAATTGACCCCGAGATCGTATGCGCTCTGAAGGAGTCTTGCAGAGGCGTCTATGTCGAGCCGATCGCCGACGGTCGCCCACGTGCCAAGCGCCACTTCGCTGAGCTGGAGGCCAGTCGCTCCCATACGCCGGTATCGCATCAGGCGGCTTCCCGGATTGGCATCAGGCGCCGCGCGTGAGCATGGAATAGGCGCCACCGCACGTCGCCGACAGCAGCACCGATACAGTGCTTGGTTTCGAATGTGCGACCCACCGATGGAGGCGCAGGCCAGGGATCGGACGGCTCTGTCACCAGTCGCACCCGTTTTTGGGGCGAGACGACGAGAGGCGCGCGCACCGAGGCGAGTGGCGCCATGAGGCCGGCGCGACTTGCCTTCAGCGCGGCTTCTTTCAGTGTCCAGCTGAAGAGAAACGCACGATCGTAGATCCTCGGATCTATCGTGCTCATGGCTTCAGCTTCAGCGGTGTCAAAGAAGCTACGAACGATTTCGCGGCTGTCGTGAATGCGTTCGATGCGCTCGATGTCGACCCCGATATGCGGGCAAAGAGCTAGCGCGATCGCAACGTCCGAACCTGAGTGCGAGATGCTGACTGAGAGCCCGCTTACAGGGGAGGTTGGCGCGCCGTTGGTGTCTCGACCAATCGCCGCAAACCGCGCGGCGCCGTAGTGAAAAAGAACACTCCGGATCGCGACGCGCCCGCGCAGCCACCGCCGCGAGTCCGCCGGTGACGCGAACCTAAGCGCGCGTTCAGTTTCGCGAGGAAGCGCAGGACCGCTCCAAGCCGGATCATCGGCGTCAATCAGCCATACATGGCCTTCGCCAGTCAACAGATGCGCGGCCAGAGCTGATATTCTGCGCATCGACGAAATACCGATGAAAGATAGTTCAAGCTAACTCCACTACAGCGTGTGTCAATCGTGCCACGTCGCTGAGAGTCTAACGCTCCGCTAGGTTTGCCGCGCCCGTGCTTTGCTCGAAGGCCGCCACAATTTTTCGGTAGATTGGATGGCCGCTGGTTTGCAGATGGCGGTCGTGCAATCGCTCGATTGGCCGAATTTCCATAAGCGTCGAACACAGAAATGCTGCATCACCGGCAAGAAGCTCGTCTTTCGAGATGTGATCTTCGACGCATTCAATTCCTAGCGCTGCGCAAATTTCCAATATTGCGCGCCGTGTTATGCCGGGAAAAACATCGGCGCCAATCTCCGGTGTACGCAGGCCGTTCTTGTTCAGAAGAAAGATGTTCGCTGCCGAAGCTTCGGTCACGTGACCGTCGCGATCCAATAGAATGCCATCGGAAAAGCCGGCACGCTCGGCGTTGCGCCGCGCCAGGTAGCTGTTGACGTACAAGCCACACACTTTCCAAGCGATAGGCATGGCCGCGCTGGAAACCCGTTCAATGTCGGAAATGCAGCACGTTATTGGCTTGTCGACGAGCCGCTGTGTTGGCACCGCGAACATCGCTACGTCGACAGGCCTGCGATCTGCGCCCGTAAGCCACAGTTCTGGGCCGCCGCGATAGGCGATTGGGCGGACGTAGCATGTTGAGCCCGGGCGCTGCTGAACCAGGCTCATAGCCGCCTTGGTCAGTTCCGCGCTTGTCCATTCGAAGGGCATTCCCATGTTCTTCGCCGACTGTGCGAAGCGGGAGAAGTGATCGTTCGCGCGGAATAGTAGATGCTCTGCGCCGGTCCAGTACGCCATCAAGCCATCGAAGACGCCAGTACCCATGTGAAGCGAAATGCTGGCTATGCTCGGCGAGGTAGCGCCGGCGGGAAGCAGCTCGCCGTTGAGCCACACCAGAGGCAGCAGCTCACTCATCCGTCTCGTGACGGCGACCCGCTGCGTGGTCGAGATGCTCGAACAAATAGACGGCTTGTTTCTTGTAGAGTTCGGCGTGCTCGCCGAGCTGCTCTTTTGCGCCGGTAAGCATCGCGTCGAATGCGGCGCGATCACCTGATGTGGCGGCGTAGTCGAGTTTTTCGAGAGCATCTATCAGCCGGCGTCGCGCGCCGTGAGCGAGAGGGTTTTTGGCTTGGATCTCCCAATAGACGTGCGGCGCGCCCGTTACGACGCGCGCGGCGAGGCGCGTTGCCACTTCTGTTGGAGGCGGTGCGAATGCCAAGCTCTCCGGCGTCCGCGAAGACAGGTAGGCGATGAGGAAGGCGTGCAGGGACGCCTGCGACTCCGCAGCCATGCGATCGTGAGTGGTGGCGTCTACAACCAGCATTTCGATGCCGGCGCGCTCCAGCGTGGCGTGGAGGCGTTTCGTGCCCGCGCCGGGACGTATCGGAGTGACGGCGAAAGTTCGTCCTTTCCAACTCAAACCCGGCCCGAATAGTGGGTTGATAGACATCAATTCGCAGCCAATTCGCGGTGCGACCGCTTCGATGGCGTCGACGTAGGCGCGCTTAACCGACGTACAATCAACAAGGAGCGCGGAAGGCGGCAGTTCAATTGCAATCGAAGCGCCCACCTCAACGGCAAGCGCGTCTGGAACGGCTAGCACCACGAGATCAGCACTTCCGAGCATTGCCTTGGCGTCGGCGCTGGGATTGCGAATGTCGATTTCGATTTGCCCGCTCGCGGGCGCGATATCCATCCCGCGTACAGTGTGGCCGTCCGCCGTTAGAATTTCGAAGAGCGTTGCACCCATTCCGCCGTTGGCGCCAACCACCAACGCGGAGTGGAAGCGGTCTGTGTCACTCTTAGTAGACACCTTCGCGCTCCATGATCTCGAAAAGGCTTCTTACATTGTCCTTTTCGAAGCGTGCGGACGATCCGCGTGACACGATCTCGATCTGCATCCCGGAGTTTTCGTCACGGCGCGAAAACATCTGCTTCAAACCGCCGACTTCGTATATGCCGCCGATGAAGCCAAAGTTACGTGCTGAAAGCTCGCCGCGAACGCCGTCGATGTCGTCGACTTCAACTGCAACGTGCTGAACTCCCGGGCCGTAAGAGTCGATGTACAAGGATACGTTCGAATTCTCGCTCGTTCCTTCGACGAGAACAAATGTGACGTTGCCGGCCTCGAGCACAGCTGCGTTCATGCCGCTAAATGCGCCTTCGATCGACCAGCGCTCTACCATCGAAAACCCGAGACTTTCCTCATAGAACTTGATCGCTTGATCCAAGTCGCGAACGGCTATGGCGATGTGGTCGATACGCACCGCTTGCGCCTGCAAGGTGTGCTCACCCTCGCCAATGGCCTTTCTCTCGATAGTGCAAGCTTCTCGGATAATCGCTTGCCATAAGCGTTTGATCAGGGCGGGTTGAAGGCCCAACGCCTCGCCTTGCGCGGCGCGCGACGCCATAATCGCCGCCATCCGTTCCGGCTGCATAATCGCGATCTTGCCGTCCTTTTTTAGTTCAGCAACTTTTCGAATGACATCGAAACGCTTGGCGAGCAGCGAAAGAAGCTCGCTGTCGATTTCATCCAGTTGTTGGCGCAGAGCCGCAAGACCAGCGTGATCGTCACTCATTCGTGGCTCCAGCACCTTGCTGAGACGCGGCGCGGCATAGTGTGTCGCGTATGAGTTGGCTTTTCAGCATGGCCTCTTCAAACTCGGCGGAAGGATCGGATAGCGCGACCAATGCGCCGCCCGCGCCGATGGTTACGGTGTCGTCTTCAATTACAGCCGTGCGAATGACAATGTTCAAATCGACGGCGCCGTCCAGGGAGAGAAAGCCGATCGCGCCGGAATAGACGCCCCGCGAACGGCCTTCCAGATCGTCGATGATTTGCATTGTCCGCACCTTCGGCGCGCCTGTCATCGAGCCGCCAGGGAACATGGTCCGCACGCAGTCGACGGCGTCGTATCGCGGCGACAGTTGGCCGACGACAGTGCTCACCATCTGATGGACGCTTGCGTAGCTTTCTATATGACACAGACGCGGGACCGTCACGGTGCCAATTTCGCAGGTCCGTCCAAGATCATTACGAATGAGATCGACAATCATCAAGTTCTCGGCGCGATCCTTCTCGCTATTGCTTAGCTGATCGCGCAGCTGTGCGTCTTCCTCAGCGTCGGCGCTGCGCTTTATTGTGCCCTTGATGGGTTTCGATTCAACGCGCCCGCTTGAATCGATCTGCACGAAGCGTTCCGGCGAGCAACACAACACGCTTAAGCGACCGAAGCGGAGCAGGGCGGCGTAGGGCGCGGGGTTGTGCTTACGCAAGGCGCGGTACGCGGCGAAAGTGTCGAGACTGAGCTTCCCGCGCGATTGGTTCGTCAAGCACACCTCATAACTTTCGCCATCAACGATGTTCTGTAGCGCCTTTGCGATAAGACGTAAGTAGGCCTCTCGCCCGTGATGCAACGCGAATACGCCGTCGTCACTTCCGGTTCCTAGATCAATGTCGGCGGTCTCTCCGGCAGCGTTCTTCAGAATGATCTCGGCATGGTCAAACCAGTGCTCCGCACGGCGCGCGTTCGCGGGCGCGTCAAGACATACGAGCCACGCGCGCTGATCGACATGATCGAACGCCACGAAGCGATCGGCGAAGATTAGCTGCGCATCGGGATGAGGACTCTTGTGGGCCAGCTGTCCGCCCGTATCCGCTTTGATCTCGTAGCCCAGATATCCTACAAATCCACCGCTGAACGGGAACGGTAGGGCGGTGGAGTTGCAGCCGATTTCGGCGAGCCGCCGCTTGAGATAGTCGAAGATGGTTTCTCGGAACGTCTCATTTTGATTGCTGCAACGGCGCGTGATCCGCTGCTCAACTACATCATAGGATAGAGTTTCCGAGTTGGGGCCGGCGTCGTCGCCCATAAAAGAGAAACGCGACCGGCCCTCTATAACGGCGCTGCTGTCTAGCCAGAACGCATTCGCAGAATCTCCATAGAGCGCGGCGAATGCGGACTCTGCAGACGGTGTGTCACGGAGTTCACGCGTAAAGATCTGCAAGGAACATCGCCTTTTGGCTCGCTTAGCTGTTCGCGAGCTATTTCTGGCAAGCCTCGGCCGGTCGCTTGCATTCGCTCGCGCCGCGAGATCCAAGAAATTCGCTATGAGTCTGTCGCCGTGCTCAGTGCTTACGGATTCTGGATGAAACTGCACGCCCCACAGGGGGCGCGAAATGTGCCGCAAGCCCATAACGAGCCCGTCGCGCGTCGATGCAGTTTCGCGAACTTCGGGCGGCAGGTCGCGCACGACAAAGGAATGATAGCGCACTGCGCGGAACGGCGATGGCAGGCCCTCGAAAAGTTCTTCTCCACTATGCACAACGTCGCTTAGGCGCCCATGCATCGGTTCGGGGGCATGCACAATTCGTCCGCCGAAGTAGTGCGCGATGCCTTGGTGCCCGAGGCAAACGCCAAGGATTGGGTAGCGCCCGTCTGCGATTGCATCACCGCATAAGCCAAAATCACCCGGTCGGTCGGCGCGACCGGGGCCCGGCGAGAGTATGATGGCGTCAAACTCGCGCTGCCGTAGCGAGTCCCAGCTCGTCTCATCATTGAGCACCACGATTGGGTCAACGCCGCTCACACGCGCCGTCAGCTGCACCAGATTGTACGTGAAGCTATCGTAGTTATCGATGACGAGAACGCGCACAATGATCTCCCTAGTGCGGCTCTGCCGATTGTGTGGATCGGCGGGGATGCGGCAGGAATTCCCGACTGCGGGCGTGGGCAAAGAACGTTCGAAGCCACGATTGTGTCGCCGCGAACTGATTGAGCTCAAGTCTGTCGAAGATTGCCCAGGACCTGGTGCTATCCAGAGGTATGTCGCGCGCGCCTGTCTGCGGCGCCGTCTGCTTCAAGACAACTCCAAGCGCGGGCTCAAGCGCCGAGTCTTGCAGCGTTCGCGCCGTGGCCTCCATCCCAAATGCGTCTTGGTCGATTAGCTCGACGGCATAGCCATCCGCAACCAGAGCTTTCACGACCTCAGCATAACTGATTGGGTGGCGCGATGTGAGATGATAGCTGGGCTCATTCGCGTCCTCATCGGCGAGGCGTACGATCCACTCGGCCATGACGTCTACTGGAACAAGGGACAACGCTGGATCGATCTTGTTCGCGGCGATACCCAGCGAGATGGCCGCTTGTAGGAAGCGTGGAAAGAAGTGATCGGCGATGTTGATCTGGAATTTTCCCGTCACGGAATGTGGCGCCACCGTCGAAGCGCGATATATGGCCGCCGAACCGCCTGATGCTCGAAACGCCTCAACCGCACCCTCAGCGAGGAATTTGCTCTCACTGTAGGCCTCGGTGAGTGTCTGACCAAGGTCAAGGTCGCGCTCGCTGAGGGTTGGTGGGTTCTGTGCGTGTCTCCACACACCAGCAACGCCGATTGACGAAACGTGGTGGAGCGCCGCACCGCGAGATACTGCAAGCTCTATGACGGCGCGCATGCCGTTCGTGTTCGCGCGAATGATCTCGCTTGGAGAAGCTACGTGTCGCACGTCGGCCGCAGCGTGGAAAATGTGATCAAGCGGTGCGGGGGCAGACCAAGCGTTCCAGGTCGCCGCGCCGTTGGCAATGTCCGCTGCAAACGCGCGGACACGTAGTTCAATTTGACGCGCTGCCTCGTCGCCGAAGTACCACTGCAGCACGCCGCGCAGGCGCTCAGTCGCAGCTTTGTCGTTTGCCGCGCGCACAGGGCAGTAAATCTGGGTAGTGGTGGCGTTCACCAACGCCTGGAGGATATGCGCGCCCAGAAATCCGGTGGCGCCTGTTAGAAGCACGCCCCGGCTGTTCGATACCGGGGTTGAGCGAGTTGTGGTCAGGCTGAAGTGAGCAGGAAGCCGCGCGCGTTGCGAAAGAGCCGCAGATTCTTGGTGTTCGCTCCTAGGCAACGCTGCCGCGAATTCGGAGAGCGTCTGGTGAGTGAAGAGCGTCTGCGGTTTTACGTAGAAGCCTGCTAGGCGCATATGCGCGGCAACTTGGATGGCGGAAAGTGAGCTGCCGCCAATATGGAAGAAGTTGTCCTCTCTGGCGGGTAAAGATGCCAGACCAAGCACGGACATCCATGCTTCCGCGACCTTGGTTTCCGTGGCGCCGATTGGGGGGTTCGTCGTGGATCGTGATTGCCGCGAATTAGGAAGCGCGGTCCGATCGACTTTCCCGTTGTGGGTTACCGGCAGGGAAGAGATGAACTCGATCGAGCTTGGGTTCATGTATGATGGCAGGCGTTGCTTGAGATACTCCCGAATGCCTGCCTCCCGCTTGGACAGTTGAGATCGTGAAATAGGTCGATTGGTCGCTGGGGTTCCCAAGGTGTGAGCACCGCTGGGCCAAACAATATTGCCACCCTCTTTTCCTATAGGTTGAAAGGCAACATCGAACGCACCTTCGCGGTCAGCGCTGAGCCAACTAGTGCGCGCGGCGATTTTCGCGTTACGAGCGGCCGCGATGATTCCCGCGGGCGTGACTCCGTTTTTGCTAAACCAAGCATGGGGGACGCGGCGCCAGCCCAGTGGGCGCGGGTCTCTGTCTAGTTCCCTCGCCAGCGCAGAGAACGCGAGGTCATCAAGCCGCTCGGGTGTTTCACGCCAATCGACGTCAATTCGCGTCTGCGTATTTAGAGTAACGCTAACATCATAACGATAGCGGCTGATCTCATTGGCTTCAGACATCAGCTTTGGCGAGACGTGGAGGCCAGCGCTGCGCCGGGCGGCAAAGTCCGCGAACAATGCCGGATGGACAAGGAGCTCGTGCTCGTTGGCCTTGAGACGCGCGATCTCGGCAAAGACCCGGCGCTCCTCTTGACTTCGCGCACGTGCCACTTCGTCAAGAAAGTGATCGTGAAGATGTGCCGCGCGTACGTCGCCGATAAATATCTGTCCGCCCGGATTGGTGCGCGACGCTGCTAGCTCAAGGACGTGGCGCAAATAGTCTTCGTCTGAAAAATACTGAATGACAGAATTCAGAATGACCAAGTCGTAGGTGCGATCCGCGAAGACCTCCACATGCGCTGCAGCGCAGACGAAACACGTGTTTGTCGCGCCGGATATGCAAGCGCGCTGTTGCGTCTGTTCTATAACGACGGGTGAGATGTCAGTGGCGTCGTAGCGTGCGCACCGGGGCGCCAGGTGTTCAAGCAATAGTCCTGTTCCACACCCAATCTCAAGAACCTCCGGCGGCCCTGTCCTTGGTTGTTGCGACAGAAGCTCTTCTATCCGCGCCACTGTTGTGTCGCGCCACTTTTCCATTTGATTGAGTGGAATAGGACGTGCGTCGCTGCTCTGATGCCATCCGGCGAACTGATCAAAGTTGCCATCATGCATAAAATCGAACAGCTGGCGCCATTCGTTGCTGGCGTCGCTGCGCGCTCCGCTGGTTGTTCGGGGGGCGACAAAGGCAGTGAGTCTCGCGCCGGTCTCTGAACTGAGATCATAACGCACCGCCGCCTCAGCGACATCCGGGTGTTGCGTGAGGATCGCTTCGATCTCTCCCAGTTCAACACGGAAACCTTGGATCTTTACTTGGTTGTCGCGCCGGCCTCGGAACTCCAGTTGCCCATTGCGCCAGCGGCCAGAGTCGCCAGTGGCGAACCAGCGCTTGCCGATGTAGTCATGAAATCTCGCTGACGTATGTTCGAGATCCTCGTGATAGCCCTCGGATACGCCGGCGCCACCGATGAGAATTTGCCCCTCTATTCCATCTGGAACAGCGCGCCCGTCGTCGTCTGCGATGACAATGTCGACGTTCGCGAGTGGCTCTCCGATGAGGTGCCCTTCAACCTGGCCATGCCGGACATAGCGCGTCGCGAGAATTGCCGCTTCGGTTGGTCCGTAGGTCACGGTGACTCGCGCGCGCGGAAATAGCGTGGCGACTTCCTCAAGCAGAGAAGGAGGAACGAGATCGCCGCCCGTAGTGACTTCACGCATGCCCAGATAGGCGGCGCTGGACTGACGCAGACCCTCCAGGAGCGTGCTCATGAACGCCGGGACCGCTTGGAAGGCCGTCACGCGTTGGAATATTGCCGCCAGTTGTTTTGGATCGATCCACTCGTCTCGCGTGACAAATCTGGCTTCCGCACCTACCAGCAATGGCGAAAACAGTTCGAACAATAAGATATCAAATCCGACGGGGGCTAGTACCGCGAAAACGTCATCGGCTCTCATCCCGAAATCAGACTGCACCGCGAGAAGCGTATTGACGACGTTGCGGTGCCGCACCCTAACGCCACGAGGCGCTCCTGTGCTTCCGGACGTAAATATAATATAGGCAGTAGCGTCGCTACTCACCGACCGAGATGTGCATTCAGTGCTATCGTTGCTGAAGACGCGCTCGAGCAAGATGTTCGGTTTGTCGATGCCATCGACGCCATCATGAAGGATCAGCTTCGCTTGCGCGATTGCGCACATAGCTTGGCGGCGCGGTGTGGGCTGTGTGGGATCGATTGGAAGCAGGACCGCCCCCGCTTTCAGAACGCCCAGCATCGCGGCTGCCAAGGTAGGAGAGCGTGGAAGAACGGTCGCGACCACGTCACCGGGCACGATGCCAGCCTTCATAAGAAGTGACGCTATGCGATCTGAGGCATGCGCGAGCTGTTGATAGGTGAACTGAGCATGTGATGAGGAGACGGCGATACGTGTGGGCGTTCGTGCGCACTGCGCATCGACCAATTCGTGGAGCGTTTGACTTGCTTCTGCCCACGCAACGCGTGGTCCTGTCGTCGGTGAAACCGTTTCCTGCGAGATCGCGACGCGACCCAATGGCGTTTCTGGCGCGGCGAGCCAAGCTGTCGCAAAGGTAGAAAACAGTTGCGCGATCCGCGCCGCGTCTTCCCGCGAAAACAATGCGGACTTCCAGCCGAGCCGAGCGCTTCGGCCCGAATCTGGCGGATAGAAAGTCCACTCGAGATCAAAGCGGGCGCCGTCGAAGGGCGCCGATAGAATCTGCGCCACCGCGCTGTCAAACGATGGCGCTGCGCGACTAGTCGATTGGTATGCTACGAGAACCTGGAACAGGGGATTGTGGCTAAGTGATCGCTCCAGACCAAGTGATTCAATCACAGCCTCAAGCGGAGCCGCAATGTGGTCTTGGGCGTTCATTACCTTGTCGCGCGTGCGCGCGATCTCCGTTGTAAGATCATCGTTTCTATCAAGTTGAAATCGCGTCCCGAACGTGTTGACGAATAGACCGAGGGTTTTTTCGAACGCGGGATCGAATCTATTGGCGTGCGGTGAGCCTAGAATGAAGTCGCTTTGGCCGGACAAGCGCCCAAGGAACGCCCCGACGAGCGTGAGCACGACACAATAGGGCGACGTATGCAGTTCACGCGCAAGCCCGGCCACGGCGTTCTGCACCTCCGTTGACCAGACGATGTCGATGGACTCGCCGTCGAAATCTTGCTGGCTCGGCCGACGTTTTGCGAACGGCAAGTCGAGCGCCGCTGCGCCTCGGAATTGCCGCGTCCAGAACTCGATATCCGGTTCGCTTACGTTCTCTGTGAAATCGATGAACGAAGCAGCGGCTGGTCCATCGTAGCGCTCTCCGAGGCTGGCGGTCTTGTATGCCGCCGCTAGGCGTTCCCATAAGAGCCCGAGCGACCATCCGTCCGTGATTATGTGATGCTGGCTTACAACCAGCGCGCCGACGTCGCCGTCTTCCAGCGTGAGGAGTTCGAACCACACAGGTGGTTTGCCCTCGAAGAGGTTGAACGTCGCACGGCTGGCCGCGGCCAACCGCGTTGCTGCGGCATTGGGCAAATCACGAAGCTCGGCGTCGACACGACGAATGTCGGGGCAATGCTCGGATGGGCCAGCAACAACGCTGCAGGGCGCGTTCTCGGCGACCACAAAGCCCATTCTCAGCGCGTCGCACTCGCAGACGACAGACGCGATTGCTTGGCGGAGGTGGCTCGCGTTCAGCGGCTTCGGAAACAAGAGACCCGAGGCGACAGTGTATGCAGAGCTTTGTGGGTTCAGCCGGTGCAAAAACCACATGCGTGCTTGCGCGCGTGTGAGAGCATGACAAGAGGGGACGCTCTTCAATCCGCTGATCTGCATGTCAGGTCCCCTCATCGGTTCACCGTCGGCTAAGCGGAACGCGCGCTGTTCTAACTCCAGACAGTGATCGTGTGAGCGCTGGGGACACTCAAGTTGATATTGTGTTGCGAAACATTCTTGGGTTGAGTAAAGTGCATGACCTCGCGAGTGGTGCAACAAAAATCGTAAGACACTTTGAGCGGCCCACGCGCAAGCCGAGCGATTGTGGAGGCGATGTTTGCAGATTAGCCTCGCCTTCTTTTCTGCCGATGGTGACAGGCCGGCTCCGCTGGATTTTTGTATCGCGGCGTCGGAATGGGCGGATCGAAGCGGATTGTGCGCGGTTTGGGTGCCAGAGCGACACTTCCATGCGTTTGGAGGTGCGTTCCCCGATCCTGCGGTTGTCGCGGCAGCGATCGCGGCGCGAACCGAGCGGGTTGAAATTCGTGCGGGCAGCGTCGTCGTTACTTTGCACGACGCCCTCGATGTCGCTGAACGCTGGTCGATGGTGGATTGCTTGTCCAATGGCCGTGTTGGGATGGCATTTGCTTCAGGTTGGAGGGAGGAGGACTTCATATTGAAGCCATCCGCGTATGCGGATCGGCATGAGTTGATGTGGCGTCAGATCGGGGAATTGCGCACACTTTGGCGAGGCGGGAGCGTCGAGAGACGGGACGGGTCGGGAAAGACGTGGCGTTTGAAGAGCTATCCGCGCCCTGTCCAACCCGAATTGCGCGCCTGGGTCGCTGCCGCGAAGGCCGGTCCCGTTGTGACACGCGCGGCCAACGTCGACGCAGGCATTTTCACACACTTGGTCGCGCAAAGCGTCTCTGAACTGGAAGGAATGATTGCGCAGTATCGGGACGCGTGCAGAGGCGCGGGGCACGTCGCCTTGATGCTTCACACTTACGTTGCTGACTCTGACGAGGCGGCGCGCGGTCGGGCCCGGACGCCGCTGCGGAACTACTTCCGCCAATGGCGCGACCTCAGTGGCGGCGGAGCAGAACGCCTGCCGCAAGAGCAGGAAGAGCTCATGCTGCAAGTGTCCGTCGAGCGATATTTTCGCGGTCGCTCCCTTATCGGCTCAGTCGACACTTGCTGCGAGATGCTGTCACAATTGGCGGAAATCGGCGTCGATGAAGTTGCATGCCTGACTGATTTTGGAATCGAGGACGACGTCGCCTTGGAAGGTCTTCGATTGCTGGGACACGTGGCCGAAAGAGCCCAGGCCTTTAATGTAGGAGCTGATCGTGTCTGCACATGAGCTAGCCACAGCCGATCTTGAGCGCTTGGCGCAGATATGGCGCGAGCATTTGCCGGAAGAGCGGCAGGTGTCTGGCGACGAAGGTTTCTTCGAGAGTGGCGGAGACTCACTAGGGGCCACGATGATCCTCATCGGTACGAAGGAATCTCTCGGTGTGGATGTGCCGCTGGAGACATTTTTTGAAGCGCCGACACTAAATGGGCTGGCGGCGGCGGTCGCTAGGCTGCGCGCACAAGACATGTCCTCATAACTCCTCAACACCCTCCGGCCCTGGAGCGTACTATAGTGTCTTACGAGATCGTCATTGAGACGGAGGAGGCGTTTCGGGAGGCGCTGCAGCGCGGACCCTTAATTGGTGCGCGTGTAACGGCGCCGGTCATTGCAGACGTCGAGATTGATGAGGCCCACATCGAAAGATGTCAGTTTGATGCTGTCAGCTTCAAGTCCTGCGGCTTTCTTGCGGGAAAGATTCTCCAGTCGGAGTTCGTTAAGTGCAGATTTGCAAGCTGCACGTTCGAAGACGCCGAAGTCCGTTCAAGCAAGTTCTACGACGACGAAACCCGCACCGGTTGCGACTTCGCTTTCAGCGAGTTCAAATTGGCGCGATTTCACAGTTGCAATCTCTCTTCGTCTAAATGGAATGGCTGCGACATGTTCTCGGCTAGCTTCGAGGACTGCAATCTACGATCCACCGCATTCACGCGTGTAAAATTCTCACGCGCATACTCCAAGTCAAAGATCATCAACGCGGCGAAGTTCTTGGGCTGCAATCTGAACTACGCGGATCTTCAAGAAACGAACTTCAGTCAATGCGAAATCGTGCGTTGTCATCTCAACGAGTGTCTGCTGAACCGCTGCGACTTCTCGGAGGCGGTTTTGTCGAACTCGGTCTTCACCGGCAGTACCTTTCAAGGAGCGAATTTCAAGGGCGCCAACCTCGTTGGCGCAAGCATCGGTGGCCTGAGCATTGCCGAGCTGGCCGACTATCGCGGTATGCAGATTAGCGCCCGCGAACAAGAAGCGTTGCTCAGTGAGCTGGGAATTCGTGTGGTCTTTGATGACTAGTGCGGCGCACTTTTCGGGCGCTGGACGCCCATGAGATTTCTCGCATCGCACGCGCAGCGACGTGTTCTCTTCTTCGAACAGCGAAGGCGCGGCTCGCCCGCCTACAACATCCCGAGGCTATTCGACCTTTCAGGCGATTTATGTCTGGAGGCGCTTGAGCAAGCGTTCGCCGATGTCGTCGAACGCCATGCGTGCCTTCGGCTGAGGTTTGAGTTGGTCGACGGAGACCATTGGGCAGTCATAGAGCCTTCGACGCCGGCCGCTGTAAATCGGCTCAGCGAGATCTCGAGTGACGAAGAGGCTGATAGAGAGTTGCTGCGCCTTGCACGTGAGCCATTCGACACGGCGCGGGGACCTCTGTTCCGCATCGCAGTTGCGACGCTCCGGCCCGGTCGCCATCGCGTGCTTCTTGTCCTCCACCACACGTGCGCTGACGACATCGCCGTTAAGGTCATCGTTCGGGATTGGGTTGCGGCCTACGAATGTCGCCTCAGAAGCAAAGCGCCTGACGAACCGGGCGTGTCGATCGCCTACTCCGACTGCGTCGCGTGGGAGCGGGAATTTTTAGACTCCGCCGTGGGCACCGCCGGAATTGCCGCCTTTGCCGATGACATCCGCGATGTCGCGCCGAGTGCGCTTGTTGGCGAGAGCAATGGTGACGGCGGAGACGGCCGAATTTCGGTCGCGATCGGTGACGCGCTAGTGCGTGAGGTGGAGGGCGTTGCGCGCGATCTAGGCTGCACGCCATTCATGTTCTTTGGCGCGATCTTGGCGGTTCTGCTGCAGCGCTACACCAATGAGTCAGACGTTCTCTTCGGAATCGCGATTGGAAACCGCTACGCGCCTGGAGCCGGGGAGGTCGTGGGCGACTTCGTCAACACGGCGCCGTTCCGGCTAACTGTCGAAGGCGGTGCCTTTAGTGGTCTCCTCAAGCGCTCGCGCAAGCAAGTGTTTCGCTGTTTGCAACATGGCGCCGCACCGATTGATCTGGCGGTTCGCGCTGCTGGCCGGAGTGGCGAGAGCGCGTCAATTGGTATTGTCCTTTTGGAGAACCTCGAGCCGCCGCCCTTCGCCCCCGTAGGACTCCGGTGTGTGACATCGGTGCCATGGACTGGAGCCGCAAAAGTCGCTCTGCAGGTCAGCCTGGAGAGAGCAGGCGCTGGCCGCGTACTCAATGTGGAGTTCAGCGGTGAGCATTTCAGCCATGCGGCAGCAGAACGTTTCGCGCTTCAGTTCCTGACGCTTCTCGAAGAAGTGTCCGTGAATCCCGAGCGGGATATCGCGTTGTTGAGTGTTCACACGGCACAAGATCTAGATCGCCTTAGGCAAGTCTCCCACGGCCAGGCAGTCGATCTGACTTTCAATCCCGTGCATGAACTGATTTTGGCTCAGTGTCGCGCGCGCTCCGATGATGTTGCGGTGCTAGCTGACGGCGATGGCGCTCGTTCATCGCAGACCTATGGTGAGTTGGAGCAATGGAGTCGTCGCGTCGCCTCCAGAGTGCTGCAGAACACCGTCGCGGGCCAACCGGTTGCGGTTTTCAGTCATCGAAGCTGCGCCCTCAGCGCCGGCTTATTAGGCGTACTCAGATCGGGGCGCGTGTATTTCGCACTCGATCCTGATTATCCCGACGATCGGCTGGCGCTCATGTTGGCAGAGGCTGAACCAGGCTTGGTTCTCGCTGGCCGCGACCTCACTGAGCGCGCGTGTCTTGCTGGGCTGCGAGTTGCTTGCCTGGAGGATATTTCTTCGGACAATGCGCCCATTGGCGCGGTCGATGTGGATGTTGATCCATCATCGCCGGCATATCTCCTTTACACCTCCGGATCGACCGGACGTCCGAAGGGTGTTGTGAACGCCCACCTCGGCCTCGCCAATCGGCTCAATTGGATGCAGAGGGCCTTTCCGATCGATGAGAGCGACGTTGTCTTACACAAGACACCTATCAGTTTTGACGTTTCGGTTTGGGAGCTGATTTGGCCGTTGATGCGCGGCGCCAAGTTGCTAATTGCAAAACCGCAAGGCCATCGCGACCCAAACTACTTGCGCACTTTAATCGACCGCGAGCGTGTAACTATCGCGCACTTTGTGCCGTCGATGCTGCGCCTTTTCTTGAATGAAATTGAAGCGAGTGCTTGTGCGAGTATCCGGCGCCTAGTTTGCAGTGGTGAAGCGCTTTCAAACGACCTTGTCGACAAGTGGCTAACGTACTGCGGAGGAGAGATTCACAATCTCTATGGTCCGACCGAGGCGGCGATTGATGTCACATCTTGGCGAGGCTCCCGCAGCGACCGAGGCGCTTATGCGCCAATAGGTCGGCCCATCCAGAATACAAGCATTCTCATCCTCGATGCCAAGCAGCGTCCCGCGCCACTTGGTGCGGTGGGGGAGATCTATATCGGTGGCCAAAATCTCGCACTTGGCTATTGGCGCCGGCCTGAACTTACCGCAGCGGCCTTTGTGGATCTGCCGCTTGGAGACGGCGACGCCTCAATCAGACTCTACAAAACTGGGGACCGAGGCAGATGGCGAGAGGATGGCGCGATTGAGTTCTTAGGTCGGTCCGACGGCCAAGTGAAGCTCAACGGCGTTCGGATTGAATTGAGCGAAATCGAAGCTTTGCTGCTCGAGGACCCTTCTGTGCAAGACGCGGCGGTCGTCCTCCAGAATGATGATTCAGGCGAAGGATTTCTGGTGGCTTTTGTGGTTGCCAAAGAAATGGACGCTAACTGGGCCAAGCGTCTTAGCAAAAAGCTGCCAGCCACCATGACGCCAAAGGTGTTTCAACGCGTTGACGCCTTGCCCCAAACTCAGAGCGGCAAATTGAACCGCGCGGCGTTGCCGAGGATCGATCGGGCGACACTTCAGTCGGCGAAAGGTCACACGCCTCCGCGTGACGCCCGTGAACGCGCAATTGTCGAAGTTTGGGAAGAGGTTCTGCGCCGTGAGCGTGTAGGGATCGATGACGACTTCTTTGTCATCGGCGGTGACTCACTAAGAAGTTTGCGTGTTGTCGCTCGCCTGCGGGCGGCCGGCCTTGATATCTCGGTCGCCGACATGCTGGCGGCGCCTACAATCCGCGCCCTCGCGCCGCGCATCGCAGAGGTGACACCGGCCGCCTCAAGTTCGTCAGCTCCGGCGACACGGTTTCCGGCGCCAAGACTAGTTCAAGCCCTTTGGTTAAACAGCCAAACTAGTCCGGCGTACCGCGCATACCTTACCTCCTATCACGTTCGAGCGAGATACGACGAGGCGGCGATGCGCCGAGTCGCGCAGCGCGCCGTTGATCGGCATCCCATGCTCCGCGCCAGCGTGTCATCGAAGACGGAAGCGGGTCGTCCAATCATTCAGGTTCACAGCGGAGTTTCCGCAGAACTCGACGTGTTTGAGATGCGCGAGATGACGGACGCGAAGCAGAGAGAGGCGCTTTCCGTTTGGTATGCTGCGGAGAGTGCGCGACCGTGGCGCTGGGACGTCAAACTCTCTTGTCGATTTACTGTTCACAGACGTTCGGACGACGAATTCCAATTCAGCATCCTAGAACCCTGGTTGGATGGATGGAGTGTAAAGACACTGACCGAGGAGATCCTCCGAGACTACAATGATGAGCTCTTGGACAACCCTAGAACTTCCGTCAGCGCGCCCACGCTTTCGTATGCAGAGTTCGTGTTGGCGGAAGATGCAGCGCTGGATTGTGCGGAGCATCGTGCGTTTTGGCTGAATCAGATTCAAGGCTTCGAACCAGCGCTCGTGTCTCGTACAGCGCCGACGAGCACTGTTCGCGTGCCTGTATCGCTTGGTCTGCCAGCAACCACAGTGCGCGATGTCGCGATCGCAAACCGGCTGCCTTTGAAGCACTTGCTCATGGCAATTCACATGGCCGTCATGGGCGCCATTACGGGCCGCTCAAGAGCGTCAACCGGCGTGATGTTTAATGGTCGCGCCGAAACGATCGGCGCCGACCGCGTGTTGGGGTTGTATTTGAATGCACTGCCGATGAGCGTGCCGCTCCAGGGCAAAACGTGGATCGGTGTTGCGCGGGACTGCCTCGCCAAGGAAGCGGAGATTACGCCGTGGCGACGCTTCCCGGGCGACGAATTGCGTCGCATGATCGGCGAGCCGGTATTTGATACTCTGTTCAACTTTACCGACTTTACCGAGATTCAGAACCACGACCTCGAAGAGGTCGAGGTTCTCGAACGCATTGGGTTTGACCAAACCTACATGGCGCTCTGCGCGCAGTTTGGCACTGATCTCGCGGGTCGGTCGGTAACACTTGATCTTGAGGTCGACGATTTGCTCTTCGATCGCTTGGACGCCGGGCGGTTGGCTTCGTTGTATTCGAGCGCTTTCGAGACTGCTTGCAGTACGCCTGATGCGCTGGTTGAAGCCTGGGATCCCGCGCGTGGTGATCGCGAATTGCTCACTGTTTGCGGCAACGGTGAAGTGGTGGCCTCGGATAGGCGATCACTCATCGAGATATTCAATGAGCGTTGCGAGACTTGCGCAGACAAGGATTGCATAATCGACAACGAGAAGGTGGTGAGCTTTCGCGAATTCAAGCGCGACGTCGAAGCCATCGCCGGCGCACTATACGATATCGGCGTTCGGCAGGGTGATCGCGTCGGGATTTGTTTGCCGCGATCCTACAACGCAATAACGGCTATTCTTGGCATCGTAAGGGTTGGCGCCGCGTTTGTGCCACTTCCACTCGACGCTGCCGAGCGCCGTTCTTTCATGATCGGCGATGCGGCAATTTCGCGGGTGATTTCGGCGAACGGTACAGTGGACCGCTTAACAGACGCGCAGGTCTTCGACATCGATGACCTGCGCGGGCAAGCGACCTTAGCGCCGGAGGTTGAGGCGGATCTCAGCGCGCCTTTGCATGTGCTCTACACGTCGGGATCGACGGGTTTGCCGAAGGGCGTCGAGACCAGTGCGGCCGTAGTCCTGAACAGACTTCGGTGGATGTGGACGCTTGCGCCATTCACTGAGGGTGAAGTCATGGCTCACAAGACGGCACTCGGTTTCGTTGACAGCGTATGGGAGCTGTTCGGCGGCCTTCTTGCCGGCATACCGACTTTCATCGTCTCAGAAGAAGAGGGGCGCACAGCACTTACGCTCAGCCAAGCGATCGAAAGGGGACGCTGCACAAGGCTGACGCTGGTGCCGTCCGTTGCCGATGCGATGCTGCACGATGTTGCCCGCTTCTCTCATACGCTACGTAGCCTGCGTGTCCTTATTGTGAGCGGCGAGCCTCTTCGAGAGCAAACGGCCGCGCGACTCTTAGGTGCGTTGCCTCAGACGAGACTGCTAAATCTCTACGGTTCTACCGAGACGGGCGGCGATGCTACTTTTCACGACGTTCTAAAATCGGAAGAGGCCAACCTCATTGGAAGGCCAATCGCCGGATCGCGCGTAGCGGTGATCGACGAAATTGGCCGCCAATGTCCGGTTGGTGTTCCTGGTGAGATAGTCGTAGCCGGAGCGTGCCTTGCGACGCGGTATATTGGGTGGGCGAGCACTGACGCATACGAAAGCAAGCGCTGGCGAACACTGGATGACCGTCCGAGTTGGGCAACGGGGGACATCGGCTATTGGCGCCGGGATGGCGCACTTGCGATTGTTGGACGGCGTGACCGGCAATTGAAGGTACGCGGAATGCGCATCGAGCCGGGCGAAATTGAAAGCGCGCTTCTGAAGGTTGCGGGCGTTCGCAAGGCGCTGGCTGCGGTCGGTCCCGCAGGTGAACTCGTGGCGTTCGTGGAAGCTGAGGGACTTTCCGCCGAGCAGTTGCGTGCGGCTTTGCTCGGCGCACTACCAGCTGCGATGACGCCGAGCAAATTTGTAATCGTGGAGCGCTTTGCGCAAACTCTTACCGGGAAAGTAGACGTATCGGCACTTCTAGAACTGGCTGAAGCGACTCGCGTTGGAGTTCAGGACGACGAGTTGCAGACCGACATGGAAGTGTTGGTGGCAGAGGTCATGCGCCAGGTTTTTCCCGGCAAGGCCATCGCGCGTTCAAGCAATTTCTTTGATCTTGGCGGCCATTCATTGCTCGCAGGTTCGATCGTGGCGCGCCTTCGCCAGCGGTTGAAACGCGACGTGCCTATGCGTGTCGTGTTTGATCACGCCGTGCTGTCGGATCTGGCGCATGCGCTTTCGCGCGAGCACGGCAGCGAAGCACGTTAGAGAAGGACGCCAACTGTGTGCGGGATATCTGGAATTGTGTCGCGAACTGGCGCGCCGGTTGACGCCTCCGATCTTTCGCGGATGTTGGATCAGCTCGCTCACAGAGGACCCGACGCGGCGGGAATTGCGTTCACCGATGATATCGCCATTGGTGCTCGGCGGCTCTCTATCGTTGATGTTATTCATGGCGCTCAGCCCGTTTCGTCCGAGAATGGCGGCGTGATCGCCGTCATGAACGGCGAAATATTCAATCATCACGAGCTGCGCCGCGATCTGGAAGCACGTGGTTTCAAGTTTCGCACGAAGTGCGACGCTGAACTCGTACCCGCGCTGTATGCCGCTTATGGCCGGGATTTTGCCAAGCACCTCAACGGGCAATTCGCGATTGCGCTCTATGATTTCAGTGAGAAGTTGTTTCTAGGCTGGCGCGATCCCTTTGGCATTTGCCCGTTCTTTTACACATTGATCGGCGACGACTTGATCTTCGCATCGGAGGTCAAGGGAATCCTAGCCCATCGCAAGGTGCGTCGGCGGCTCGATTGCACTGGATTAGATCAGATTCTAACCTTCCCTGGTCCGATAAGCCCGCGAACAATGTTCGAGGGCGTGTCTTCTCTTCCACCAGGCTCTTGCCTCGAGATGGCGCGAGGTCGCGAGGCGCGGACATTTCCTTATTGGGATTTGGAGTTCGGCGGCGATGAGCGCGATCGTTCCGACGACGCGTGGTCGGAAGAACTTGAAGCGTTGTTGCTTGAGGCGGTGCGACTACGCAAGGCGGAGGAAGTGGCGACCGGGTTATACCTCAGCGGCGGCATCGACTCATCGCTAGTCGGTGCGATGCTGCGTCATCTATCTCCCAGTGCAGATCTCGATGCGTTTTCAATTGAGTTTGAAGACGGCCTCATTTCTGAGGCTAAGCATCAAGAGATGATGCGTCGGTCGCTTGGCGCGCGAGCTCATGTGACGAAACTCGACCCGCGAGGCGTGTGGAGCAGGCTCGAAGCTGTTGTTCGGCACACGGAGACGCCGCTTAGAGAGACATTCAATGCGGCTAGTTTGGCGCTTTCTGAGATGGCGCATGCGAGTAAGCACAAAGTAGTTTTAGCAGGGCAGGGCGCTGACGAGCTGTTTGCCGGCTATGTTGGCTATCGTTTCGACGCGCGGCCAGGTCAGCGACAGCCAGCGGGTTCGAACGCTGAAGCAGAGCTGAATGAGGCTCTGTGGGGTGATCCGGATTTTTCCTACGAACGGCGCTACGGCGCTTTCGCGGATACTAAGCTGAAACTTTATTCCCCTGACTTGCGCGCGTCCTTTGCGGATTTCGATTGCGTGAAGGCGCAAGTGCTTACATCGCGACCTCCCGCAAGCGTTTCGAGGCTGCAGCGCCGATCGTACGTAGATTGCAAACTTCGGTTGGGCGATCACCTTCTTTCAGGCCATGGCGATCGAATGGCGATGGCCAGCAGTGTTGAGGTTAGATACCCATTCCTCGACAAGAATGTTGCTGCCTTCGCCGCACGTGCACACGACGCGATCAAGCTGAGACCTGGCAAGGAAAAATTCGTCGTCAAATCTGTCGGAGCACGTTGGCTGCCCTCTGAGATTGTTGATCGCGAGAAGTTCGGATTTACAGCGCCTGGAAGCCCTGCGTTGCTGACGCTGAATGACGAGCGCGTGGCCGATCTTTTGTCCGATGACCGAATTCGCCGTCAGAACGTATTCGATGTCGAGGAAGTGGCGCGCCTCAAGGCGAGATACGCAACACCGGGTTTTCGTATCGCGGTGCCATTTGAAACCGATCTGCTGATCACCGTCATCACGTACGGAATGTTTAGCGAAATGTTCCAAATTCCGGACTTGTGACGCACTAGCGCGCCAGGGATTCAGTATCGAGCATTTTTCCGGGGTTCATCAGGCCAAGCGGGTCCAACGTTCGCTTCAGTCGCTGGAACAGAGCCAGGTCAACCGATGCCTTGTGGCGAACAAGGTCAGCTTTCTTGAGAACGCCGATGCCGTGCTCCGCGCTGAAGCTGCCACCGCGTTCCATTGCGAGCCCGTGCACCGTATTTGCCAATTGTCCTCGGAGAGCCGCCATTTCCTCTCCCGCTGCTGCCGCAATAGAGACGTGATAATGAACGTTGCCGTCGCCGATATGCCCGAAGGCGTTTATGCACGCGTCGGAACATATCATGTGCACAGCATGGTTTGCTGCACACACCAAGCTAGGAATTTTGGAGATCGGTACGCTGACGTCGAACTGGAGAGCTGGGCTTCGCGCCCAAGGCGTAAGCTCACGGATACGCCACAGTGAACGCCGTTGGCCAATCGTCGTAGATATGACGGCGTTGATTGCGTGTCCGCACCCCAGTTGATCCGCGAGCCACGTTTCCAGCAACGCGCCTAATTCCACGCGGTCGCTGTAGGCCTCCAACTCTAGCAGAATGTAGTGATCAGCCCGCTGCAAGGGTCGCGTGAGGGAGTCATCCGTTTCTAGGGCGTGCTCTAAACCGACGTCTGAGATGAGTTCGAAAGCGGTTAGGAATTCACCGAACGATTCCTGGGCAGAGATGAATAAGGGTAACGTGTTCTCGATGTGGCCGATCGCAAGCAAGGCCGTTTGCGATGTAGACGCGACCGGCACGAGCTTTAGCGTGGCCGCAGTGACGATCCCGAGCGTGCCCTCCGCACCAAGGAAAAGGTGCTTTAGATCGAAACCACTATTGTCCTTCCGAACACCGCGCAGACCGTTCCAGATTTGACCGTCCGCGAGCACGACTTCGAGCCCAAGAGTTAAGTCGCGCGTGCTCCCGAACCGGAGTGCCGAAATCCCGCCTGCGTTGGTCGAGACGATTCCGCCAATCTGACAGCTCGCACTCGATCCTAGATCCATAGGAAAGCGCACGCCCTCCGCATTGAGCGACGACTTCAAGCGTTGAAGGACCACGCCGGCTTCCGCGATCACAGTGCGGTTGGTGACGTCGATCTCTCGAATTCGATTGAGCCGTCGTAATGAGACAACGACGGAAGGATATTGGCTCAATGGCACTGTTCCGCCGACCAGCCCGGTCTGCCCCCCTTGCGGGACCATCGCTAGTTTATGGCGGGTGCAGAGGCGCGCGATCTCTGAAACTTGCTCGGTCGTGTTCGGCGCTAGCGCCAGCACGCACGCGCCGTGCAGGCGAGAATATGGATCTGAAAGGCAGGCGCTGACGTCATTGATAATTCCGTCCGGGCCAACGGCCTCGGACAAGTCCCTTACAGCGAGGTGCGTGTGATCCATCTCCCGCCTCGCAAGCAAAAACAACCTTACGATGTGAACCGCTGGACGCTTGTTGGCAAGGTTGTGTTGCGAACCCGCGGAGCTGCAGGCCGGTGAGTATGATGAACGCCCACGAGTTGAGGCTGGCCGCCCGCCAACCCGCGCCCGCTTCAGCCGCATTTCTCGCCTGCCGAGTGCATGTGTCTCTGGTCGGCCGTGCGATCCTTTATGCTGTGAGCGAAACCAGGGGGATGACATGGGTGTTTGGACGCCGGGGCCGGGGGCCACTGCAGGCGACGACACGTTCACCGGCGACGGAACGGACGAAGTAGCGCTCGGATTGGCCGGCGCAGATACCCTCAACGGCGGCGCGGGTAACGACACCCTCAATGGTGGCGCTGGCGCTGACACTCTTAATGGAGGCGACGGCGTTGATACCGCGAGCTACAGCGGCGCGTCAGGAGGCGTAGTAGCGTCGTTGGCGACGCCCGGCGTGAACACCGGCGACGCCGCCGGTGACACTTATATAGCGATCGAAAACTTGATCGGCTCTGGTCAGGCCGATCAACTGACCGGTGATGGTAACGCCAACTTCCTCGATGGTTCGGCCGGCGCGGACGCGTTGTTTGGTGGCGCAGGCGATGACTCGTTGGAGGGCGGAAGCGAAAACGACACACTAGACGGGGGAGACGGCGCGGACAGGCTCGATGGTGAGAGCGGCGCGGACAACATGTCCGGTGGCATTGGTGACGACGTTTACCTCGTCGACAATGTCGGTGATGTCGTCACCGAGAGCAGCGGCGCCGGCGACGATCGGGTTGCTTCTTCGATTAGTTACACGCTCGGCGCCAACGTCGAACGTCTCACTTTGCTCGGTGTCGCTGACCTGACCGCGCAGGGAAACGCATTGGACAACACCATTGTCGGCAACGACGGCTCGAATTTGATTGATGGTGGCCAGGGCGCCGACGTTATGACGGGCGGAAAAGGTGACGATCAGTACTTTGTTGACAACGTCGGCGATGTTGTAAGCGAGAGCACGGCGACGACAGGCGGCATAGACCTCGTGCACGCCAGCATCAGCTATACGCTTCCGGTTGGCGTCGAGAACTTGTTGCTCACCGGCGCCACAAACATCAATGCAACCGGCAATACCCTCAACAACACGATAACCGGAAACAGCGGCAACAATGTCATCAATGGCGGCGCCGGCGCGGACGCTATGTCCGGTGCTGGCGGCAACGACACTTATGTCGTCGACAACATTGCCGACACGGTCTTTGAAACCAATGCGTCTGGAACGGACACCGTTCAAAGCTCGGTGAACTGGACGCTCGGGTCAAATGTCGAGAACTTGACTCTCACCGGAACTGCGATCACCGGCGCTGGCAACGAACTCAGCAACGTGATCACGGGTAACGCCGAGGCCAACACGCTCTCGGGCGAGGGCGGGGCCGATACTCTATATGGTGGGGATGGCAATGACTCGCTTGATGGCGGCGCCGGCGCCGACACAATGTTCGGTGGTCTTGGTGACGACACCTACATAGTTGACAGCGTCGGTGACGTCGCCTCGGAGGCTTCGGCGCTCGGTGGTATCGACCTTGTGCTCTCATCGTTGACGCGCAACCTAACCGCCAACATTGAGAACCTGACCCTGACGGGGAACGCCAATATTATTGGCTACGGCAACGTCCTGAATAACGTGATCACCGGCAACGGCGGCGCCAACTCATTGTACGGTTTCGATGGTAATGACCGCCTCGATGGCGGCGTCGGTGCGGACACGATGTTTGGGGCCAATGGCGACGACACTTATGTTGTCGACAACGTCAACGACATAACTGTCGAGGGTTCAGCGCTCGGCGGAATTGACACCGTCGAGAGTTCGATCGATCGTAACCTGAACGCCAATTTCGAAAATCTGACACTGACCGGAACGGCGCAGTACGGCTACGGCAACGTGCTGGACAATTTGATGACCGGCAACGCTTCGTCGAATTCGCTCTACGGCTTCGATGGAAATGACACGCTCGATGGTGGAGCCGGCGCTGACTTCATGTTCGGCGCCAACGGCGATGACACATATATCGTCGACAATGCTGGCGACGTAACATCGGAAACTTCGCCTTCGGGCGGAATCGACACGGTCATTTCGTCGGTGACGCGCAATCTCACCGCCAATCTGGAGAACCTCGTACTGACGGGCGCGGCCGCGATTACAGGCGCGGGGAATGCGCTCAACAATGTTATCACCGGCAACTCTGGTGCGAACACGCTCTATGGCCTGGATGGCGCCGACACGCTCAATGGCGGCCTAGGAGCAGATACGCTGCAGGGCGGCACGGGCGCCGATGACTACGTGTTCAGCACCGCGCTGGGTGGAGGGAATGTCGACAGCATTGTCGGTTTCTCGGTGGTGGACGACACCATCGTGCTGAGCAACGCGATCTTCACGGGCCTCGCAGCCGGTACACTCGCGGCTGACAACTTCGCAGTTGGCGCGGCGGCCGCCGACGCCGACGACCGCGTCATCTATAACAGCGCCACAGGAGCGCTCTACTTCGATGCGGACGGTAATGGCGGTGGCGCTGCCGTGCAATTCGCGACACTCGCCGCGGGTCTTGCGCTGACGAATGACGATTTCATCGTCAGCGGACCCTAAGCGACGTCAGGCGCTGTTTCGTCCTTTGGCGCCAGAAGTAGATACATCGCCGGCGTCACAATGCGTGCGACTAAAGTCGAGCTGATTAGGCCGCCTATAAGAACCATTGCAATGGGCGAGAAGAGCGGCGAGTCTTCAAGAAGCAGCGGCGTCATGCCTCCGATTGCGGTAGCACTGGTAAGCAACACTGGAAGAAAGCGGACTTCACCCGCGGTCTCGATAGCCTCACGCAACGGTACGCCTCGAGCGCGTGCCTGATTGGCGAACTCGACAAGCAAGATTGAGTTTTTGATTTCAATGCCGATCAGGGCGACGAAGCCTATGATTGCTGTGAAGGAGAGGGACTCGCCACCGATCCACAGTGCAATCAGGCCCCCCATGATCCCAAACGGGATCACGAAGGCAACGACGCCTGTCACCGCGAACGTGCCAAACTCTAGAAGCAATACAGCGAGCACACCGAAGATGGCGATAAGGATTGCCGGGCCAAGGCCGCCGAAGCTTCGCGCCTGCGCCTCCGCTTCTCCCCCGAAGGATATTGAATAGCCAGCAGGCAAGCGCAGCGCCTCAAGTCGTTGCGCAACGTCGGCGGTCACGTCGCTGATGAGATAGCCCGGCTCCGTGTAGGCAGTAACCGCCGCAGTGCGTTCGCGTTGCACGCGATCGATCGATGCAGGACTGCTTTCGAGTGTTGGGCGTGCAAGTTCGCCAAGCGGCGTCGCGCCGCCTTGGCCGTTCCAGATGTAGAGCCTGTCAAGCGCTGCGACCGCTAGCGCATCTTCGCGCGGGGCGCGCAATACCACGGGAAAGGCATCGCCGGCCGGATCACGAAACTGCGCGACTGGAAGGCCGGCGATAGCTATTCGCAACGTGTGATCAATCGCGCCCGCCGGAACGCCACGCAACGCGGCGGCGGCGTCGTCGATGTTGAGATCTAGGTCAATCAGGCGCTGCGCCATCGGATTCGAGACATCACGTGCGCCCGGTGTCTCGCGTATTATGCGCTCAACCTCCGCGGCGAGTTCGCCCAGCGCCGCCAGATCGGCGCCGCTGATGCGCACAGCGATAGGCGCCGCGATCGGCGGACCATTGGCGAAGCGACGAAGATTGATGTGCGCACCGGAGTACTCGTTGAGCTTCCCACGGATCTCTTGGATCGTGCGCATGCCCTCATCGCGATGCCATTCGTGAAAACGAGCATAGACCTGACCGACGTTCGACAACTGCTCCGGTGGTATCTCGTTGTAGTAGATTTGCGGATTGCCACGCCCGCTATTCGCGAACCGCCACTCGATCTCAGGATACTCGCTCAGCACGCGTTCGACATGGGCGACCGCTCTGTCCGTTTCGCTTACTGCGCTGCCTTGCGGCGTCTCGACGTCGACCAGGAAGTAGGGACTGTCATTTTCTGGAAAGAGGCTGAACCCAAGTTTCGGGATCAATCCCAGAGACAAGAAGAAGGCCGCGAGACCTATGATCACGGTCTTGCGCGGATGCGCGAGCGCAACGTGAAGGGCGGGACGGTAGATGTTGTGAATTGCCGCCATTATGCCGTCGAGCAAGAGATTCGACTTGCCGGCGTCTTCACGCGGTAGCGCGCGGCTGGCCAAGAACGGAATAATAGTCAACGCCACGAACAGCGATGCGATGATGGTCGTTACAACGGCGACGGGGAGTGAGCGAACGAACGCGCCGGCGCCTTCCGGCAGGGCCATGAGCGGCACAAACGCAAGGAGCAACGTTGCGGTGCAGCCGATGACGGCTACATTGATCTCACTAACACCGGCAATGGCGGCCTCACGAGGGCTTAGCCCTTGTCGCAAGTGGCGCGCGATGTTCTCGGTTACGACGATCGAGTCATCGACAAGAAGTCCAAGCGCCAGAACGAACCCCGCAATCGAAAGCTGATTTAGCGAATACCCAAGTGCGTGAATGGCAACGACGCCTATCGCCAACGAAAGTGGGATCGATACCATCACGACGAGCGAAGCGCGGAAGCCTAACGGTAGTAGGGTCAGCAAAACCAAAGCGAGAGCGATAGCAAAATCGCGAGCTAGATTTCCCAAACGGTGAGTGACTGTTTCCGACTGATCGAAACCGCGGTGCAGTTGAATATTATCTGGGAGCGATCCCTCGAATGCCTCTATGCGCGGCCGCAGCCCGTCCATAACGTCAAAGATTGACTCACCTAACCGGGCCTGGGCGCTGACGAACACCGCGCGCTGACCGTTGTACCGCGTGATGTGAGCGCGCTCATCATTGGCCCAGGATACTTCCGCCACGTCGCCGACAGTGACAAGCGAGCCGCCTTCGGCGCGCAACGCAACGCGGCGGATCTCGTCGAGCGAGTCATACGAACCGGACGATTGGACGTTGAAACGGCGTCCCCCGGCCTCGACTGCCCCCACGGGAGCATCCTGACCCTCGCGCTGTAGGGATTCGGCTACTATTGTGAGGGGCAATTGGTAGGCGGCAAGTTGGTCGAGGTTGGCGGCGACGCGTACCTCCGCCGGCGGTGCGCCCCACACGTCAGCTTGTTGAACACCCGGCGCGCGCTCCATCGTATCGCGCAGCGCTTTCGCGTAAGACTCGAGTTGACGAAACGGGGCGTCCTCGCTCGTCAGTGCCACTTGCACAATTGCGGTCTGCGCTGGGTTGTAACGACGTGTGCGGATGTCGACTACACCGTCCGGCAAGGTTGGGCGCACGACGTTGAGCTCCCGCACGACTTCGCCGAACTTCTCCTCGGCATCGGCTCCCCATTCGAACTCGACGTTGACGACGGCGAGGCCGGCGCGGCTAGCGGAGTGAATTTCGCGGATATTTTCTATCGCATTGACCTGATCCTCGATTGGAATGGCGACTAGCCGTTCCATCTGCTCGGCATCTGCGCCGGGAAGGATCACCGCAATCGCGACACCGGGAAATTCGGTAATAGGATCTTCGGATTTCGGAATAGAAAGAACGGCGCCGACGCCGAGCGCCGCGAGCAAAACGAAAAGCACCGCGCTGAATTGCCAGCGATCCACAAAGAAGCGGGTGATCGCCTGCATTTATGTGCCAGCGCCGACTCGGACGGGCTCACCATCGCGCACGTATGCGGCGCCGGTCGCGACGATACGATCACCGGCGTTGAGGCCTTCGACGACCACCACGCCAGCCTGCGTCACGCCCGCCGTTCGCACAGCGCGCCGGCGGGCCACGCTGTTTTCGTCGACCACGTAGACGATGCCTTGGTCGGCGCGTGCGTCGAGTAGCGCGAGCGTGGGTACGATGATCGCGGTTTGTGCAGTTTCGCCGGGTTGCGCGGCAATCTCTACTTCCGCGACCATGCCGCTGCGGAGGCCCTCGGGCGCTGCTATTTCGATTTCCACTTCGAATGCGCCGGTCGCGTCATTGCCTTTCGCTCCGACGCGGGTGACGCGGCCGGCGCGCTGCGTTCCGTTCATCCGAGTTTGTGCAACGTCGCCTACGCGAATGCGGTTGGCGGCGCTCGAAGCGACCGGTGCGCGCACAACCATGCCGGACCCGGTCTCCCCGAGCACAAGCACTGGCGTACCTGCCGCAAGTGTCTGCGCGGGCTCGGCGGCGCGACGCAGGATCACGCCATCGGCGGGGGCGGTAAGTACGGAAGAGTCGCGCGCTCGTGCGACGGCGAGGCGCGCGTCGTCGAGGCGCGCTTCGGAGACGAAGCCGCGTTCATAGAGTTCTTGCGTGCGTGCGAGGTCGCGTTCGGCATTGGCTCGCGCTAACGCTGCTTCATCGACGTTGGCGCCGCCGCTGGTTCTGCGCAGCGTCGCGAGGCGTTGGCCACGTCGCACGACGTCGCCAGAGTCGACATCAATTGCGCCGACAATGCCGGCGGCTGTGAAGGCGAGGACAGGCTCGCGCCGATAGCCGACCATGCCGCTGACGCGGATGGCGCCGGCAGCCGAAGTTGGCGCGACCTCAACGACCTCAACCAGCGGACCTTCGGCGGCGGCTGCTTTTTCCTCGGCTTCACCGCCTGAGCAGGCGGCAAGCAGGAGCGTTGCCGCCAGTCCAATCGATTGAAAAATAGCCGCTTTCTGCACAGCCCACCCTTGAAATTGAACGATAGCGGATTTGTTCAGTCGTCACAAGCGGAAAGGTAGGTGTCAGGGCGCCCACCAGATTTCTGGTTGGCAGATCGGGTGGTTGAAGAGGGCGGCGACCGGTGCGTCGCGGGTGTCCAATGCTGTCTCAAGCCGCACGCGCTTTTCAGCGCCGGTGATCAGTAGCAACACCGCGCGCGCATGCTCGAGTGCGAAGCGCGTCAGTGTCAGGCGTTCCTTCGTGCCTGCGGCGCTTGGCGCGCTCAGTGAAATCACTGAGCGACGCGTCGAAACGTCGAGCGCCTCTTCAAGACGATCCGCGTCGGGAAACCACGACGCTGTATGGCCGTCGGTGCCCATGCCCATCACGGCGATGTCAAAGCGAAAGTTGGCGTACTCGGCGTCGGCGTGATCTGCCGCTTGTGCTGGCGTCATGCCCGGCAAAAACATTGGAAGCATCTTGGCGCCTGCGTTGAACGCCGGGGCGAGCGTGCTGCGGATCATGGCTTCGTTCGATGCCGCGTGCGTGTTTGGCACGAAGCGCTCGTCGACTAGGCCGAACGTGACTTTGCTCCAGTCCATCGGTAGTGACGCGAGCGCGGCGTAGGCGGGCTCCGGTGTGCTGCCGCCCGAGAGGGCCGCAGAGGCCTCTTTCCTCACATCGATGCCAAATTGAAGTGCAAACGCTATTCGCGCCGCGACCTCGCTCATGAGCGCATCGCGCGTGGTGAACTCGTGGATCCGTTTCATTTCCCGCGATCGGCGAGAAGATCGCGCAGCATTGCCTCAACAGCGCCGCCATGCTCCTCGTTCGCCAGCGCGTACGCAACGGTAGCGCGCATATAGCCGACTTTATCGCCGCAATCGTAAGTCGTGCCTTCGTATTCGAGCGCATGGAACGGCTGAACGTCCATCAGCCGCGCCATTGAGTCCGTGAGCTGAATCTCGTTGCCCGCGCCGGGGCCTTGGCTGGCGAGCAGATCGAAGATCTCCGGCTGCAGGATGTAACGGCCGCTGATGAAGAGGTTCGAAGGCGCTTCCTCGCGCTTCGGCTTCTCGACCATGCCCTTCATCTTGATCAGCCGGCCATCGCGGCTTTCCGGCGTGATGACGCCGTAGCGTTCCGGCGTGTCGGTGGGCTCCACCGCAATGATGTTGCCGCCGACCTTGTTGTAAGCGTCGACCATCTGCGCAAGGCACGATGGCTTCGCCATCATCAGCATGTCAGGCAGCATCACCGCGAAGGGCTCGTCGCCGATAATGTCGCGCGCACACCAAACAGCGTGGCCCAAACCGAGCGCAGCCTGCTGGCGCACGAAGCTCATCGAGCCCGCGGGCCTTACGGATTCTTCAGCTTCTTTAAGCTGAGCTGACTTGTTCTTCTCACGCAGTGTTACTTCGAGTTCATACGATCGATCGAAATAATCCTCGATCGCACCCTTATTTCGCCCCGTGACGAAGACTATGTGCTCGATCCCGGCGGCCAACGCTTCGTCCACGACGTATTGGATCGCCGGGCGGTCGAACACCGGAAGCAGTTCTTTTGGGATCGCCTTGGTCGCGGGGAGCACCCGAGTACCAAATCCGGCGACCGGAAGTACCGCTTTCCGTAGCGTTCGGGGCGAGGTGGAAGCGCTAGCCATTGTGGTTCCGTGTTCGGCGCCGCAGCATGACGGCTTCTAGCTCATCTTACACCGGAAGCCTGAAGGAGCCGCAACCGCGTTTGAACGCGGGATTCGGCTGAAATTCAGGATTTTCGGTTAGTGTCTGCCCAAGCCGCGCAAGACGGCAGGTAGGGGTGTCGAGAGTAGTGACGGGTGTCACGGACGATCTCTCTTCGGCGCCGCAAAGTAGCAATTGCCATCGTGGCAACCTTTTGTTAACTGACCGCCGCCGGTCCGGGAGTTCTCCACAAATGTCGTCCCCCCAAGTTAAAGCCACCGTCCGCATGGTCGTGGCCAGCTTCGCAGCTGGCGCCGGCGCCATGGCGCTCGTTGGGCTTGTCGCCCCTGTGGCGATGCAGGGTGGCCTCAGCATGCGCGACGCGTTTGCTGATCAGATGGAGCAACAAGCCCCGCTCGTTCAGCCGCTCGACGTCGCAGCGATCGAAGCGCAGTTGGCCGATGCCGACCGCATGATGGCCGCCGCTCGCGAAACGACTGACGACAACGTTGGCCGTCTTGAAGCGCTCGCCAACTAATCAGCGATCACAGAATCGACTGACCCGTCGATTTCCAGTCTTTCAGGAATGCCTCTA
>CADEDT010000004.1 GCA_902826145.1 uncultured Caulobacteraceae bacterium
GTTCGCGCTGCTCGCAAGCATGAACTGCGATTTGGCGCAGGGTTATCTGATTTCACGCCCCGCTTCGGTGGAAGAACTGATCGCGCTGCTCAGCGACGATCGGCGGCTGCAGTACTACAAGCAAACCGCTCATGGCGCTTCACCCACGCTAGCGCCCGCGCCTTCACAGCCGAAGCAAGCCTAAACGTCGAGCGGCAGCTCGGTTGTATCTTTGAGATGCTCGAGAATGATCGAGCTTTCCATGTGCGCGATGGCGGCGCAGCGCAGCAGCCTCGTCTGCACGATTTCTTGAAAATGCGGGAGATCGCGCGCGACAATCTTCATCAGATAGTCGGTCTGGCCTGTCGTCATCACACAGAACGTGACCTCGTTCATGCGCGCCACGAGATCCTTGAACGCCTTCACGTTGGCGGCGGCGTGATCGTGCAGACGCACGCGGATGATGGCGGAGCATGTGAGGCCAGCGAGCTTCGGCTCGAGCACACCGACGATGCCGCGCAGAATCTTGTCTTCCTTGAGCTTGCTCAGCCGGCGCGAAACCTGGCTCGCGGAAACGCCGGCGAGTTCGGCCAACTCCGCCTGTGAAGCGGAGGCGTCTTTCTGCACGGCGACTAGCAGACGGCGATCAGCCTCATCCATCAGTATTTCTCACGTTTCGTGCGTCTCTGGACGTAATTTCGCATGCTTCATGCACCACATATACCTTTTTCGCTCACATTGCAGTGCAATTGCGGCCCAGATCAGCGTATTTTCCGCTTTGATGAGCGCCAAGCCCAAACCCGCCGCCAAATCCACTCCGCCGACTGATTGGAAACGCGTCGTCGAACTCGTTCAGACCTCGAGGGCGATGGACGCGATCGAGGAACGCGAACTCGTTCCGGGTAAGAAGATCTTCTACCAGTTCAGCGCACGCGGCCACGACATGGCGCAAGTGCTGCTGGGCTTGCACCTCACGCACCCAAAAGACGCGATCTGCGGCTACTATCGCTCGCGGCCGATCCTGCTTTCACTCGGCGTTGCGCTCGAGGATGCGCTGGGCTCCGCAATGGGGCGCGCTGGCGGATATAGCGACGGGCGCGACATCGGCGTCGTATTCAACTATCCGAACGCGAACGGCGCTTCGGCGCTCCCGATGTGCGGCGGCGTTGGCGCGCAATACACGCCGACGGCCGGCTACGCGCAGGCGATAGAGTACGCGAAAAACGTGCTGGGTGATCGCGTTTACGATGGCGCGATAAGCGTTGTGCTCGGAGGCGACGCATCGGTGGCGACCAACGGCTTCTGGTCAGCGCTGACGATGGCGACGACCTTGAAGCTGCCAATGCTCTTCTACATCGAAGACAACGGTTACGGCATTTCCACGCCGGGCTGGCTGCAGACGCCTGGCGAGAATATCGCGAAGAATTTGGCGAGCTTCGCTGGGCTCAGGATCTTCGATGGCGACGGCACGGACCCGGTGCAGGCATCGGAGTTCGTAGCGGACGCTGTGGCGCATGTGCGCGGCGGCAACGGGCCAGCGCTCGTGCACCTCGTGGTGCCGCGCCTGCAGGGGCACTCGTTCCAAGACACGCAGGCGTACAAATCCAAAGACACCGTCGACGCCGAATGGGCGCGCGATCCGCTGCCGAAACTGAAGGCGCATGTTGTCCCCTCACTGCTTAGCGAGACAGATTGGGATGCCGCGCAAACTCAGGCGGAAGAGCGCGTGCGCCGCGCGGCGCAGGTCGCGGATCAGCGACCGGTGAGCGAGCCAACGCAAGTAACGCGCTTTGTCTTCAGCGAAGCTGAGGCTCTGCAGGACGAAGGCGGGCTCTGGAATACAGGCTATGCCGCGCCGCTCGCGAGCGATGAGGCCAAACCCGAGGGCGCGCGCATCAACATGATCACGGCGATCCGCCGGACGCTGGATCATGAGCTTGCGGTCAATCCGCGCGTGCTCGTGTTCGGCGAAGACGTCGGGCCGAAGGGCGGCGTGCATGGTGTGACGCTGGGCTTGCAGGAGAGGTACGGCGTCGAGCGCGTGTTCGACACTTCGCTTTCGGAGGAAGGCATTATCGGTCGCGCTGTCGGCATGGCGATCGCAGGACTGATGCCGGTGCCGGAGATTCAGTTCCGTAAATACGCCGACCCGGCGTGCGAGCAGATCAACGATTGCGGCACGATGCGTTGGCGCACAGCAAACAGGTTTGCTGCGCCCATGGTGGTGCGGATGCCGGTGGGCTTCTTCAAGTGCGGCGATCCGTGGCACTCGCAGACGAACGAAGTACAGTTCGTGCATAGTCCTGGTTGGCGCGTCGTTTGTCCTTCGAACGCGGAAGATGCGGTCGGCCTGCTGCGCACGTCGCTGCGCGGTAACGATCCGGTGATGTTTCTCGAACATCGCAACATGCTCGATCACCACAGCGCGCGTCGGCCCTATCCAGGTGATGATTTTGCGCTGCCGTTCGGCAAAGCGCGGACGGTGAAGTTCGGCGATGAAATCACCATTGTGACATGGGGTGCGATGGTCGATCGCTGCGAAGTCGCGTCGGAAGGCATCGCGGCGACCATCATCGACTTGCGCACGTTGGCGCCTTGGGATCGCGAGGCAGTGCTTCAATCGGTGCGTCACACGCATCGCTGCCTCATCGTGCACGAAGACATCGGCACGGCCGGCTTTGGCGCGGAGATCGCGGCCGTCGTCGCCGATGAGGCGTTCCTCAGCCTCGACGCCCCAGTGGCGCGGCTGACTATGCCGGACATTCCTTCGCCACATCACCCCGAGTTGATGGAATGGGCGCTGCCGTCAGTTGAGCGCATTCGCGCGAAGATCGAAGAGCTGGTGGCGTTCTGATGGCCGACACCGCGAACATTCTCATGCCGATGGAGCAGGAAGGCTCCAAGTCCGTCGTGCGCGCTTGGCTTAAGAAGGTCGGCGACGCGGTGAAACGCGATGAGCCAATTGTGGAGCTGGAGACGGATAAGGTCGCCGTCGAGGTGCCCTCGCCTGCCGACGGCGTGCTGGGTGCGATTTCACTGAACGAAGGTGACGAAGCTGCACCAGGCGCGGTGCTAGGTGTGCTCAATACCTCGGGTGCATCGGCCGGACGAACCGCGAGCCGCAATGTCGATGTGGCGCCCACTGGGCGCAGTGGCGCGATGCCGGCGGGTTATGACGCGGGCGCGGAGATGCGTCTGTCACCATTGGTGAAGCGATTGCTTTCGGAGCATCGGCTTTCACCCGCGGATGTCGCCGGCACAGGGCGCGACGGGCGGATTACGCACAAGGATGTTGAAGATCATGTCGCGCGAGGCAAAGCCAAGCCGGCCGCGATGAAGCCTGCGTCGGCGCCTGTTAAAGGCGGACGGATTCCGCATGACGCGATGCGGAAATCGATCGCGGAGCATATGTCACGCTCCGTCGCTATCGCGCCGCATGTGACGGCCGTTTTCGAAGCGGACTTCTCAGCGATTGCGGCGCACCGCGCCAAGCACAAGGACGCCTACGCCAAAGCGGGCGCGCCACTCACCTACTCGGCCTACATCGTGCGAGCGGCGGCGGAGGCGATGAAGGTTTCGCCGAACGTCAATGCGCGCTGGCACGACGACTTCCTCGAAGTGTTCGAGGACGCCAATATCGGCATGGGCGTGGCGCTGGGCGACAGGGGGCTCATCGTTCCGGTGATCAAACGCGCGCAGGCGCTGACGCTGAAGGAAACTGCGGCGCAACTCGGCGATCTCACGGAGCGGGCGCGCAAGAACCAGTTGAAGCCTGCTGACGTGCAAGGCGGCACGTTTACGATCTCCAATCACGGCGTGTCCGGCTCGCTGGTTGCGACGCCGATCATCATCAACCAGCCGCAATCGGCGATCCTCGGCGTTGGCAAGCTCGAGAAGCGCGTTGTCGTGCGCGACGTCGGCGGAGCCGACGCGATGGTGATCAAGCCGATGGCTTACGTTTCACTCACCATCGATCACCGCGTGCTCGATGGCCATCAAACCAATGCCTGGCTCACGCGCTTCGTTGAAGTGCTTGAAACATGGCCGCTCGAAGACTGAGGACGCAATGATCGAGAACCTTCCCCTCAAGGCGCCGGACCCGCTCCTGAAGATCATCAAGATGTTCCGCGAGGATCCGCGCACGGACAAAATTGATCTCGGCGTCGGCGTCTACAAAGACGCGAGCGGCAATACGCCGGTGATGAAGGCGGTGAAGGACGCTGAGGCAGTACTGCTCGCGGGCCAGAAGACGAAGACATATGTCGGCCAGCAAGGCGACGTGGATTTTCTGAAGCTCGTCGGCCAGCTCGCTTTCGGTGAGATGGCGCGCGATTTCGTTTCGATCCAGGCGGTCGGCGGCACTGGCGCGCTGCGACTAGGCGCCGATCTGCTGCGCGAAAGCGGCGGCAAGCGGATTTTGTTGCCGCAACCGTGCTGGCCAAACCACCCGGCGATCGTGCGCGCGGCTCGGCTGGAGGCAGTCGATGTCCCGTTCTTCAACATCGCCGAGCAGCGCATCGATATGGATGCGTTGTTCGCCGGGTTCGCGACATGTGAACGCGGCGATGCGGTGATTTTGCAGGCGTGCTGCCATAACCCGCTCGGTGCGGACTTCTCGATTGAGCAATGGAAGCAGCTTGCGGATGCACTGAACACACACGGACTCATTCCGTTTATCGACCTCGCCTATCAAGGCTTCGGCGATGGGGTGGATGAGGATGTCGCAGGTGCGCGCGTGCTGTTGGAGCGCGTGCCGGAGGCAATCATGGCGATTTCGGAAGCGAAGTCGTTCGGCATCTATCGCGAGCGCGTGGGCGCGCTGTTTGTAAAGACAGCTGAAAAGGCGCGCGCGGCGACGATGAGCAATCTAGCGCAGATTGCCCGCGCCAACTACTCGATGCCGCCGGATCACGGCGCGGCGATAGTGCGTGAAGTGCTGAGCGACAATGCGCTACGGACCTCATGGCGCGATGAGCTTGATCAGATCCGTTCGCACATCAAGCGCACGCGCAGGATGCTGGCGGCGGAGCGGGTGAACTCGATCCCCATGCATCTGATTGCGGATCAGAAAGGCATGTTCTCAACGCTGCCGTTGAACGACGCGCAAGTCACGGCGCTGCGCGAGCAGCACGGCATCTACATGACGGATGCAGCGCGGATTAACGTCGCAGGATTGCGCGAGGCGGACATTCCGCGCTTTGTCGAAGCGCTGAAGGCCGTCGCTTAGGCCGCGTTCATCGTGAGCAGATCGTACGCCGCGACGGTTTCACCGTCGCGGTTGGTGACGACGACGTCCCAGCGCACCTCGCCTTGATCCGGCTTGCGCAGCGTTTTGTCTTTCACGGTGAGCGCGACTTGGATGGCGTCGCCGGGCTTTACCGGTTTGACGAAGCGCAGATTGTCGAGGCCGTAGTTCGCGAGCACTGGGCCCGGATCGGGATCCACGAAGAGACCGGCTGCGAATGCCAAAATGAGATAACCGTGTGCGACGCGGCCGCCGAAGAGCGGATTTGCCTTCGCAGCTTCTTCGTCCATGTGCGCGTAGAAGGTGTCGCCGGTGAAGTGGGCGAAGTGCTCGATATCGTCGAGCGTGATTTCGCGGGACTTGGTCTTGAGCTGATAGCCAATCGGCAGATCGTGGAATTTGCGGCGGAACGGATGTTGTTCGGCGTTCTCCGTCGGCATGCCGGCGATGTAGCGCTTCACGATGGCTGCGAGCGTCCGCGGATGGCCCTGCAGCGCGGTGCGTTGCATGTAATGGGTGACGCCACGAATGCCGCCCATCTCTTCGCCGCCGCCGGCGCGCCCGGGGCCACCGTGAATCATGTGCGGCATGGGTGAGCCGTGGCCGGTGGATTCTCTCGCGCTGTCGCGATCGATGAAGGCGATGCGGCCGTGGAATGAGCCGGAGCCAAGCACGAGGTCGCGCGCGAAATCGGTGTCGTAGGTGAAGGCGCTCATGACGAGCGAGCCCTTGCCCCGATTGGCGAGCGCGCTGGCGTCAGCGGCATCCTTGTACGGCATCAGCGTGGAGACCGGGCCGAAGGCTTCTACGTCATGCACAGCGCGCGCTTGCCATGGGTTTTCGCAGCGCAGCAGCACGGGCGAGATGAACGCGCCCTTTTCGTTGAACGGCGCAGCGTTCGGGTCGCCATATACGATTGCAGCGTCGGCGCTGATCTCTTTGATCTTCTCGCGCACGTCGTTGCGCTGGCTCGTGCTCACGAGCGCGCCCATACGCGTCGCTTCATCGCGCGGATCGCCGATGGTGGTTTTCTCCAAACGCGCTTTCAGCGCGCCTTGTGCTGCGTCTAGGAGCGACGCCGGGACCATGGCCCGGCGGATGGCGGTGCACTTCTGCCCCGCCTTCACGGTCATTTCCTTGGCGACCTCTTTGATGAAGAGATCGAACTCCGGCGATTCCGCCGTTACGTCGGGGCCGAGTATCGAGGCGTTGAGCGAATCCTGTTCCGCAACGAAGCGGACGCTTTCGCGGACGATGACGGGGTGGCTCTTCAGTTTGTTCGCTGTCGCGGCTGAGCCCGTGAACGAGACGACATCCTGCGTTGTCAGGTGCTCAAAGAGATCACCGGTTGAGCCGACGATAAGCTGCAGCGCCCCTTTAGGCAGGACGTTGGCGTCGAGCATCACGCGAACGGCGGCTTCGGTGAGATAGCTCGTTGCGCTCGCGGGTTTCACGATCGCCGGGACGCCAGCGAGGAAGGTTGGCGCAAGTTTTTCCAGCATGCCCCAGACGGGGAAGTTGAAGGCGTTGATGTGAACGGCGACGCCTTGCAGCGATGTGAAGACGTGCAGTCCCTGGAACGTACCATTGCGCGAGAGTGCTTCGACGTTGCCGTCAATCAGGATGCGCTCGTTCGGCAGCTCGCGGCGGCCTTTGCCTTGATAGACCGCGAACGTTCCAATGCCGCCGTCGATGTCAATCCAGCTGTCGGCCTTGGTGGCGCCGGTGTTGTAGCTGAGTTCGTAGAGATCATCCTTTTTGGCGTTGAGCGCTTCGGCGAGCGCCTTCAGCATGAGCGCGCGCTGGTGGAAGGTGAGCGCGCGCAGCGCCGGGCCACCCTGCTCACGCGCAAATTTCAGCATCGCACCGAAGTCGAGGCCTTGCGACGACGTCAGCGCGACGACGTCGCCGTTCACGGCGGAGCGCAATTCGGCGAGGCCGCCGGCGCCCGCGACCCAACGGCCTTCGGCATAGTTCTGCAGCGAGATCGGTTTCATGACTTAGTTTCCGGTGAATTTCGGCGTGCGCTTTTCCATGAAGGCGCCGACGCCTTCCTTGTAGTCGCTGGTGCGGCCGAGGGCGCGTTGTGCGTCGCGCTCGATGTCGAGCTGATCAGGCAATGTCCGCGCACCGCTCTCGCGAATAAGCTTCTTGGTCAGCGCCAAGCCGCGCGTGGGGGCTGAGGCGAACTTGGTTACGAGCGCGTCGGTTTCTTCACGCAACTTGTCGTCATCCACGCATTTCCAAATCATGCCCCATGCCTCGGCGCGCTCCGCGGTGAGCGGTTCACCTGTCAGCGCCAGGCCCATGGCGCGGGCTTGGCCGGCGAGACGCGGCAACGTCCAGGTGCCGCCGCTGTCGGGGATGAGGCCGATATTGGCGAAGCTTTGAATGAACTTGGCGCTCTTGGCGGCAATAACGATGTCGCACGCGAGCGCGATGTTGGCGCCGGCGCCGGCTGCCACGCCGTTCACGGCGCAGATCACTGGCATTTCGAGCGAGGTGAGTTTGCGGATCAGCGGATTGTAGCGCTTCTCCAGCGACTCCCCAAGATCAACGCCTTCACCACCCGGAGCCACCGCCCGATCGGAGAGGTCTTGGCCAGCGCAGAAGCCGCGGCCGGCGCCAGTCAAAACAAGCACGCGCGCATCGCTTTTCGTCACGGCTTCTAGCGCACGCGAGACTTCGTCGTGCATTTGCGCGGTGAAGCTGTTCAGGCGATCGGGCCGATTGAGCGTGAGGCGCGCGACGCCATTGGCGATCTCCAGCTGAATGGTTTCGTAGTCCATTTCTCGCCTCCTCGCGCGTGGGCGTGGGGTATGATAGAATGCATGGTCGGTCAATTCACGAGAAGCGCATGAACGAAGCGGACAATCTCGCGCGGCGCGTCGCCGAAACTCTGCTGAGCCGTGAAGGCACTGGGCCTGCTTGGGGGATCGTGATCGAAGACGCACGCGAAGGCTACGCACTCATCCGCATGAAGGTGCGGGACGACATGCTCAACGGCCATCGCATCGGCCACGGCGGTATGATCTTCGCGCTCGCCGACACGGCGTTCGCGTACGCGTGCAACTCGCGCAACGAAAACACGGTAGCGCAGAACGCGACCATCTCTTTTCTTGCGCCAGCGCAGCCCGGCGAAGTGCTCATAGCTGAGGCACGCGAAGCTTCACGCGCCGGTCGCAGTGGCGTTTATCAAGTGAGTGTCCGGTCAAGCGAAGGACGCGTCATCGCCGAGTTCACCGGCCTTTCAAAGACGATCGGCGGCGCGGTCGTTTAGTTGACGCTCAGATAACGCGGCGACGTCGTTTCGCGCAGCAGCACCACGGCGTCATATTGTTCGCTCAGGATCATTGGCAGATCTGCGGCGCCCCAATATTTCGCGCTCGTCGGCTGATGCCACAGCGGATCTCTTGAGCCATCAGTCGGCGCAAGGAACAGCATTCCCGGCGCGCCCGCTGGTATTGCTTGCGCTTCGAGGGAGTTTGGCAACACCGGCGTGACCGTGATCACCTCGCGATCGTTGCGCGCCATCCGCCCCGCGGACGCGTAGAGCCCAATTGTATAGAGGTCGTCGCCATAACGCTCGCGCAACCACCAACCGGCGGAGCGCGATGAGATTTCGGGTTCGTCAACGCCGGTGAGATCGATGGTCTGATTGTTGTATTGAATGTGTGCGTTGTGCGCCCAGGCGATGACGCGCGCGCCAGGGCGCAGGGTCTCGGCGAGATAGATCAGGTTTTCGGCCATGCCCTGATCTCGCAACTCCATGTACTCGAGCGTCGTTTCCGCCGTTTGCTGGCGAAGATACTGCGCCATCGAATAGCTGATCTGCTGCGCCATCAGCGGCGCGAGCGGGTCGGCGTTCGTGGCGAAGGCTTGCACAAGCAGCGATTCGCGTTCCCGCAAGAACGTGTTCAGGGCCACGTAACCGTCAATCAACTCTGAGCGATGTTCGTTGAAGTATGCCCGCCCGGCGCGCCTGCCACTGCCGTAAGCGGTGAGAAAGCGCTGATCCAACGCGCGCACCTCCTCCGCATACGCCGGATCGACCGTCGCGACGACTTGCGCCAAATAGTCCGGACGTCCCTGCTTGTTCGGCCCGATCGGCTGAATATCGTAGCCGGCAAGGATCAACGGCCGATCTGTTGTGCGTGTCGCGCGGATATACTCGAAGAGTTCACGCACTTCCTCCGTATGCCAGACGCCGACGACGCAGGAGGTAAGCGTAGCGACGGCGCTTGCCTCACCAGCGGTCTGGTTGGCGAGCGCGCACTGATACGGATCGCTTTCGAACGCGAGGACATCGAAGCCCATCTCTTCGTGCAGGAAACGCACGAGGCGCGTCTTGATTTGATTGTACTCGGCTGCGCCATGGCTGCTCTCACCGAGTTGCACAATGCGAACGCCGTCGAGGCGTTGGCGCAAAGGGGCAAGGTCGGAGAAATTGGTCGACGTCAGCGAGTGAAGCGGAACGGCTTCCGCTGGCGCGCCTCGCGCGGGTGGCGGCGTGGTTTGACAGCCGGCCGACAGCAGAATTGCCGAAACGGCGAGTAAACTGAGAATTGACCCCACGCGCATGTGACGAGCCTACAGAATTGGCCGGCGGCGGCGACCACCAGAGCTCCTTTCCCGCAAAATTTGCGACCGGCGAATTAGTTGACCGATCGGTCAGCGAATGCTATGGTAGAGCAGCTTCCAGAAGGCTGAGCGCATGTACACCACTGATCTCTCCGGCAAGGGCAAAGGCAAGGCTGAGAAAGCCGTCGCGGAAGATCCGGCGCTTGTCGCCGCGTTCGAAGCGCGTGTGGCGAGCGACGAATTCATCGAGCCGAAGGATTGGATGCCGGAGGCGTACCGCAAGACGCTGGTGCGGCAGATGTCGCAACACGCGCACAGCGAGATCGTCGGCATGCTGCCGGAGGGCAATTGGATCACGCGCGCGCCGAACTTGCGGCGCAAGGCGATCCTGCTGGCGAAGGTGCAGGATGAAGCTGGGCACGGGCTCTATCTTTACTCGGCCGCAGAAACGCTCGGCACCTCACGCGATGAGATGACGGAGGCGTTGCTGTCTGGAAAAGCGAAGTACTCGACCATCTTCAACTATCCGACGCTGACCTGGGCGGACATCGGCGCAATCGGCTGGCTCGTTGACGGCGCGGCGATCATGAATCAAGTGCCGCTACAGCGAACGTCTTATGGCCCCTACGCGCGGGCGATGGTGCGTATCTGCAAGGAAGAGAGCTTCCACCAGCGCCAGGGCTACGAGATCATGATGCATCTCGCTGATGGCACTGATGCGCAGAAGCGCATGGCGCAGGATGCGCTGAACCGCTGGTGGTGGCCGTCGCTGATGATGTTCGGCCCACCGGACGACAAGTCACCGAACACCGAACAAAGCATGCGCTGGCGCATTAAACGCGATACCAACGATGAGTTGCGCCAGAAGTTCGTCGATATCACCGTGCCGCAGGCAGAAGCGATTGGGCTGACAGTGCCGGACGATAAGCTCGTCTGGAACGAAGAGCGCGGCGCTTATGATTTCGGCGAGGTTGATTGGGAAGAGTTCTACGCCGTCGTGAAGGGCGAAGGCCCCGTCGCGAAGGAGCGCATGCAAGCGCGCGTGAAGGCATGGGAAGACGGCGAGTGGGTACGCGATGCAGCGCGGGTGCATGCCGAGAAGCGTGCGGCGGCAAAGCTGGCGGCGGAGTAAGGCAATGAGCGACGCGAGCAAGGAATGGCCGCTGTGGGAAGTGTTCGTGCGCGGCAAGGGCGGGCTTTCGCACCGCCATGTCGGCAGCGTTCACGCGGCGGATGCCAAGATGGCGCTTGAGCACGCGCGCGATACCTACACGCGGCGCATGGAAGGCGTGAGCTTGTGGGTGCTGCCTTCGGCGCAGATCACGTCGTCCGATCCGGGCGACGCGGGCGCGTTGTTCGAGCCGGCGGAAGATAAGGTCTATCGCCACCCGACCTTCTACAAAATTCCTGACGGCATCACGCACATCTGATGGATGCAGTCGCGACATATGCGCTGCGGCTGGGCGATGACTCGCTCATTCTCGGCCAGCGGCTGAGCGAATGGTGCGGACATGCGCCGGCGCTGGAGGTTGATCTTTCGCTGGCGAATGTGGCGCTGGATCAGATTGGGCAAGCCACGCACTTTTTGAACCTCGCGGGCGAGCTTGAGGGCAAAGGCCGCGATGGCGACGCCCTCGCCTTTCGCCGCGATGTGATGGATTTCACCAATTGCTTGCTGGTCGAGCAACCGAACGGCGATTTCGCGCAGACAATCGCGCGGCAGTTCCTATTCTCGCACTATCAGGAGCTGTTGTTCACGGCTCTGATGGCTTCGAAGAACGCGACGATAGCGGCGATAGCGGCGAAGGCGGTGAAGGAAACGGCGTATCACGCCGTGCTGGCGAGCGATTGGGTCGTGCGCCTGGGTGACGGCACGGACGAGAGCAAGGCGCGCATGATCGCTGGGCTCGATTGGATGTGGCGCTTCGCCGACGAGCTGTTTGCGATGGACGATGTCGACGCGGCGGCGATCAAGGCCGGCGTTGGCATCGATAAGGCGGCCCTGCGATCGTCTTGGGATACGCGGATCGATGCGGTGTTGGCGGAAGCGACGCTGATGCGGCCTGCTTCGCGGCGGCCGGTGCTTGGCGGACGCGTGGGCCGTCATTCCGAGCACCTGGGCCACCTGCTGACCGAGATGCAATTCTTGCAGCGCGCTTATCCGGGCGCGACGTGGTGAGCGCGGTGGTCGCGATTTCCAACGCCGATCGCATTCGCGCGGTGCTTGCGGATGTGCCTGATCCGGAAATTCCGGCGGTCTCCGTGCTTGATCTCGGTATTGTGCGCGAGATCGGCGTGGACGCGGTGACGATCACGCCAACCTACACGGGTTGCCCAGCAACGATCGCGATTGAGCAATCGATCCGGGCCGCGCTCGACGCGAATGGCTTTGTCGATGTCGCGATTGCAACGACGCTTTCACCGCCTTGGTCCACGGACTGGATCAGCGACGAAGGCCGCGAGAAACTGCGCGCGTATGGCATTGCGCCGCCACCGAAGGGCGCTGGCGCTTCGGCGCTGAAGAACCAGACGCTGGCCGAATGCCCACGCTGCGGTTCGAGCAATACGGAAGAAATTTCCCGCTTCGGCTCCACGCCGTGCAAAGCGCTGTGGCGCTGCAAGGCGTGCGCGGAGCCGTTTGACCGGTTCAAGTGTCACTGATGGCGAGCATCGCTTTTCATAAGCTGCGCGTCGCCGAGGTGAAGCGCGAAACGCCGGACGCGGTGTCAGTGCGCTTCGAGCTGCCTGATGCGCTGCGTGAGGCGTTTGCGTTCAAGGCAGGGCAGCACCTCACTTTCCGCCGAGAGCTCGGCGGCGAGGAAGTGCGGCGCAACTATTCTGTTTGCGTGTCGCCCAGCGAAGGGATGCTGAAGATCGGCGTGAAGAAGATCGCTGGTGGTGTGTTTTCGGGCTGGGTCAATGACGAGCTGAAGGCTGGCGACGAACTTGATGTGATGGCGCCACATGGGTCGTTCTGCTGGAATTTCGATGCGAGGGCGCGGCGCGAATATGTGGCGTTCGCGGGCGGCTCCGGCATCACGCCGGTGCTTTCGCTGCTCAAGACGGCGCTGGCGATGGAGCCACAGTCACGCTTCACACTCTTCTACGGCAACCGCAACTCACCTGGCGTCATGTTTCTCGAAGAGATCGCGGGGCTGAAGGACCGCTATCTCGACCGTCTCTCGGTGTTTCATTTCCTTGAGGAAGAGGAAGAAGAGATTGAGCTGTTCAATGGCCGGCTCGATCGCGCCAAAGCTGAAGAGATCCTGTCGACGCTGGTGAATCCCACAAACATCGATGCCTTCTTCATCTGCGGTCCCGGCCCGATGATGGATGCGGTTGAAGAAGCGCTGGTCGCCAAGGGCGTCGACAAACCGCGCATTCTGATCGAGCGTTTCACCACTGGCCCCCTCTCTGCGGCACAAGCAGCGGCGGCGCGTGCGCTGGAGGAGAAGGCAGCGGGGCTGAAGATGAGCGTGACGCTCAATGGCCGCCGCATGCAGGTGGCGTTCGATCCCGAGAAGCACTCGATCCTGGACAATGTCCGCGCCGCAGGCCTGCCCGCGCCGTTCGCGTGCAAGGGCGGCGTCTGCGCCACGTGCCGCGCCAAGGTGACGGCCGGCGAAGTGAGCATGAAGGTGAACTACGGGCTTTCCGAGCAGGAATTGGCCGATGGTTACGTGCTCACCTGCCAAGCAACCCCTCTTACCGAAGGCGTGGCGCTGACGTACGACGTCTAGGTCATGTCAGAAAATGGTTGGAGCGAGTCCGCGTCCGCTTGGATCGCGGATATGGGAGAACACGGCGATTTCGGCCGCCGCTATGTGCTTGATCCCATCATGCTGCCGCGGGCATTGGCGACCGCGCCGAAGACAGCGCTAGATGTTGGTTGCGGCGAAGGCCGATTCTGCAGGATGCTCGGCACCGAGGGCATTGCCAGCACCGGCATCGACCCGACACGCGTATTGCTTGAGCGTGCTCGCGAGCTTGATCCGGGCGGAATCTACTTAGAGGCAAGCGGCGATGCATTGCCTGTGGGCGATGCAAGCTTCGACCTCGTCGTCAGCTACCTTAGCTTGATCGATATGCCAGAGATCCGCGCGCCGATCGCGGAGATAGCGCGTGTGCTGAAGCCTGGCGGCACGCTGCTGATCGCCAATTGCAATGGCTTCAACACGGCCGGAGCGGAGACGGGTTGGGTGCGCGGGATGACTGGCGCGCACTTGCACTATCCGGTCGACAACTATCTCGAAGAGCGGGGCTTCTGGACCGAGCGGCGCGGCATTCGCATCGTCAATCACCATCGACCTCTCAGCGCGTACATGCGTGAATTGTTGCGCCACGGGCTGGAGCTTCGATTCTTCGATGAGCCGGCGCCAGTTGCAAACGCTCCTAATCCGAAGGCAGAGCGTTATCGTCGCGCGCCTTGGTTCGTGGTGATGGAGTGGCGCAAGCCCGCCTAGCCGCCAGCGGCGCGCGCGAGGCCGCCGAGGGTTACGTTCACAGCCATATCAGCCAGCTCTTCGGCGCTCACGGCGCCGGTCGGTTTATACCAGGTGTGCGTCCAATTGATCATACCGAAAAAGAGCATCGCGGCAGCGAGCGCTTCGCCGGGACGCTTGTTCAGATCCGGCGCGATCTCCAGAAGCAGCTTACGCAAGTTCTCGATCAGTCCGCGCTGCACCGCGACGATTTCCGCGCGCTTGGACTTCGGCAAACGGCCAAGATCGTTCAGCAGCACTTTGTGCCGATCGGCGGCGCCGACATAGAGCGCCATGAAGAGCTGTGCCAACTCGCGCAGCTTCTGCTTGGGGCCCTCAGTTCCGGCCATTGCATCAGCTGCGGCGGCCTCCAGCGCGCGGACGTGGCTGATCATGACATCATAGAGAATGTCCTCTTTGGACTCGTAATAGTGATAGACGAGCGACTTGGACGTCTTACATCGCTCGGCGATGTCGGCCACGGACGCGCCATTGAAGCCGTCAGCCGCGAAGAGCGCGGCGGCCGCCTCAACGATCGCCTGCTTTCGCTCATCGTAATCCGCTGCCTGCGTACGCGCCATTTGTCCCTCGCCGGCAAGACTACAGGCGATGCGGGCGCCGGCGCTAGACCGGTTGCATCAAGCGGCGCGCTGTGCGGTGCCGGCGGGAGACGCGGGCACGAAGAGTGCGAAGGCGCCGTGGGCCGCAAAGTCGGTGAGGATCGGCGCGAGCGCCAGATCGCCGGGCATTTCATCACCTCGCTTGCCCAGCATGGTGAGGCTAATCTCACACGACTCGCCGTCGCGAAGCACGCGCTCGATCATCTCGGCCACGTCACGGCGCTGGCCGGCGGAGACCAAGTCAATCACCCGGTGGCCAACCACGTCAGCGGCTGCGAAGCCGGACCAAGCAGCGAAAGTTGTGTCGATACTCTCAATACGTGCTCGGGCGTCCAACTTGATAGCGGCTGCGCGTGGATGACGCCGCACGGCTTGCTGCATGGCCTCGCCTTCTTCCAGGCGCTGACGCAAAACGCGCAGTTCGGTCGTATTGCGCAGTAGCACTCCCGCGCCGACCGACACGGGAAAAACAGTTACTGCGAAGTGACGATTGTCCTGTGCACCGACTTCGAAACGCTCCGCTTGGCGTGTTCGCATCACGCGCTGGACGCGGTCGGCGAGGATGGAGGCCAGAGGCTGCGGCAGGGCTTGCAAGATGGCCGCGCCTTCGAGGTCGCCCCGGGACAGACCGCTGATAGCCTGAGCTACAGAGTTGCTGTGACGGACACAGAGCGCAGCGTCCACGGACAAGTAGCCGTCTTCCAAATTCTCCTGAACCGCAGCCACATCGGCCCGCAGCTTGGCGAGCCCGTGCGACGAGTCCTCTGCTGAAGAGGTTGAAAGGACATCGGGCGCGCTGAGCACAAGGCGCTCGCGTCCGTGATGCGTGATCGAGACTGGCTGTCGTAACGCCTCGTTCTGCCAGTATCCGATGTTACGGATGAACTCAGCAGATGACACGCTGATGCGGTTTGGCATGAACCCTCCGAATCAAGTTCTGCGAATAACACTGACATCACAGAAAACGCCTTACAACCTGCGCGGGCACGCCGTTCGGCACGTTTTTGGCGTCGTTCGTCGTGTCGTATTCCCTTAGCGTTAGGCGAGATAACACGCATCTTTCTGCAGTTTTTGAAACATTCGAAAAATTCAACACGGCGAGATCGCAAGTCCTTTTTGCGAGGCTTTCACTCCAGAGATCAAGGAGCGCGAAGCCATGGGGTTCTCGCTTAAGTTGTCCAAAAGATTCCGAGCATTCAGGCTTGTACGTCTGGATCGCGCGGTCCGCTCGAAGGCCGGGGGCGCGGCGGTAGAGTTTGCGATTGTGGGCCCCGTGTTGCTCCTTCTGATGACGGGCATTTTCACGTATGGCGGGTACTTTCTTACCGCACATACGGTCCAGCAGCTAGCGAATGACGCCGCGCGCGCCTCGATTGCGGGGCTAGACGATGAAGAGCGGCTCGCATTGGCGCGCGAGGCCATGGAAGCGGGCATCTCTGGCCAGCGCTTCATGCGCGGCGAGGTCTCACAGGTCGCCCTCTCGCATGAAGGAACGACCATCTCAGTTTCCGTTACGTATGACGCCAGCGACGATGTGTACTGGACGTTCGAGTCCTTGATCCCAGCGCCACCGCCAGTGATTTCCCGCCGCTCCACCATCCGCTTGGGCGGCTACTGATGCTCTGCCACCCCTTCCTACGCGCGCGCGACGGCGGAATTTCGGTGATTACGGCCGTAAGCTTCGTGGTGCTGATTGGCTTTGCCGGCTTGGCCGTCGATGTCGGTAGCGTCTACCTGGAATCCCGCCGCCTACAGGGCAGCGCCGACCTTGCCGCGCTCGCGGCGATGCAGAACCCGGCGCAAGCGGAAGCGCTCGCCACCGCCACCGTCGCCGCCAACCGGTGGCCGCTCGACACACGCGTCCGTGTCGTGCGCGGAACCTATGCGCCGGATCGTTCCGTTCGGCCCGGCGAGCGCTTCCGCCCTAGCTCTGCCGCACCGAATGCGGTGCGCGTCGAACTCACCACGAGTGCGCCACTGTACTTCGGACGTCTCTTCATACCGAGCGGGCGTATGCAGATTCGGCGTCAAGCAACGGCCGCCGAAACGCAGATGGCGAGCTTCCAGATCGGCACACGGCTGCTGTCGCTGCAAGGCGGTGTCGCCAACCAAGTGATGAGCGGACTGACAGGCAGCAACGTCAACCTGTCCGTCATGGACTACAATTCGCTCCTGCGCGCCGATGTCGACGTGCTCGACTACGTCGAAGCGTTGCAAACGCGGCTCGATCTTGAAGCGGCAAGCTTCGACGAGACGCTGGACGCCGAGGCGGAGGCGCCGGAAGCGCTGGCCGCGCTGGCGGACGTCGTGGCGCAGACAGACGAAAGGGCCGAGCGCGCGCTGCGCGCCATGGCGCGCGCCTCAGAGCGCAGCGGACCGTTGCGGGGGCTAAGTAACGTCTTAGATCTCGGCCCGTATGGCGCTCAAGATCACGCAACGAGGAGCGCCGACACCGGCATCAAAGTCAGCGCCATGGATCTGGCGACCGCCATCCTGCAGGTCGCTAACGGCGATCGGCAGGTTCAGCTCGATTTAGGCGGAGGCGTGCCGGGGCTGGCATCGACCAACGTTTGGCTGGCGATTGGCGAACGACCGAACAACTCACCCTGGCTCACTGTCACGAGCGATGAAGACGTCATCATTCGCACCGCGCAAACGCGGCTTTATGTTGAAGCCAACGCCGGCGCCGGAGCGTTGACGAATGTGCGGGTGCCTATTCTCGTTGAACTCGCTTCCGGGCAAGCCCGCCTCGAGGACATTGCCTGCGGTTGGGGCGGCGGCGGCAATCGCGCCGTGACGCTCGGCGTGTCGCCTGGGATCGGCTCGTTGATGCTGGGAGAAATCGATCGCGGACGGCTCAACAATTTTCGCACCAACCTCACTCCCTCACCGGCTCAGCTGGTTCGCGTAGGGTTAGCCCGCGTCGAAGGCGAATCTCGCATCGATGTTGGTGGCCAGACTTGGAGCAACGTGCGCTTCAGCGGCAGCGATATTGATCGCGGCGTCGTGAAGTCGGTGCAAACACGCGACGCGGCGCGCGCCACTGTCTCAAGTTTACTTGGGCAGACGCAACTAACGGTGCGCGCAGGCGGGATCGGCCTCAACACCGGCGCACTAACTTCGAGTGTGAAAGGTGTGCTCACGGCGGCAGCGGCGCCGCTTGATAGTCTTTTGAATGGGTTGTCGGACCTCCTCGGTGTGCGCCTAGGGGAGGCCGACGTTCGGGTGAACGGCGTGCGCTGCGGCGGCGCTGCATTGGTGGCGTGATGTCGAGTGCAAGACGACGGACCAAAGCGGCGTACGCCGTTCACATCCCTATGCCTTCAGGCATAGGCCGCCCTCTACCTCGCGCGGTAGAGCGCCAAGCAGAAGCTCAACTTAAGCGCTTTTTAGCCGGCAGGGGCGCAAAAGCCTCGCAACAACAAATTGGTGTGGTGATGTTTCGTTCTCTTCTTTCTTTGACGCTGGCAGGTGCAATGCTCGTACCCTCCGCTGCGTTCGCGGCGGGCAGCGATACGGATTCCCTTGAGGTTACCGCGACCGTGCTGGCTTCCTGCGAAGTCAACGCAACCGATCTTATTTTCGGCAATTATGATCCGGTCGCGGCGACGCACGTCGAAGCGCAGACGTCGCTGAGCGTTACGTGCACAAACGGCACGCCCTATCACGTCGGCCTCAGCCTCGGTGACGGCTCGGGCGCGTCGATGGCGAACCGCCGCATGACCAAGGACGGCGGTTCGCAAACGCTGAACTACGTTCTCTATAAGGACAACCAGCACTCGGTTCTCTGGGGCAACAGCGGCACGGATCGCGTGTCGGCCACTGGCGACGGCACTTCGGACACGATCGACGTGTTCGGCCGCATTCCGATGCAGCAGGCCGCTCCCGCAGGCGACTATTCCGACACCGTCGTCGTAACCGTGTCGTGGTGAGTCCGCGCGCCCTCCTCCTGGCGTTGGCCCTGCTGGCCTCGCCATCCGCGGCGGGCGCGCAAACCGGCGGCATCCAAGTGGCGCCCGTGCTCGTCAACATGAGCGCGGAACGCAACATCAGCTCCGTTCGTGTGCGTAACGGACGTGACCGCCCGGTCTCATTCGAAGTTGACGCATTCGTGTGGACACAGACGAACGGCCGCGACGTCCTTACGCCAACACGCGATCTTCTGGTTGCGCCCGGCGTGTTCGAGGTTGCCGCGAACGCAGAGCAGGTTGTCCGGCTTGGCGCCCGGGCGTCTGGTGAGACGGAGCGCGCGTACCGCATCGTCATGCGCGAGCTTCCTAGCGACAGACACAACGGAATGGCGCTCGGCTTTACTTTGGAAATGTCGCTCCCCGTCTTCGTCAGCCCCGCGCGTGCTCGCGCGAATGTCGATGCACAGCCGACGGCAACTGGCCTCATTCTCTCAAACACTGGCGCGGGCTACGCGCAGATTGCGCTGCTGGATGGCGGTGAGTATCTGAACGCGCCGCGTTATCTCTTGGCGGGCGCATCCGCTGAAATTCCCCTGCCGGCGCATGCGAACGCGATTCGGCTCCGTGCTGCCGATTCCGGCGGCGAGCTGAGCGAGCGCACGATCCATGTCGGCCCGGGCGCTTCTTTGCATTAGCCTGCTCTTCGCAACGCCCGCCGCCGCGCAAGATGCGGCGTCGCCGTTTGTGACGCAGCTGCGGCTGCCTGCGCGTGGCGTAACGCGCGACGTGTTCGCGTGGCGCGACGATGCGGGCCGTGTCTCGGTCGAAGCGAGCGCGCTTGCATCGTTCGGTATCACAGTGCCGGACGGCGACGCGCAGGTGCTTCTCTCAAGTATTCCGGGGCTTCAGTACGAGGAACGCGCGGCAGCCGGGGCTATCGTGATCACCTGCACGTCGGCGTGCTATGAGCAGCAGCGCGTGGACCTGACGCCGGATGCTCAGCAGGCTGAAATCGTTTCGGCGACGGGCGGCTACCTCAACTATGAGGCCGAAGCGAATTGGGTCGATAGCGATGGCGCGAGCATTGGCGGCATCGCCGAAGCCGCGTTCTTCGGGCGCTGGGGTTTGATTGAAAGCTCCTTCGTCGGCCAAGCCGACAATGAAACGTCACGGCTCACGCGCTTGGAAACAAGCTGGACGATCGACCGTCCACGTGAAGGCGTGCGCATCCGCCTTGGTGACGCTGCGTTCGCAAGCGCCGGCGGGGCGCCAGTGCGATTTGCCGGCATCCAGCTTGGACGCCATTTCGCACTGACGCCGTCGCTGATCACCTACCCTACGCCCGCGCTGACTGGCGAAGCGGAAACGGCATCTACCGTTGAACTCTATGTCGACGGCGCGCTGCGCGCTCGCGGTGAAGTGGCTGCTGGGCCGTTCGTGATTGATCACGCACCAGTCGTGAGTGGCGGCGGCCAGGCGGAGCTGGTGGTCACGGACATCTTGGGCCGGCAGCAGACCATCACGCGCCCGTTCTTTGTCGACACCGACATGCTGCGCAAAGGGCTGAGCGACTGGTCGGTTTCGGCCGGTGCGGAGCGGCGCGAGTTCGGGAGGAAGAACGGCGACTATGGCGCGGGCTTCATCGCGGCGCGCTATCGCCGCGGCATAACCGACGCACTCACGCTCGAAGGCGCAATCGAGCACGCGGAGGACACAACGACGTTTCAAGCCGGCGCCGGCATCGCAACGATCTATTCCGGCCACGTCTATATCTCCCGATCGCAGAACGAGACGGGCGGCTACACGACGGCGTCGTGGCTCTACGACGCGCGTGTTTGGTCAGCTGGCATTCAGTTCGACCAACGGGACCGCGAGTTTCAAGCGCTCGGCCAAAAGGGCGACAATGACTTCGAGACGGGTGTTGCGGCGAACGTCTCCCTGAATCTTGGTGACTTCGGCGGTGTCGCGTTCACAGCGGCGCAAGTGAACTATGAGGACGAGGAGGATGCCCGCACGCTCTCGCTCTCCTACTCGCCGGACTTCGGTGGCGGCGCGATTTCCTTTCGTCTCTTGCACACTGACCGCGAGGACAGCGAACTGGCAGCGGGTGTTAGCATCAGCTTTGAGCTCGGCGATGATGCATCCGGCAACGCAAGCCTGGAGTCCGATCGCCGGGGTCAAACATATAGGCTGAGCGCGCAACGCGCGGTCACACCGGAGCGGCTGGGTTGGCGCGCACGTGTTTCCGCCGGTGCGCAAGATCGCGTGGACGTCGCCGCGCTCGCCCGTACAGGACTTGGCGACAGCATGGTGCAGATCGCCTATGCGGACGGTGACACCGGTCTGCGCGTTCGTCACGGCGGCAGCATTGGCTGGATCGAGAGCATGCCGTTTGCGGGGCGGACCATCGAGGGCGCGTTTGCACTCGTGGATGCTGGCGCACCGGGCGTCACGGTGACGCGCAACAGGCTAAGCGCGGGTGTGACTGGCGCCGACGGCCGATTGCTGGCGACGAGCCTGCGCCCCTACGACGACAACACGATCGCCATCTCAGAGGACGATCTGCCTTTCGACCGCGCGCTCACAACGCCCGTTCGCAGCATTACACCGGCGCAGGGCGCCGGCGTCGTGGTTCGCTTCTCGGACGCGGCTCAGCATCTGATCGAAACGAGTGTGCGCTTCAGCAACGGCAACACACCTGCGCGCGGCGCGGTGTTGCTCCGCGACCGCGATGGCGGGCGCTTCCCGATCGGAAGCGATGGACGCGTGGTGCTGAGCGGTGCGGCTATTGGTGATGTCGTGCGCTTGGAAAGCAGCTTGAACTGCAGCGCGGTGGCGAACGAAGACGCTGCGCGCGACGGTTTGCAGCTTGTGTGCGCGGTGGCGTCATGATGCGCTTAGCGTTCATCTGTTTGGTGTTCACATGCGTCTGGATGGCGCCGACGCGGGCTGACGCCCTGCTCTGCGGCATCCTTGGGTGCTCATGCACGGTCACGGCAACGCCGCTCGACTTCGATGATTTCAATCCGCTCGATGGCGCGCAGGACGCTGAGGGACAAATCGAAGTCGATTGCACGGGCCTCGCCGAGCTGCACCCCACGATGGTGGTGCGCATGCAAAGCGGCACGTGGGGAACGATCAGCTCGCGCAAGATGCGATCAAGCGCGGGAGATCTGCTCAACTACAACATCTACACGACAAGCCAGCACAGCGTCGTCTGGGGCAACGGCACAACGGGAAGCACGGTCACCGTGTCAGGCGGCCTACTCACGCTCGGCCATTGGCGCGTGACGCGCGCCGTCTATGGCTTGGCTGCGCCGACTGCGGCGACGAAGCCCGGCAATTACTCCGACAACGTCGTCGTCCGCATCGACTGGTGAGCACTACTGCGCCGGCACAACCTCGATCTCGAGCCCGAGATTGGCGAGCTGCGGGCGCACAACGGACGCATCGCCGACGACCACCCAGATAAACTTGGTTGGATCGATCACGGCGCGCGCCGCTGCATCCATCTGCGCCGAGGTCATACCGCGATAGCGCGAGGCGACGCTTTCCCAATAATTGTCCGGCCGGCGATAAAGCTGGTTCGAGCGTAGCGCACCGAGCACCGCGCCCGCCGTCTCGAACGAGCCGGGCAGCTGGCGGATGTTGCCGTTGATGGTGCGCGTGTGTTCGGAGGCGCTCACGCCGTTCGTCGAGTTAAACGCATTGATCTGCGCGATCAGCTCGCGAATTGAATCACCAGTGCGATCGGCCTGAACGGGGGCGTTGATGATGTAGGGCACCTGTTGTTCGCGCAGGTTCACAACACCGCTCAGACCATACGACCAACCGCGGCGCTCACGGATTTCCGTGTTGATGCGCGAGAGGAAGTTGTTGCCGAGCACTTCGTTGGCGGCGTTGAGCGTCAGCGTGTCGTCCGAACCGCGGATCGGCAGCACGGCGCCAGCATAGATCACCGATTGCGGCGATTGCGGGCGATCGACGATCACGATGCGTGAGCGTGGCGCGGGGATCGGCGTGTCGAAGTTCTTGCGGCCGACGGCAACACTCGTCCCCTGCCAGTTGCCGAAGCGCGCGTTGAGGGCGCGCGTGATTTCGTTGAGCGGACGATCCGAGACAACGAAGAGGCGCGCCGTTTCTGGGCGGATCCAAGCTTGGTGGAACGCGATGAGGTCGTCGCGCGTCAGCGGGGTGACAGACGCTTCGCTTCCCAGGCCAGAGGATGGGCGGCCATAGGGATGGTTCGCGCCGAACACGAGCGCGGGAAATGTGCGCGTCGCCAAGCCGTTCGGTTGCGTACCTTCGGTTGCGATGGCGGCGAGTTGCTGGTTGCGCTCCCGTGTGACTTCGTTCTCCGCGAAGTCTGGGCGTTGCACCACATCGGCGAAGAGATCGAGCGAGAGGCCAAGGTTGGCGCTCAGCGTCGTTAGCGTGAGCGCGGAACGATCGAGCGTGCCGTTGGCGCCGATGACAGCACCGAGGCGTTCTTGCTGCTCAGCGATTTCCATCGCGTCGCGGCCGCCAGCGCCGGAAGTCATCGTCGAGAGCATCAAGCGCTGTGTTCCGAAGCCGCCTTGCGGATCGGCGGAAACACCGGCGTCGAAGTCGAACGCGACGTATGTGATCGGCACGGCAGCGCGCCGCGCGTAGACAACCTCGATGCCGTTGTTCAGGCGAGCACGCTGCACGTCCGGGAAATCAAGATCAGCGATCGTGCCAATTTCCGGCATGGGATCGCGCGGCTGCGCGGTTGGCGGACGGTTGTCCGGCGCCGGGCGGCCGGTGGCGCTCGCTTCCTGATAGGCTTCGCGCGCGCCGGGATCGACACGCAGCGCATAGACCGGGCGCGTCAGCCAGCGGCCCATGACTTCGCGCACGGCGGCGGGCGTGACATTGCCGTACTCGCGCAGATTGCGCTCATAGAAGCTCGGATCGCCCGTCATGATCGTGCTGTTGGCGAGCGCGACCGTTTTGCCGTTGAAGCCGCCGATCTGTTCGATCGCGAGCACGCTGCCGAGCACTTGTTGTGTGGCGACGCGCTGGATTTCATCTTCGGTGGGGCCAGTCGTCAGATACTCGCTGACAATCTGATCCAGGCGCGCGGAGACTGTTGCGGGATCAACGCCAGGCTTCACGTCCACCGTGACGAAGAACAAGCTGATGCGCTGGAACGGCAGCACACTAGACGAAACGGACACGGCAGTCTGTTCGTCACGCACCAATATGCGATCGAGCCGCGAGCTATTGAGGCCGCCGAGGACTTGTGCGGCAACGTCGAGCTCGAGCGTATCTTCGTGCGCTAGGCCCGGCACAACCCACGTGCGGTAGAGGCGCGTATTAGCAACGCGGTCGTGCATCGTGTCATCGATGCGCGCATTCAGCGTCGGTACATCGGCAGCGGCGGGCGTGTTCGTCGGGCCGCGCGGAATTTGGCCGAAATAGCGCTCCATCAGCGGGCGCGCTTCAGCGACGTTGATATCGCCCGCGAGCACAATCACCGCGTTGTTCGGGCCGTAATTGTCGCGGAACCATTGACGCACTTCTTCCAGCGACGCGTCGTCGAGATCGGCCATCGAGCCGATGGTGGAATGGCGATACGGGTGACCTTCAGGGAAGAGACGTTCGAGGATGCGATAGAACGTCATGCCGTACGGCTGGTTGTCGCCCTGGCGCTTTTCGTTCTGCACAATGCCGCGTTGCGCATCGAGGCTCGTCTGCGTGAGCGCACCCAGCAGATAGCCCATGCGCTCGCTTTCCAGATAAAGCCCGCGATCGAGCGCCGGCGTCGGCACAGTTTGGAAATAGTTGGTGCGGTCGAACCAAGTGGTGCCGTTCCAATTGGTGGCGCCCATTTCCCGCAGCGGCTCGATCAGGTTCGGCACATGCTCGGTGCCGTTGAACAGCATGATGTGTTCGAAGAGGTGCGCGAAGCCGGCTTGTCCAGCGGGCTCATCTTTCGAACCGACATTGTACCAAGCCGCGATCGCGACGATCGGCGCCTTGCGATCTTCGTGCACGAGCACGGTGAGACCGTTGTCGAGGGTAAAACGCTCATAGGGGATCTCGACGCCTTGCAGCAGCTCTTCGACGGTTGCCGGCCGATCCTGGCTGGCCGTTGCCGTGCTCGACGTGGCGCAACCGCTCAACGCCGCCGCAAACATCAACGCTCCCGCAAGCGCACGCTTCATGAGACCCACTCCCCTAGATCGAGCCGTCCAGGCAGCGCAGGCGCGTCCGCATGTCCAGCATTTTCATGCCGGACTGCGACGAATGGCGTGGATTGGTCGATGCCCGCGCTAGCGGCGGGCGACGACTTCCGGCGGAACGGCCGGGCCGCCACCGAAGGCGCGATAAGTCGCGATCGCGGCGCTCGCGGCTTGCTGCTCGGCGGTGATGCGCGTGAGGCTCGCATCAATCAGCTGCTGTTCCGAACGCAAACGGTCCGCGAGACTTTGAATGCCTGCGCTGTACGCTGCGCGTGAGCCGCGTGCGGTTGTTTCGGCAGCTTCTTCTGCGGCGCGCGCGGAATTCAGGCGCTGACGTCCCTGCTCCAGCGAAACGAGCGCGTTCGATGCTTCGGCGACGGCTTGTGTCACCGTTTGCCGATACTGGATCAGCGATTGATCGAATTGCGCGTCACGCTGACGCGACACGGCGAAGCGTTGGCCCCAGTCGAACAGCGGCATCGAAATGATCGGCGATGCTGAAGCAAGCGTAAGGCCGGCACTTGTCGGATTGCCGATCAAGGCATCCGTGACGTTGATCGAACCGGTGAGGTTGATGCGCGGCAGGAGATCAGCGCGCGCGGCGCCTAGTTGAGCCGCGGCCACGAGCGTTTGTGCTTCGGCGCGCGCGACGTCCGGGCGGAGCCGTAGCAAATCAGCTGGCGCCGCAGGGGCTGACGTGAGTTCAAGATGCGGTACCGGTGCGTCTTGTCTCGAGAGAACGGCTTGCGTTTCAGTGGTCTCGGTTCCCGGCGCCTTGCCGCGCAAAACAGCTAGCACGTTTTCGGCGCGGCGCTGTTCAATGACCAATCCTGGCAGGCGTGCACGTGTACTTTCCGCCAAACGGCGCGCATCTGCAGCGTCTGCTTCGGAAGCGAAACCTGCGCCGGCGCTTGTCGCAAGAATGCGCGCGAGTTCGTCGGCGCTGGCGACTGAGCGCGTGAGCGCTTCGCGGCTCGCCTGCGCTGCGCGCAGATCGACGTAGGCCTGCGCCACATCGGCGGCCAACGTGACGCGCGCGCCGCGTAGGTTCGCGAGCGCGACCTGCGTGTTCGCACGCGCGCCTGTCGTTGTAGCGCCGAGTGCGAACAGCGGAATTTCCCACGAAGCTTGCGCGCCGTAAGAGCCGCTCATGGTTTCGCGCTCCGTGCCGACCGGCACGTCACCTTCAACAATGCGCTGGTATTGGCCGCTGCCGGTTGCGCTGAGCTGCGGCAGGAATTGCGTGATCGTCGAGTAGGAAAGTGCACGCGCTTCGCGGACCCGCGACACGGCGAGCTGGACGTCAGGACCTTCCGAAAGCGCCTCGATGACGAGTTGGTTGAGAGCCGGATCGTTGAAGCCCTGCCACCAATCGGTGACTGGCAGCTCGGCGCCCTGAGGGGCATCGCGCCAGGCTGAAGGCAGCGGCGGCGCCTCGGCCCGCTCGCTCGGCATGGTCACGCAGCCGGCGGCCGAGGCCAGCGCGACAGCCAGCGCGACGCCTCGCAAAGGGTTCACGACTGCAGCCATTCCCGATTGCTCCTCAAGCACTTAGGCGTCTGGAAAGCAGCGGCTGAGACAATCAGCCTGCGCAAGCGATTTGGGTTTTCAGCTTGACGCCGTCCAGGTTTAACATTTAGAGAACGAACATTCGTTTTATATGCGTCGCAACAAAGCGGCGCAAGCCGTTTCCGGCAATCAGGTACCTGGGGAGCCACCTTTGGCCCGTCTAGCCGATCCCGAACTGGCCGAGCGCCGGCGGCGTCAGATCATGGACGCGGCCATCGCCTGCTTTCGCCGCCGGGGGTTCCACCAGTCGACCATGGCTGAGATCTGCGCCGAGGCGAGCGTCAGCGCCGGCGCGCTCTACCGTTACTTCTCCAGCAAGGCCGATATCATCGGCGCCATCGCCGAGGACAAGCGCGGCGAGAGCGACCAAGCGTTTCTGCGCGCCGCAGAGGAGCAAGGTTTTGTTCCTGCAATGTGCCTTGCCGCGCGAGGTTTCTTCGACAAGTTCGCCGATGGAGATGGCGCGCTCATCGCCGACATCTTCTCTGAAGCGATCCGTGACGATGCTGTGGCGGCGCCATTGCGCGCTGCCGACGATCAAAGTGTCAAAATCTTCATGCGCGCCGTCACGGCTGCGCAAAAGCGCGGCGAAATCGAAACCACACTTGATCCTGAAACCGTCACCGACACCTTGTTTGCAGCGCTTGAAGGCATAGGTCTCAGGCGCGCTTTTCGCCGCGACATCAATACTGAAGCCGCGGTCTCCCAGTTTCGTGCGCTCGCAGAGCGCTATCTCGAGCCACGCAAATGAATAAGCCAGAAGACCAAGAAGACTTCACCAAAGCGGAAGGCTTCTTCAAGCGCGCGAAGGACGCGAGCGGCAAAGCGTTGCGCACAGCGCGTGACGCCGGCAAGCGTGCGTGGGATCGCGCGACAGATGCGCCGGACGAGAACAAGCGCCGCACAAAGATTCTCTGGCTCACGGGCGGCGGCATCGCCGCTTTGATCGCGGTGCTGTTTGTGTTGAGCCGCTTGGGTGGCGATGACAACATCGAAGCGCCAGCGCCGACGGCGCAGGCCGTGAGCGTCATTCAAGTGCAAGCGCGTGCGTTTGAGACCGAAGTCTCACTGAACGGCGAAGCGCGGCCTGTGCGCGACATTCAAGTCGCCGCGCCGGCGACGGGTGTCCGCATCTTGCAAATCCTCGTCGATGAGGGCGACACTGTGCGCCAAGGGCAAGCCATGGCGCGGCTCGATACGGCGCTTTCGACGGCGCAGACGCGCGCGGCGCAGGCGAACGTGGCTGAAGCGGAGTCGGCGTCGGTGCGCGCGCGTGGTGAATATGAGCGCGCGGAATCCATTCGCGACTCCGGCGCACTCTCAGCGGAAGCGATCGAACAACGCCGTTCTGCCGCGATCGCGGCGGACGCTCGCCTTGCCGCGTCCCGTGCGCAGCTCGCGGAAGTCAATGCGCGCCTCGGTGGCGGGTATGTGCGCGCGCCGGCGTCGGGTTTGGTGATCGACCGCACGGCTGAACTCGGGCGCTCAGTTGATGGCCAGGTCCTCTTCCGCATCGCCGCAGACAACCGCCTTGAAGTCTCCGCTCAGGTTGCTGAAAGCGACGTGCTGGCGATGCAGGAAGGGCAAAGCGCGACGTTCTCGCTTGTCGATGGCTCGACCGTAGAAGGCACGCTGCGTCGCCTCCCCGCATCGATCGATAGCCGCACGCGCACGGGCGAAGCGTTGTTCTCACTGCCGCAGCGCTCGCGCGTCCGTGCAGGCATGTATCTGCGCGGCCACGCCGACCTGCCGCCGCGCGATGTGATCGCTGTACCGCAAAGCTCGGTGCTCTACGATAGCGGTCAGGCCTATGTGTACGTCGTTGATGGCACGAACCACGTGCAACGCGCGGACATCCGTCTTGGTGGACGAGACGGTGATTGGGTCGAAGTCGCTACCGGTCTCGACCTGAACCAACGCATCGTCGGCTCGGGCGCGGCGTTCCTGCAGAATGGCGAAGAAGTGCGTGTGCTGCAAACGCCTGCGGCAACGCAACAGCCTGCGGCAAACAACGTCGCACCGTCCGAAAACGACATTCGCGGCCGGAAAGGCTGATCGCTCATGGCTTGGAACATCTCTGCCGGTGCGATCCGCAATCCGATCCCGCCGATCCTGCTCATTCTCGCTCTGCTGTTCGCAGGCTGGACGGCCTACGGCCGCCTGCCGATCAACCAACTGCCGAACGTCGATTTCGGCGGCTTCACCGTCACCGTCGCACAAGCGGGTGCGGCGCCGGCGGAAATGGAAACACAGATCACGCAGCGCATCGAAGCTGCGCTGACGTCTGTCGAAGGCGTAAAACGCGTTACCTCAACCATTTCGCCCGGCGTCTCGGTGACAATGGTGGAAATGGAGAGCGACGGCGATCTTGGCCGCGCCGTCGATGACGCACGCGATGCGATTCAACGCATCCGCGCCGACTTGCCTGCCGACATCACCGAGCCTGTCGTTCAGCGCATCGACGCCGCGAGCCAACCGATCGGCTATTACGCCGTCGAAGGCGAAGGGATGACGCCCCAGGATATTTCCTGGTTCATCGACAACGACCTGCAACGCGAATTGCTTGCCGTGCCCGGCGTGAGCGCGGTGACGCGCCTTGGCGGCGTCGATCGTGAAATTCGTGTCGAACTCGATCCGGCGCGCATGCTTGCGTACGGCGTCTCCGCCGATCGCGTGAACACGCAATTGCGCCAGATCAACGCCGACCTCCCCGGCGGTCAGGCAGAAGTAGGCGGCCAAGCCCAATCCATCCGCACGCTCGGCGGCGCGCAATCGCTGCAAGAACTGCAGAATCTGAGAATATCCACGGCTGATGGCGGCACAGTTCGTTTGGCCGACCTCGGCACGGTTACCGACAGCGCCAGCGATCTGAATTCGATCTCGCGTTACAACGGTCAGCCCGTCGTTGGCTTCATGGTGCAGCGCTCGCGCGGCGCCTCAGAGGTGCAAGTATTCGACCGCATGGATGCGCAGATCGAAGAGATCGAGCACGCACGCCCAGAACTTCACATCACTGAGATCGCCTCAACCGTTGAATTCATCCGCGGCATGCACGAGAGCTCGATCGAAGCGCTGATCGAAGGCGCGTTGCTGGCGTGCTTGGTCGTATTCCTGATCCTGCGCGACTGGCGCGCGACGCTCATCGCCGCCGCCGCCATCCCGCTGTCAATCTTCCCGACGTTTGCCGGCATCGAAGTGCTGGGCTTTACGCTCAACATGGTGACCTTGATCGCGCTGGCGCTCGTTACCGGCGTCCTTGTCGACGACGCCATCGTCGAGATCGAGAATATCATCAGGCATATGCGCATGGGCAAAAGCGCCTATGCGGCCGCCCTTGAGGCCGCCGATGAAATTGGCCTCGCCGTCGTCGCGACGACAGGCTCGATCATTGCCGTGTTCCTGCCCGTGAGCTTCATGGAAGGCGGGATGGGCGTCTTCTTCAAAGAGTTCGGCTTGACCGTCGCGCTCGCGGCGTTCTTCTCACTCGTCGTCGCGCGCTTGATCACGCCGATGATGGCCGCATTCTTCCTAAAGAACGAAGGTCATGAAGCCGAAGCAAAGCCGGGCGTATTCACGGATGTCTATCACGACGCGCTGAGCTGGGCGATCCGCAATCCGTGGAAGACGGTAGGCATCGGGCTTGCCGTATTCGTCGCCTCGATCATGCTTGCGAGCACGGTGCCGTCGGTCGTGATCCCGCGGTTCGACAATGGCATGATCCAAGCGCGCGTCGAAATTCCGCCGGGCACGCCGGTTGTTGAAGCGGATCGCGTGCTGCAGCGGATGAGCGCGCGCATTCGCGAAAATCCAGAAGTAATCGGCGTGTTCACGTCGATGAATGGCGCCGACGGCTCGGCGCCCGACGCGAACATGTTCATTCAGCTCACACAGCGGAAAGAGCGCGATCGCTCGTCTTACGCGATCCAGCAGGAAATGCGCCCGATGCTGTCCGAATTCGCGGACTATCGCGCCGCGTTCGTGCAGGATCAGGGTGGCTCGTCGGGCTCCGACATTACTGTACAATTTGTCGGCCAAGATCCGGCTGCTGTGAACGCGGCCGCTGATCGCCTCGCCGCCGCGATGGGTCAGTTGGACTCGCTTGCGGACGTGCGTTCCACTTCAGCGCTGCGACGCCCTGAAATTCAGGTGCGGCCGCGTCAGGAAGACATGGCGCGTCTTGGCGTGACCTCGGCCTCCCTCGCCTCCGCCATCCGCATCGCCACAAGTGGCGATGCGGAGCAAAACCTGCCGAAGTACGATCTGGCCGATCGCCAAATCCCAATCCGCGTCACGTTGCGGCCCGATCTGCGCAGCGATCTCGACGCGCTGCGTTCGCTCCCCGTGCAATCGACGCTCGGCGCGCCGGTGCGCATCGATGCGGTGGCGGACGTGCAATTCTCACTGGGCGAAGCCACGATCGAACGGCGTGACCGTGAACGCGCGGTGACGGTGGGCGCCAACGTACGACCCGGAACGCAGCTCTCCACCGCGCAGCAGGAAGTGTTCGCGCTCCCCGAAGCAAAGGGCGGTCCCGGCGCACGTCTCGCGGCTGGCGGTCAGACCGAAGACTTCGCGGAAATGACCGCGAGCTTCGGCAGCGCGATGCTGTGGGGCATCATCCTCATCTACATCGTGCTGGTGCTACTCTTCCGCGACTTCTTCCAGCCGATCACGATCATGACGGCGCTCCCGCTTTCACTCGGCGGCGCCTTCCTCGGGCTCATTATCGCCAATCAGCCGCTCTCGCTGTTCGCATTTATCGGCTTGCTGATGCTGATGGGCCTGGTGACCAAGAACTCGATCCTGCTCGTCGACTTCGCCGTTGAGCGCATGCACGCGGGCATGAGTCGAAATGCAGCGCTGATGGAAGCTGGCATGAAGCGCGCGCGACCGATCATCATGACGACGTTCGCGATGTCCGGCGGCATGATCCCGGCCGCAGCGGGCTGGGGCGTTGACGGCACGCTACGTCAAGGCATGGGCGCGGCGGTGATCGGCGGGCTGATGCTTTCGACGCTGCTCAGTTTGGTGTTCGTGCCGGCGATGTTTGTGCTGATCGATAAGCTCGAACATTGGGTGCAAGGCTTCTTGCCGAAGCCTACGGCTCACCAGGATCCCGAAGAGAGCGCGCATACGCCCGCCGAATAGTCAGCGCGAGCGTCCGCGGGCGCTGACGGGCCAGATGTCGATCAACGTGCCGTCGCGCACGACGTGATAGGCGTCGTAGAGATTCACTGTCGGGTCGCAATGGGGCACAGCGAGGCTGACGTGATCGCCGATGCGGAACGTGTGATCCGGCGCGATCAGCGCGCCATGCTCATCGCCCATAAACACGAACATTGCGGCCTCAGGCGCGCCAGCCTTCACCACCGGCAAGCCGCCGTCGGTTGAGAGCGCTTTGAAGCCGGCGTCGATTGTCGCCATCGAAGCTGAGTTCGCCGAGATGACGTGCGCGTCGACGAAGAGCGACGTCTCGAACGGCTTGCCACTGTGCCCATCGAGATCGCAGTCGATGTACTGCTTATCCATGAAGACATACGAGCCGGTCTGCAGCTCCGTGAGCACGCCGAGCTCCGCGTCGATGCGATGCGTGCCGGTACCACCGCCGGTGATGACTTCCGGCGCGAAGCCGGCATTTCTCAGTGCTTCGATCACTGACGAGAGATAGTCGGTTCGATCTGCGATGGCGGCGCGCCGATCCGCGAAGGACTCGATGTGCTGCTGTGCGCCGCAATAATATTGGACGCCCGCGTACTTCAGCGCTGGCAAAGTCGCAATGCGCTTCGCGAGCGCGATCGCTGCCTCGGCTGACGGCACGCCGGTACGGCGAATGCCGGGATCGATGTCGACGAGTACGGCAAGCGTTTGGTTCGCGGCTTTCGCGACCGTGGCAAGCGCGTCGACGTTATCCGGATTGTCGGCGACCACGCGGAGATCGCCGATGCGCGCGCTCAAGGCAATCAGCCGCTCGATCGCCTGCGGCGTGACGACGGGCGAGGTGATGAGGATACCGTTGATCGCGCCTGCGGCGAGCGCCTCGGCCTCCCCCAACTTCGCACAGCACACGCCGACCGCGCCCGCCGCCATCTGGAGTTTCGCGATTTCGACACTCTTGTGCGTCTTCGCGTGCGGACGAAGCGCAAGCCCCCTATCCTGCGCGAACGCCGCCATGGCTTCGATGTTGCGTTGAAGTGAATCGCGATCAATCACCAAAGCCGGCGTGTTCAGCGACAAGCGCGACCCTTGCCGGCCGATCAGATGCTTGTGCAGATCAATGTCGCTCACGCGGCTCGTCCCTGGATGTCGAACAATTGCATCAGATGCGCATTGGCGAACTTCGCACTTGGGTCAATCGCGTCGCGAACAGATTTGAACTTTGCCGCATCCGGATAGAGCGTGTCGACGTCGCGCGCCGTCAATGTGTGGCGCTTGGCCCAGTGTGGGCGACCGCCATGGGCGCGAAAAATCGGTTCAGCTTCCGCGAAGAGATCGCGCCACGGCATCTTCGCGTACTGGTGCATCGAGATCGACGCACCCGGCGTGGCGTTGAACGGCGAGAGCCAGATGTCGTCGGCGGCGGTCAGGCGAAATTCGAAGGGGAATGTCACGGGCAGCTTGCGCTTCCCGATCCAGGCGATGACTTCCTTCAGCGCCGCCCAGCCGTTGGCGCGCGGCAGTTCATATTCCATTTCCTCGAACTTCACCGTGCGATCGGAAGGAAATATCTGATAGGCAGGTCCGACGCGGCGCTGGCGCACGCCCGGGCCAATAATGTGCGGCTGCAGGCGAGATGTCAGGAACGGCGCCACCGAACACACGTCGCAGACCATCTTGAACAGCCGATCATCCATGTCGGTCATGTGTTTCAGCGGGCCTTCGGCTGGCGCAGGGTTTAGTGTCTTGAGCGCAACGTGGCTGCCATACGGAAAGATGAAGAACTCGACGTGGCGGTTGCTCTTCGCCAGCTCGTCCCATCTCTCCTCAATCTCCTCGATCGGGTGAGATTCAACGCGCTCTTCAAGGTGATAGGCAGGCAATACGTCGATCTCGATCGCCGTCGCGACACCAACGAGGCCTAGCGACAAGCGAGCCGCTCGGAAAAGGTCAGGCCGTTCAGTCTCGCTGCACGTGACGATCGAACCATCAGCCATCATCAGACGAAACGCGCGAGCCGCCGTTGAGATCGAGCCCAGTTCGGCGCCTGTGCCGTGCGTGCCGGTGCCAATCGCGCCGGCGAGCGATTGTGGGTTCACGTCGCCTTGGTTGATCAGCGACACGCCCTCTTCCCAGAGCGCGGCGGTCAGCTTGGCCAAACTCCAACCCGCTGGGGCCCAGACACGGGTTTTGTCGGCGCTAAGTTCGACGCTGCCTTCAAGGTCAGCAAGCGAGAGCAAGGTCCCGCCGGTTTCGCAGAGCGGCATGAAGGAATGGCCAGCACCCACGACGCGGACCTTCTCCGCTCGCGCGACCAGCGCGGCGAGTTCAGTTTCCGTTTTTGGGCGCGCGATCTCGCTTGGGGCGCCGGTGACGCTGCCGGACCAGTTCGTCCACTTCATGCGAGCGCTTTAGATGGTTTCACATTGAGGTGAAATGATTTCAGCGCCGGAGCGGCTCCGTCTTCGCGAGAGAAAGCTCAGCCCAGCGCCGCGTGGCGCTCTGTAGCAAGGTCGGCGCGATTTGCTTGTGCTCTTCAATCAAGCGGTGGCGCAACGCGGAGAGCGCGAGATGCTCGCGGCATGCGCCAGGCTCAGCACTTGCCAGCATGTGCATGTCGTTGAGTCTGCCGAGATCGCCTTGCAGGCGCTTAAGAATGCCGACCATTGTCGCGGCACTCTCATCGTAGCCAATGGACAATTCAGCGCTATAGCGCAACGCCTTCATTTGTTTTCGCAGATCGTGACGATCGATATCCGCCAGCAAGCGCAGATCATCACCGTAGCCCACCGCTCGTTCCCTCAGTCCCAGCAGCGCCTTCTGAAGGAGCACGCCAGCCGAGCCCGCGCGGCGCATACGTTTTTCTCTGGTGCGCCACTCACCACTTCTCGATTGAAGGATCAGGTCATTCGCAAACGCCGTTGCGCGCGCGGCGCTCAGGCTGGCGCGAACTTTGCCGCGAACCTCTTCACGCCAAACCTCCGCGGCGCGCATCGGCGCCACATCGAGGCCGAGGGCTGGCCGAAACATCTCTTCGACGATCACATCTGCATCGCGCAGCTCGCCCACGATCGCGCCGACGTAACGGGCAACCCAAGCCATACGCTTGGCCTCGGCGCGGCGGATTGCTGGTTTGAAGATGCGCAACGTCGTGCGCAGTCTGCGCAAGGTGACACGCAGTTGATGCGCCCCCTCTGGGTCCGTCTCGGTGAGAACACAACGCAGATTCTCAGCGATCACAGCGGCGTAGTGAGCCAGCACGAACCCAAACGCCTCGTGCGCGGAAACGTCCGCGCTGAGTGCAATCGGATCGGGACGAACCGGCGCGGCGCCGCGCAGGGCGTGGCCGCCAGCGATTTGCAGCGCCGGCGCAATGCCTGCGTCGCGCGCGGAAACGCGCTTCGCGACCAACCGATCCCCTTCCCACATGAGTCTCAGCCTAGGATGAGCATTCGGACGTTTCCAGGCGAGAGCGGCGTTTCACCGTCACGCGACCGTCATAAAACGGAGACGAAAGTGCGTTTTCCACAGGATTCATCGAAAGGCCGCATCCCAGCTGTCTGGCATCACCAGCGCGCACATTGAACGCCCCTATCCGCAGGATCATAGAAATGCGGGCAGTGAAATGGGCGGCAAGATTGGCGCGCGAATTCGAAGTCAAACTGGAGATACCGGCGTCAACAGTAAGCAAGGTCATGCGCTTGCCGTGGCTGTGGGAGTTGGCGACGGGCGAGCTGCGCGCCTCGCGCATCGCTTCAACGTACTATGACACGCCGAAATACGCGCTCCGCGAGCGCGGTATCACGCTTCGTGTGCGACGCGTTGGCTCCGCTCGCCTTCAAACCATCAAAGCACGTGTGGCCGGCGGCGCACTGCCGATCGAGCGCGACGAGTGGGAAGAAGAGATCGTCGGCGACGAGCCCGAGCTCAAGCTTGCCGCCGGCACGCCGCTTGACGGGATCTCGCGGAAAAAGCTGCGCCGCCAGCTCCAGCCTTGCTTCGAAATACAAGTCGACCGCAGCGCCTTCCCCATCCAATCCGCTAACAGCGCAATCGAGGTGGCGATCGACCGCGCCAGCATAGTGGGACCCAACCCCACATCGTTCTGCGAAATCGAGCTTGAACTTAAACGCGGCGCCTCCTCCGAACTCGCACGGGTTGCGCGCCGCATTGCCAGCGAAGTGCCGGCGGCCTTGGTGCTCTCGACCAAAGCAGATCGCGGTTTTGCACTGAGGAAGGATGAGCCGCCTGGCCCGTTCCACGCAGAACCGATTGCACTCGATCCGTCAGCGCGAGTCAGCGAAGCTTTCCAAGCGATTGGCTGGTCGTGCATGCGCCACTTCGTACTGAACCGCAGCGCAGTCGAGGCAGCGGACGTGGGTGCGGTGGCGGAGATGCGCATGGGCATTGAGCGTCTGCACGCTGCTATGGCGGCGTTTGCGCGCTTGCTCGATGGCCCTGAAACCGACGCCGTTGCGAGCGAACTAAAATGGCTATCAAGCGAACTGCGCCCAGCCCACGAACTCGACGTCTTTTTGCGCGAAACGCTGAGCGCGACTTGCCCCCACATCGCACCCGCCGCGTTTGATCTCCTGCGTACCGACGCTCAATCCCGCCTGGAGCGCGCGCTTGGCCAGGCGCGAAGCGCTGTAACGAGCGATCGCTGCCGGCAGCTCATTCTTCGAATCGCGCTTTGGTTGGTCGCGGCGGAATGGTCCGACAGCGGCGCCGAAGCGCGCGATGAGCCTAACCGCCGCATCGCGGGCTTCGCGGGGCGCGCAATTCAAGAGCAGACGCGGAACACGTTCCGCAATTTGCGTCGCTTTCCCGTTCTCAACGAAGCGGAACGCGACGAACTCCGGCGCGGGCTAACGGAATTGCGGCATGCAGCGGATTTTTTCGCCGACGTGCTCCCTAGCACCGGTTCGCGCAAGAAGCGGTCCGGCTTACGGCTATCTAGACTTCTCACTCACATGGGGCGCCTTCACGACATCGCGGTTCATGAGCGACTACATGACGAGTTCATGCGCTCTTGGACGGATGAAGCAGCGCCGGACGCGCAAGCGGCACACAAGGCGTTCGCAATGGGTTTCGCGCTCGGCCAATTGCAGCAAGAAAAAGAGCAGCGGGAGGCGGCGATCCGTAAACTGAAGGGGCGCGCGGCCAAGCGCTAGTTCGCCTTCGACTGCTCATCCAGCCAAGCGAAAAATGTCGGCAAGCACGCCTTCAGCTCGTTTGGCATGTACTCGAAATTTCGACCGCGATCGATGATTTCCCAGAAGTCCTTATTCTCGACGGTCTCAAGTTGACGCTGGATGATGCTCAAGCGTTCCGCCGGCTCGTCGCGCATATCGCGGGCAATGGCGCGAGCGCGATCTTCCTGACCGCTGCTGATGTAGTACGCGGCGAGTTTCACCTGCGCTTTGCGAACACCCATCAGCGCCTTCTCCTGCCCCCGAACAAACGGTGGCCGGTCCAGCTCCAGGAAATCGGCAACGATGCTCTGCTCCGCTGGAGAGTTATGTTCATTGGCGTGCTGCGCCAGCGCCGCGAGATCGTACGCCACGGTCTCAGTGATAAAGCTCAACTCCATATCGAAGCTGACGAGGCCGTAGTACCTCATGTGCTTCACGCCATCACTTGCTGCCTTGTGCTGACCCAACTCAATCATGGACTCTACCAATTTGCGGTATTGGTTCAGCACATTGTAGGCGGTTCGCACGTTGTGGGCATTCAAGGTGGAACGCAGATAAGAATTGAGGAAACGATAGACTAGGTTGATCAGCTCAGGGTCGTTGGCCCTGGCGGCCGCCTCGCCGATATACCGCGTATCAATAGCGATCACGTAGTTGACGTCGCGCATCTCGCTGAGGGCTTCATTGTAGATGCTCAGATACTGACGCATCACCTTCCATTCGACCCAGGTACGCCGCGCTTCCAAGTCGCCCAACGACTCTTCGTCCATCGCGACGAAATCCGGATTTGACCTGATATCCGGACCGATCAGGAACCAGGCCTCGCTCGCTTGCGATTTCACCTTGAGATACTCGACTGCGAAATCCTTCAGCGCATCGACAGCGGAGCTGGCGATGATTTTGTCCCTGCCCGAGATCGAATTGTTGGTGATGTCCGTTAGTTCTTCGAGCGCAAAGAGCATTTGCGCCTGCGCCTCGAAGCAATGGCGCTTGTCAGCTTTGAGCGCGCCTTCGCTGACACTTTGTATGGCGTCATGCCGAATGTGTTTGACGAGATTTTGCGGCTCAAGGAACCAAAACACGTAGCCAAAGTACGGCATCATTATCACTAGGCCGCCCGTAGTCAGGCAGAGCATCCCGACCAACGACAGTCGCGGCATCCAGTCCGCGTGAATTGCTGAGGTCAACCAGACTGACGTGCCGCAGGTAATGACGTAGTACGCTGCGACGCGAATATTGACGCGATCGCGTAGAAACATGCGCGCAACGCCAGTGTACCGGTCGGCAGAGAGCTGAACGATAATGCTGACAATTGTGATGACGATCCCGAACACCGCCACGTTGATGCCGGCCAGCGTCGCAACGGCGTCAGTGTCGGGGTCGAACGAGAAATATCGCGAGAAGGGGCCGCGAAATTCGGCGGCACTTCCTGACTGCGTAAAATAGTGATCCGCCGCGTAGAGGATCCAGAACAAGATCAGCGCGGCCCACGCGAGGATCGCCGTTTGCATTGCAAACTTGCGAAACGTCTCGCGGCGATCGTTGATAGTGCTCATGTTGCCGGCGCACCGGCCAGCCGAACGGCCAGGCGCCTAGCAACGTAATTGAGCGCAATCAATCGCACTTGCGACCCTGAGCGTCAGATACCTTCGAGGCGTGAGCTTACGATGCCCGCGATGATAACCGCCGCGTAGCAAGCAAACATCAGCGCTGCGAACTCAGAACCGAGAGAGGGATCGAGGTTCGGAAACACGATGTGGAAGCTGTTGATCTCGTAGATGCCAACCAGAAGACCAGGCACCGCCATGATCGACGCCGCTTCGGCGCGATCGGTCTGAACGACGCGGAATATCTTCAGGAACAGAAAGGTCACGATCAGCAAAGCGATGGGAAGCGTCATGAAGAGCCATGAGACGCCGCCGGCGCCTGCCGTGAACACCTGTTCGCCTACAAAGCGAAACGCCAACGCAATTGCGATCCAGAGCACAAAGCCGAACGCCATCCAACGAACAATCATTACTTCCCCCTAAGGTTTGCGCGACGCGCACGTTAAGAGTTCCCCGCGGCCCGGGCAATGCCTGGCCGCGTTCTGCGCGAACGGATTAATCCGTTATATTTCAATAGGGAAGTTTGGTCACCCGGCTTTGCCAGAGGGTGCGCTCGTGCGGACAATTGTTGGCGCACCCAGGCGCAGCGTCCATTTATGGCGAACCGATCAACCTCGGCGACAAGCGGTTCTGGGCTGATCGTACGGGCCTCACGGCGCCCAAGCCGGCATCGCCTCGCGGGCGGAAAGGATAAACAATTTTATCGGCCAGCATCATCGCCTCCACCTGAACGTGCATGACGCCAAACCATCCTTGCGCCGAGACCTTCGGCACGCTTGCTGACACGCCGAGTACAGCATCCAGTTTCGAGCGCCGCTCTCGAACAAGAGACACCTTGGGCTTGCGCACAATGACGCGCCCAAAACCCATAGCGACGCGGCGATCAAACGGATGGCATCGTTGATGCGCACACCATGAATGTGCACTTCCCCGCGCTGGTCCATACCTCGGCGCTACAAACCATCACCGTTCAGCTCAGCAAGTTTGTTCGCGGTTGCAAGTACAAGCGTCGCAGATCTGAAGCATGCGTTACGGCCCAAGGCCGACCTAGCGGGTCTTGCCTCCCGAGCGCTCGCTTGAGCACGTTCGATCGCGACAGTTTCCCGCCGTTCGACAGCGCGCGCCTAGACCTGTACTCAATGTAAGCTAGTCGGCACGCGACGGCGGGGAGACGAAATGGCCGGGGGCACGCACGCTGGTATCCGCCATATCGTGTATCTCATGCTGGAGAACCGGTCACTCGATAACGTGCTCGGCTGGCTATACGAGGACGGCTCGCCCAGACACGTGCTTCCGCCAGGCTCATCGCCTCACTTCGACGGGCTTCGCGCGGACCTGTTTGGTCGCGACGCGAACGGAAACAAGCATCCCGTCATACGCGGCACGGGCGGACGCCACGCGGTTCCGCGCTTCGACCCCTACGAGACCTATGAGCACGTCAACTATCAGTTGTTTGGGACCGAGACGACGCCGGTCAAGCCACTGCATGACAAGCCCCCCGAGCCGAAGATGGACGGCTTCTACCGGGACTACGCCAAGTGGTATCGCAACAGCGACGAAATCATGATGAGCTACACACCGGAAGAACTTCCGGTGCTCAACACGCTGGCGCGCAGGTTTGCCGTTTCCGACAGATACTTCTCGTCGGTACCTACACAAACAAACTGCAATCGCGCATTTGCTGCGGCCGGTAATTCGCTCGGCCTCGACAAGAGCGGCCAGCAAACCGCCTGGGTGAACAATCGCAATTCGAACTGGCTGGCCAGACCGGGCGGCGTTCAATTCAGCGAGCGAACGTTGTGGAACGTGCTGGATGAACAAGGCCAGAACCAAGCCAGCGACTGGATGATCTTTCACAGCAAAGGGAACTGGCTGGAAAATCTCCTAGGCGCCGAGGGCTACCCATACACACGCCGGATCATGCAGCGATTGCAGGATCGCCGTTTCGACAAGCACTTTGCGGAGGTTGGATCTGCCAGCGGCGCGTCTGAGAGCACGTTGTTCGGAATGATCGAACGCGGAACGTTGCCAAGGTTCAGCTTTATTGAGCCCTCGTGGACTCTGCCTTTCGGGCCAGGGCTGGGCCCCAATGGCACGGACTATCACCCGCCTGGCGACATCCGGAAAGGTGAGCGTTTCCTAAAGCAGCTGTACGAAGCACTCAGCAGCAAACCCGACATCTGGAATTCGCTGCTGCTCATCATCAATTTCGACGAGCACGGAGGCACCTACGATCACGTGCCACCGCCATGGACTGCGACGCCACCCTGGCACGACACCGACGACACGCCGAAGCCAACATCTTTCGAGGGTGGCTTCCATTTCGATCGCTTCGGCGTGCGGGTGCCGCTCATTCTAGTCTCGCCGTTTGTCCGCGAGAGCACGGTGTTTCGCGCTGAGGGTAACGTCCCGTTCGATCACACTTCGGTGCTTGCAACGATCCTTGAACTGATGGGCGTGGAACGACATCACTGGCGCCTTGGCGCGCGTGTCAAACACGCCCCTTGTTTCAGCGACGTCCTATCCCAGCGCCGACGCGATGATATTCCCAATCTTGAGGGCTCACCTGTGCAAGACGCGAACATGAGCAAACGTCTCTACGACGCCCTTCTCACCGACTACCCGGATCATCGATCCGGCACGAGACCCGTGCACGCCATAGGCATCGGCGCGACCGGTTACTTCGTCGCCTCAGACGATGCCCGTCGATACACGCACGCCGAACAGTTTCAGGACGCGGTCACGCCTGTCACAGTGCGGTTCTCCAATGGCTCTGGTTCACCGGTGGAGCACGACAGCGCGCTCGATGTGCGAGGGATGGCGGTGAAATTCCACCTTCGCGACGGTGGCGAGTCGGATCTCATCGCCATAACGCTCCCAATCTTCTTCGCGCAAAACCCGCAGGAATTTCTGCAGTTCGCAGCCGCCGGCGTGCCGGTCCCGGATAAGCCGGAAGGTTGGTTCAAACGCATGCTCGACATGCTGCAGTTGCGCGCGCCGCCGCGTCGGCCGGACCTTCCCGAAGACGGCACCGTTGGCGTCGTGCGCTATGCGAACACGCACATGGCTGCCAGGTCGGGCACGGTTGCCGCCACCATGCTCGTCACACCTGCAAGCTATGCACGCGCCGCCTACCACGCGCTGCATACGTTCAAACTCGTTGCCGCGGACGGCGCCGTCACTTTCTGCCGCTTCGATTGGGAGCCTGTGGCCGGCGTGATCCCGTTTCTTGAGAAGGGCGTGCACGACAAATTTCTTCACGAAGAACTGCGCGAACGCATTAAACGCGGGCCAATTCGGTTCGTGCTTCGCATGAATGTCGCCGGCCAAGGCGATGACATCAACGACCCCACAAAAGTGTGGGACACAACACGGCTGCGTGTCGTGCTGGGCGAGCTGTGGATCACGGCGCTCGCGGCCGAGAACGGCGCTGACTGTGAGCGCCTTAGTTTCAACCCAACACGCCTCGCGCTGGGCATCGAATGTTCAGATGACCCTGTGCTCGCCGCCCGACGCCAGGCCTACGAATACTCGTGCCGGCTTCGCGGCGGCAGTGGCTGTCCTGTGGGAGGGGATCAGTGGTGAAAGGCTTTTTCCGGAGTATCTGGACGTTTCTGCAGCATCTGCTTGAGCGCATTCTTATTGCCTTTTGGCGCCGGGCTGCTCCCATAAAGGTCGCCGAACCGGGTTATTCGACGGTGCTGGCTGACAATCTGCAGATGCACATGAATCTTGTCATGCCGCTGGCAGATCAGACAGCCGTGGGCCGCGCACGAGCCGCACAAGCCATTGCAGCGAACATCGACGAATTGTTCACGGGCCTCAACAATGTTGGCACCGTGCACTTCGCGCGCTTCGATCTCATTGGCGGAAATCTCTGCATGTATTCCGTGTTTGACGGAGATTTCCGCGCATACATTCGCGACTTCATATGCGTGTTCGGCTCCGTCTTCGATTCCTTGCTTGGTCTCGTTGCGGATCCGCCACCCTCACCCTCCGCGCTCAATCCAGAGGCGTTCATCGACTGGATTCACCGCCACGATTCTTTCCAAATCCCGCGAGATCTCACGTCGCTGTTTCCAGAGGAGAAGAACCTCGAAAACTTGTCGCGCGATTTGGTGCTCTTGCTCGATGAAAAGCCCAACGTGCAGCTTGGCCGCTTCAGCGGTTATCCCGGCGTATCGGTCGCTCAAATTCGTCATGGCGCCGGGTTGGGTTGGTGATGAGCAACAACCTCAACTTCGCCGACGTGCAGGGCAACATTCTGCGCGGCTACGGCAAACAATATGTCCGCCATCTTGTGCTCACCGTCGCCAACGCCAGCGCCGCGCGGCGCTGGCTGTCTGAGGCCACCAGTGGTGACGAAAGCGCCGCGCCTCAGATCACCAACGCCGAGCCGTGGACCGAACGCCGCCGCACGTGCGTAAACGTGGGCATCACACGTGATGGTCTCGCGGCTTTTGGCGTGCCCGCTGCTTCACTCAACAGTTTCCCGCACGAGTTCGTAGCGGGCATGGCCGCACGTAACACGCTGCTCGGCGACACCGGCCCGAGCGACCCTTCGAAATGGAAGGAGGAGTGGAAAGGCGATGGCGTTCACCTGATGATCTCGGTGTACGCCGATGACGCACAGGACCGGACCGCCACCGCCGATCGCATTCTCGCTGCCCGCGGCGCTTTTCACCTGCGTGCCGCACTCGACGGCGACGGCTTTCCTGGCGGCGTCGTTCACTTCGGCTACCGCGACAGCATCTCGCAGCCACAGTTTTACGGCGTGCACGATCCCGACCGCCGCCGCGATGACCAGCCCTTCGTCGAAATCGGCGCCATGCTTCTTGGTCACGCCACGCCGATTGAGAACTTGCGTTGGGAAGTGCCGAAACCAAATGTGCTCGGTTACAACGGCTGCTTCAACGCGTTCCGCGTACTTGAGCAGCAAGTGGTTGAGTTCGAGGCGTTCCTTAGCGAATGCGCCGACGCGCTGATCAAAAATCCGCTGAGCGAAGTGGTGTTGCCGCCGGGAGAAGAAGCCAAATGGGATCCGCCGATGAGCCGCCATGCGGCTCTGCGCGAAGTGGTTGCAGCGAAGATGCTCGGCCGTTGGCGCAATGGCGTGCCTCTCGCTTTGTCGCCGATCACACCCTCGCCACAGCCGGCAATCACCGACGCAGGTCTCAACAATTATGGCTACTCGTCCGATCCCGATGGCCAGCGCTGCCCGATCGGCAGCCACATGCGCAGAAGCAATCCGCGCGACGCAAAAACGGTGCAACGCAATACAAACCATGCGCGCCGTCTTGTTCGACGCGGCATCCCTTACGGACCACAATACGACCCGGCCCATCCCGTGAAGGCCGAGCGCGGGCTGTTGGGTTCATTTATGTGCGCAAGCCTCACCGGACAGTTTGAGGCCATCCAATACGATTGGACCAATCTAGGCCTCCAGGATCCGCGCATCACCGGCTCAAACGATCCGATCCTTGGCAATAATGATCCGTTGTTCAGCCGGTTCTCTTTCCCGGTCGGAGACGGCATGGTCAAATTTCGCGGCTTTCCGCACTTCGTGCATACAAAAGGCGGCGCCTACCTCTTTCAGCCCAGTATGAGCGCCATTCGTCATCTCGCCACGCTCTCTGGCGGCGGGACCGTCAACAGGCGATAGAGACGAATGCCAACTGAGCAACTCGCGATCCTGTTCACCGATCTCGTCGGCTCCACCGAACTGTCGCAGCAGCATGCTCCGGATGCCGCAGAGGATATTCGCCGTCAGCACACCGCCATTCTGCGCCAAGCCATCACCGAGCACGGCGGCACAGAGGTAAAAAATCTAGGCGACGGCGTGATGGTCGCATTCGGCTCCGCCTCTGCCGCCCTCCTCTGCGCGGTGGCGATGCAGCAGCGCGTGGATCTGGACAATCGACGCCAACAACGCGCAGGCGGGCTGCGGGTTGGCATCAGCGCTGGCGAGGTCGTACGCGACGAGGACGACTATTTCGGCGACGCCGTCGTGGAGGCGGCACGCCTCTGTGGCCACTGCGAGGGCGGCCAAGTGCTTTTGGCCGAAGTGGTTCGCCTCATGGCGGGCCGACGCAACACCCACGAGTGCCGTCCCGTTGGCCCACTCACGTTGAAGGGGCTGAACACGCCCGTCGACGTTATGGAGGTCATCTGGCCACGGCTGGAGCAGATTGGCGCCCCCTCACGCATTCCCCTGCCTGCCCGCGTTGAACGTCCAGCCTCAAACTTCGTTGGTCGCGGCGAAGAACTCAGCTTGATCGAGGCTGCCTTTGCGCGCGTGTCCTCTACGTCAGTTCGAGAATTCATCTTGGTCGGCGGCGAAGCGGGTCTGGGCAAGACCACGATGACGGCGCGCGCGGCGCGCGATGCATTCAACCGCGATGCAAACGTCTTGTTCGGCCATTGCGAGGAAGATCTCGTCACGCCGTACCAGCTCTTCGCCGAGACCTTGCGCCACTACGTGACACACGCGCCGGAAGATGAACTGCTAGCGCATGTCGTTGAGCACGGCTCCGAGCTCGTGCGGATCGTACCCGCGCTGGCGGGCCGCATTCCGGACTTACCGCCCACCAAGGCGACCGACGCCGACTCTGAGCGCTCTTTGCTTTTTGCGGCCGTTGTCGGCATGCTCGCGACCGCGTCAAGCGCACGCCCGCTTGTACTGCTGCTTGACGACATTCAGTGGGCGGACAAAGGCAGCCTGCTTTTGCTCCGTCATCTTAGCACAATTGAGCGCCCCATGCGTCTCCTTGTGCTCGCCACTTATCGCGACAACGAACTCAGCATTCTATTGGACACGCTCGCGGCGCTGCATCGGCAAACTGGCGTCACGCGGATCGACCTGAAAGGTCTCGACGACGGTGAAGTACTGCAGTGCGTGACGCTAATGGTCGGACGCGCCAAAGATGACGTAGCGCTTAGTCTCGCGAAAGCCGTGCACAGTGAAACAGATGGGAATGCGTTCTTCGTAACCGAACTGCTTCGGCATCTGACCGAGATTGGCGCCGTCTCTCAGGATGGACGCTGGATGGGCGCAGGCGGCGTCGACAAGCTTATCCTTCCAGACAGCTTGCGCGAGGTGATCGGCGCGAGGGTCGCGCGTCTCGGAGGCGAATGTGGGCGGGTGCTCGGTCTCGCAGCAGTCATCGGGCGCGATTTCGACTTTGATTTACTGGCGCGCGCGACTCAGATCCAAGAAGACACGCTCTTGGATGTGCTCGAAAACGCGGCGGACGCGGCGCTCATTGAAGAACTCGCCGACGGCGTCGGCCGCTATCACTTCGCCCACGGGCTCATTCAGCATGCGCTGTATGAAGAACTTGGCGCAACACGTCGCGCGAAGGCACACCGCACCGTCGCTGTGGCTTTGGATGAACTATGCGGCGCCCGCCCCGGCTTGCGCATCGGGGAACTCGCGCGCCACTGGTGTCACGCGCCGCAACGTGAAGATGCCCCCAAGGCCGTTGCTTACGCTTATCAAGCAGGCAGCGCGGCCCTAAGTTCGCTCGCCGCCGCCGACGCGATCGACTACTTCACCGCCGCGAACAAGCTCATCGCGGCCCAGGGAATATCCGATGGCGCGATGGAGCTGGATCTCGCTATTGGCTTAGGCACGGCGCAACGCCAAACCGGGGACCCCGCATCTCGCGACACGTTGCTGTCCGCAGGGAAACGCGCCGCCGAATTGGGCGATACCGAACGGCTCGTGCAAGCGGTACTCGCCAATGACCGCGGCTGGCACAGCACTACTGGCGGCGTGGATGCCGAGAAAATCGCGCTCTTGGAACTCGCACTCGAACGCCTCCCCGCCGGCGTATCAGACAGGGCGCTGGTCTTGGGCACGCTCTGCGCCGAACTTGCTTTTGGCAGCACCCTCGACCGCCGGCGCACCCTCGCAGAGGAGGCGCTGGCGATCGCCGAAGCGGAAGGCGACGATTCAATCATCGTACGCACGCTGAACCATATGGCGTTCTCGCTGACTCTACCTTCGTTACTCGAGTCGTCATTGCAGTGGACGGCCGATGCACTCTCGCGCGCCGAGCGCCTTGGCGATCCTATGCAACTCTATTTTGCCGCCATGTACCGAGCGACCGCGGCCGTGCGCGCGATCGACATCGCCGAAGCGGACCGGTGTTACGCCATCGCCGGCGACCTCGTGCGCCGACTCGGTCTTCCGCCGCTCAAGTGGGAGCACGGTTTCCATATGTCGAAGCGCGCGCAGCTAGCCGGCGATTTGGCGGAAGCCGAGCGGCTGGCAGGTGAAGCAGCAACAATCGGCGCAAGTTGCGGCCAGCCCGACGCGCAAACGTTCTTCGGCGTTCAACTCGCGTGCGTTAGCTGGATGCGAGGCACTATGGGTGACCTCGCGCCACTTCTCGAGATGATGATGCAAGCGAACCCCGGCCTACCCACGATCCGCGCTTCGCTTGCGATGGCCTTCGCGCAGGCCGAACGGCGCGAGGACGCCCTTCGTATTCTGGGAGAGTTCGCCGCCACTGGCTATTTCTTGCCGGAGGACGCGGCGTGGCTCAACGGCATGACCGAGTATGCCGACGCAGCTATAAATTGCGCAGACACCAATACCGCTCCGGCGCTCTATGATTTGCTTTCACCTTGGGCGAGGCACTTCTCCGCCGCGGGTGGACTGACCGCCGAAGGCCCAGTTTGCCTCTACCTAGGCGGCCTAGCGACCGTGCTGGGCCGTTTCGAAGACGCCGATCAGCACCTCTCACTAGCCGCCGAGGTGTGCGACAGGCACGCCATGAAATACTTCGCCGCGCTTACGGGCTTGCGTCGCGGTGAACTCATGCTTCTACGCGGGCGGAAGGATGACGTGAGCGCGGCGCAAACGCTGCTGGCCAAGGCAAACGAAGCGGCCGCCATCCACGGTTACGGCGCCGTTGGCCGGAAGGCCACTTCGGCCCTGTCACGCAAGTGACGGGTCGCTCCACAACAGCACAAGAACGAGTTTGGTGGTGGTGGCGGGTGGACTTGAACCACCTACCTTGGGGTTATGAAAGCGCTTCTACGTGAATTTACACGTCGAGCACTTAGTGCCCTCTGGCCAATTCCTCCCAGTATTTCAGCACTCTTGCTAGGACCTAGGGCCGCCGGTGCCATCCCGGCACTTTGCAAATTCTCTTAGACCCATGTTAGACCCCGGGCATGCGTAAGCCCCGGGTCACGCTGATCGATCTTTCCCGAGAGGGCGAGGCCGAGCACCACTTCGTTCTCAGCTACCGTGAAAGGGACGATGGCCGGCGCTCCACCTGGGTTTGTCGGCTGCTGCTCCCAAAGGGAGAACGTTCGTCTGGGTGGCCGTACCTGACCCGCAGCCTCCAAACCACAGACGCCACAGTAGCGCGGGAGCGCGCATTCGCGTGGCGACGACAACAAGATGCGATGGAAGCTGCACAGCGAACCGCCCTGATACCGACTTTTCAAAGTGTATCCGAAGCTTGGCTTGAGCACATCGAAACAGAGCGAACGTTGGCCCTCGAATTGGGTGAGAAGGCGCTCGGCATTGATCAGTTTCGTCGTTACCGCACGAGCGTTCGCAGATACCTCCAGCCGTTCTTCGGCGCGTTGCCCATAAACGGCATCAGCAAGAAGAAAACGGACGGCTACGGCGAATGGCGTCGTTCGTTCTATACCCGTGGACCCGGGAAAGAAGAGAGCGAGATTGCTTACCGGCGCGGCGACAAGACCGTAGCGAGACCAACCCGGAAGACGACTCAGCCAGCACGATCAACGGTCGTCAAGGACGCGGAGGTCTTCAACAAGATCATTGTGTACGCGATCAGCGTTCACGACGATCTGGAGTGGCTCGGAAAGCCCTCACTCGAAGGCGTGGCGGTTGGCAGCCGGCCCCCTGCCCGACGACCGCGCTTTGAACACGATCATGTTCGTGCTGTCTTGAAGTTCGCCCAACAGCGAGCGTTTACGGACAAGCTCAAGAAGCGCCCGGGGCACGCCTACGCGCGACAGATTCTACTGAGCTTAGTTCGCTTCCTCTGGTGCACGGGCGCCAGAACGTCGGAGGCGTTAGTCCTGCGGATTGGCGACATCAAGGTCGCCAACGCAACTGCCGATGCGCGAATTCCAGCGATCGGTCGCCTTCACCCGACTTTCAAGGGCGACTGGACCGCCCCTGATCTCGATCATCCAGATGTGGATTGGGCGAACGCAATGTTCGAATACGAAATCCATTTCCCCGCGATCAAGCACGTCTCGCATGAACGAAACGCAACTCCCCGCCAAGAATTCGAAGATTGGTACATGTGGCACGGGAAAATTCTTGGCTCCCGCTTCGGCGCCGACTGGCTCCACAAGATCGACTCGGACCTGTTGCTGTTTCCAGACTGGAACGGCAAGCGCCTAACCACCGTGGACGACAATCACGACAGCCTACTTGAAAGCTGCAAGACGAAGAAGTGGCCGGACGGCTTGCTGCACATCAACGGCAAGAAGATGAGCCTTTCGTCGTGGCGCCATACGTACGCATCCGAGATGATCGAAGCGTTCGCCAAGAGCAAGCGGCCCAACATGATCCGCTTTCTAGCAAGTAACATGGGCACGAGCGAAGCGATGATCGAGCAGCACTACGGGCAAATTCTCCCGGCTTTCGCCAAAGACGAGCTTCGCATCTAGCTCAGGTTCTCAGAGAGTTTCCAAACTGGGGATGGCACGACCTCACAGGTCAGCGCCAGCCACGCGTCGATGTATCTCCTGGAGCATCTCGTTTGCGAAGATGATCGGATGTTCGAGAGATGCATTTGCGGCGAGTCTCTTTTCCTCGATGGTGTCGAAAGACGCTTTTTCAAGAGCGTCGAACGCTGCATCTGAATATCGCAGGGCACCGAACAAAAAGCCCCAAGCGCGAACTAGGTCGGGTTCACGGACATCTGTTATGTTGAAGCGTTCAGCCGTCTCTCTCGCCAGACCGACGTGATTTCGATAGAAATCAACGAATACCGCTGTGTCTGGCTTATGACTTGGGTCTGGAGATGCGGGATTGTCGCTAATCGCGAGCAGCAGGAAATCGCGCAACAACTCAATCGCAACCTCAAGAGATTTGAGGCGCTCAACGTGAGCACGCCTAAGAAGCGCGACGTCCCGGTCGCGATCCAAGCGGTGTTGGAAGATCACGATTGCCATCGCTACCGCAATAGCCAGCACCGAGCCCAACGCTTGGACCCACGCTGGGAGCCAGTCACTAGTCAGCAAGTCACGCAACTGCTCGAATGTGATTAGGCCGATGCCGCTCAGTGCACGTCTCCCGCTTCAGACTGCCGCGCGGATTCTCATGGAGCAACATCGCCAGCGCAAGAACTTGTCGGTTTGCTGGCGAACTCGTCTGCTATTGAATCTCTCAAGAGACAGTTTTAGCGAATTGACCATTGGCCAATTTGGTCGCTTTCAACAACTGGCCCATCGAGACTTGCGGCCCAGCCTCGGCTGAGCCGCATCATATCTCGACGTTTTTCGGCAGCTTCCGCACGACGGCGCCGAACAGCGCTTCCGGATCGAGCTTGAGCGCTCTGGCGATCGCGTAGAACTCGATCAGGTCAACGCGCCGTATCCCCTTCTCGATCGATGAAATGAAAGGCTGCGGTTTGCCGAGGCGTTCCGCCAACTCAACTTGGGTGACGCCCGCGTCTTTGCGCGCCGCCGTGAGCACCTTCACAAAGGATGCATAGGCGGACGTGAACTGCGACTTGGGCATCGGCTGGCGATTTCTCGAACCAGCCGCTTGGCTATATCAGAGTTTGCGATATATGATCTTCTTATATTTTGGAGCATGTGTGTGGCGACGGCGAACGGTCAAACATCGAAGTGGATTTGGATCGGTGGCGCAGCGACCGCGACCTTCCTCGTCACGACCGTGCTGCCGACGGCGATCCTCCAGACCGGTGTTCTGCTCTGTCTCGATGTCGGCGTCCCAGCCGATGTCTGTATGGCGCCTGTCCACGGCACCGCTGAACTCTCAGGATCACAGGTCACCGGCCTGACGATGTCGATGACGACCACGGCCAAGATCGTGTTGTCGCTGATCGCCGCTGGGATCACGGCGCTGGTGATGCGTCGTCAAGGCCAAGCCTGATGGAGCCCAAGGGCACCCACAAGCTGCTCACCGCCGCCGGCATCGTCCTTGTGATCGTCCTGATCTTTTACGTCATGCGGCTCAACGAACGCATTGACCGCCAGGAAGGCCGTGCGGCCTACGCCAGCGAAGCCTCACAGTGCTCAGCCAGTTGTGCAAGCAGCTACTCCACGGCGCGTCGGCGCTGTTCAGCTAACAGCTACGACGGCACACGTGACTGGTGTCGTGATCAAGCACGAGCCGTGCGTTCAAGCTGCATGTCTCGGTGTCCGCGATGAGGCGTCTTGTCATCATGGCGTTGCTCACGCTGGCGGCCTGCGGTGAAGCCGGACAGCAACCAGAAACGGTCGAAGAGCGCGTTTGGGTCAGTCTGCCCGACGATGCTCCACGCGGCTACACGATCCGCGAAAACGATCTGGTGTTCGCGGTCTACTGTAGTGAAGGCCACGTCTATCACATGGTTTCAGCGCCGGTGCCGTTCTCGGTGGATGATGGCTTCTACATGGGATCAACGGCAGGAACGCTGAGCGACTGGGCTTGCAACGACGAACACACATTGTGTGGAACGATGCCGCCAGCCTTGCCGCGCGTTCGAGATGAGATCGTGATGTTCTCGCAGCTAGGCCAGCCGCAGGCCTATGCCTTCTACATGGAAGGCACGAACATCACCCGGAGTATCACTTTGGATTGGGGTTCGTTCCCAGGTGGGATGAGGTCGTTCATCCTCCGGTGTCAGGCAAATTCACCGGACATGAACGCGACGGCGCGAAACACGTTCCAGGATGCGGCAGATCAAGTGAGGGACTAGCTGGGCGCTGCAAAGAAGCGCTGCCATTCGCGGTGAACACAGGACCGGGTTCAGGTCGTCGGAATGTCGGAACGGTTTTCTCTGTAGTCTATGTTTGGATGAGCCGACGTCCCGCAATCCACCAATGCGCGGCGTAGAGTATCGCGACGCCAACATCTATGGGCGCCCAGGTCCCGCGATCGAGAGCCACGATGATGAGAGGATTGAACAGCAGCGCTACTACGATAAACCCGACGGACCATGCTGCGTGTTTGGGCCAAGACAGATAAGCTACGGTCCCAGCCGAGACACAGACGACAAGCCGGAGCAGCGTGTAGTAGCCGTACGGGAGCGGAGCCAACGCTATCAAAAGCATAGCAGCGGGCACGAACCAGAGCGCAGCCATCGCTAACCTCCATCAACAATAACAGGGCCGCACTCGACGCCGATGCGAGTCGGGTACCCATTAGAAGCGTTCAAGATTCGCGTTCGTTCGAGCGAAGTACTGTTGCCAGAAAGACTCAAACTGTTCGTCTTGATAAGGAATTGTGTTCTCGCTGCGTAGTAGCCGGACGTGAACTACAACACCTGCGAACTCTGGAAAAATCACGGAAGCCGGCGAACCGCCTTCAAGCTCACTAAACGCACGGTCTTCCGGATTTGCCGCGTAGAGCGAATGCAGGGACGAGTTTTCCAGCATGTCTGAGACGATGACCAATCTCCTGCCCGCCTGTTCTCGGCCAAAGTCTGGGCGCCACTCCAGGCCGCGAAGGGTCTGTATGATTGGCGATGTGGTTGAATCATTCGGTTGCATCAACCGGGCTAGGGCCTCATCCAACGGCGCTTCGAATTGGCGACGCCAGTTGCGCTGGACACGTTCAGGATCGGCCAACCATGGGTCAGTATCGGCAGCCGTACCAGGATTGCAGCGCGTGAAGATTTGTGTCGGTTCTGAAGGCCGATCAGGATCAAGGTAGAGGAGAGTCAACCTACCTCTTACAGGGATGGCATCGCGCTCCTGCAGTATCACTGCTCTCACCGTAGCAACCTGCGTAGCCGTGAACGCGCTGGTCTGATCCACAACAACGATAGTGTGCGACGAAGGTAGAGAATTGGCCGGACAGAGCAGGTCATCAACGGGTTGCTCTTGACGAAGCAACTGAAAGGCGATCACGCCGCCGATGGCGCCTGCCCCCAGCACGCCAAGCGCGACCCCGCCGAGCACGAGCGCAATTCCGCCGTCTGAGCGTCGGCGGGGGCGTCTACTCATCCTAGTTCCCGCGCTCGACGGAATGTTGCCGGATCAGTTCGTCGCGTACCGCTTGGTCCTCATCAAGCTGCTCACGGGCTTGCTTGCGCGCAAAGTCAATAGCCGCCGCCATCTGTTCTTGAAGTTGGTGCTCACGAAACTCTGCCAGTTCAGCGCGCGCCTTCTGTACTTCAGCGACGATCGACGCGGCCCGTTTTTCCGCTTCGAGCTGAAGGTCAAGAAGAGGATCGATCGGCGGTGGCGATATTTCCAACGACGGAAAGGCGTCGTTCGCGAAATACGGCGGATTGACCGCCGTTCTCACAGCCTGATTCTGCTGACGATACGTCTTCAGACTTTGGCGGCAGAGACCTTCCAGCCTGTGACAACTGTCATCTATCTCAGCCCGGCGAGCCCGGGCTTGTTCAACGGCAGCTTGCGCCGACTCCACTGATCGTCTGGCTCGACCGCTGAAGTCCGTTAGCGTCTTCTCGTTGTCGGCTAGTTGGTCTTCGGTCTCGGCGCGTATGTGAGCAATCAGATCGTTCAGGCGCTTCTGTGCTTCAACATGGAGCCGTCCGAACTTGCCATAGTCCCAGTACGGATCGGTGAAGCTGGCCCGACCGTCCAGCATACCAATCGTGAACACGATGAGACCCAGGAAAAACAACAAAACTGAGTTTCCGATCGCCAACGGATTTTGAGTCAGATGTTCGAGTGCGGCGCCTGCATCGAATCCTCCTTCTTCTGTCACGAGGCTGACTTCGCGAGCGTGTGCGTAGAGCAAGTTCGCGAATAGCGCGCCAACCACAAAGACGACCACCACGAGCCAGCCGATCGTGCGGGGAATCGGCATTCGGTTAGAAGCAAGGCGAATGCCGATCATACCGACCACAACCCCCATGCCCACGTTCGTAGCGCTTACCGCGATCGCGTAGAAGGCACCTTGAAGGAGGCCCACCCCATGAGCGAAGAATGCCATGTTCAGCGCCGACTCCAACGCGACGCAGAAGACGAGTATGCCGACGCCGAGAACAACTTTGGGCATGCTCGGAATCTGGACGCTTCGCGCGAGCCGATGAGTTGCCCTAAAGGCGTTCAAATCCCGACGGCGCTCGTCTTCTTCTAGTGAGAGGTTTTCCAACTCTTTGCGGTTCTCTGCGACAGTCGCTGTCACCACGCTCTTGCAATCACTCACCCAAGCTGTCGCATCTAGGTCCGGAGGGAAAAGAGCGCGGATACGATCACATGCGTCCCCAAGCCGCTCCCGCAGCCAGTCCATCAGCAGATCGCGCCCGTGCTCGAAGACTCCTACGATTTCCAATTCCTTGGCGGACAGTTGGGTGGCGCCGGCAGGAGGCAAGTTCTGGCGCGCGTCCGCGATTGCAGCGTCGTTGACCTTGAGAGCCGCCAATCGACTTTTCCATTTGGAGCCAAGCCCACCCTCCAGGTCTGGAATCCACTGCGTTTTCTGCCATTTCTCCGCCATCGCCGCCGCCTCCCTCCCAATAATGTAACAACGCTGGGCTGAGTCGAGCGGTTTGTGATCTGTCCGGCCCGACCTGAAGCGGATCCGATCGACTGATCCATGCTGCCGACATAGAAAGGGGCGCTTGGCTTTCTGAGGGCCTAGATAAATGTCCGTGATCAAGTGTGATGCGAGCGGCTGCACGGCAAAAAGCCCTGGCCGAATATTCGCGCGTTGCGAAGCATGTCGCACATGGTGGTGTAGCAAGCACGGCACCAAGGGCAACAAATGCCCAGCGTGCGGTCACAAATACCTAAGGTGATCGCGTGGTCGGCCCGCAAGCGATAGGGATAGGTCTCGCGCGACAACATTATCCAGTGCTATCGTGAATAGTTGCGATCGCCCCATAAGTCCGCCGGACATTGCAAGCCCCACAACCCTCGTTGTGCGGACCTCGCTGCTCTTTCTTCGTCGGCGTACGCGCCATTGCTGTAACGCGGCCAATCACGGCCCCACCCCTGGGACACGATGTAGTCGCCAAGATCGGCGCCATTGACACTGCATGTCGCCGTCACACGGTTGTATCGGTCAGTGCCGCCCGGCGCGCAGGCAACCGTTCGATTCGCAATGAAGTCCGCAAGGGCGAGCGACGCTGTTTGATACACATCTATGTCGCCGCATCGAGCGCCGCGCTCTGGCGTATCAAAACCTGACAGACGAATACGCTCGCCGTGAATCTCGATCGTGTCACCGTCGATCACCGAAGCGATGCCGACGATTTCGTTCGTCGCGGGAGTGGGCGTTTCTGCTTGGGTTTGCTCCGTGGCGACGTCAACATTGCAGCTAGTCACAGTCATCAATGCGAACGCGAGCATGACAGCACTATGCCAGCTAATATGCCGGCCTTCGGCATCCGTTTGACCACCGCTCATCGGGGCCTCCCCTTTCAACTTGTCCAGCTCATGGACTCTTTTGCTCGACAAGTGGAGCGTCGTCGGCAAGATGACTTTGAGCGAGATATGGGAAGACATGGCCTTTGACGCCGGCTCACGACCGCCGAAGCCGGTCCCACAACAGCCCATGGACGAGCCGATCGACTGGTTCGATTGGGTTTTGTCGATGGTCTTCTTCGGCGCGTTGCTCGTGCTGTGGGTGGGGTGGGCTGCCATGGCGATATGGTCCGCCGTTGTCCAGGCTTGGAGCATTTCCTAGCAGGGTGGAGCGCACGATCTTGTCTAGGGCATGAGCTTGCGCCTTCAATGCAAGCATTCTCCATTCGCTTACAGCCGCCGCTCAATCAGTGACGGTGATGAACCGTCCGCCGCTCAGGACGACCAGATCGCGGTCACTGGGCACTTCCAACGCATAGTACTGCCAGCGGTCGGCGCCGCGATACCAGAAGTATCGAGCACGCGTAAAACGCAACGCCTCCATATTTCCACGCGCCGCTGTATGAAACTCAGCAATGTTGCGGTTCGCGGCGAAGCCTGCCCAGATCAAGTCAATGGTTCGATAGCCGCTGCCCAAAGTACGAACTTCCATGTCGTTCTCCCACACGCGGCGGGCCATGGCAGGACCGTATCGATTTCGAAGTTCGGGAAAGACCTGAACTTGCAACGCGATCAGCCGACGCTTGAACCTCTGTCTCACTTGTTCTTGCTCGGGCGACAGGTCAAGCGATGCGCCGTCCCGATACAGGCTGGCTAGGGTTGTAAACACGGCCACCGTTACAATGATCGTGTCCGGCGTACCGGTATTTTCCAACATTCGCTCGGGCGTCGCACTCTCCAGTTCGCGCTCCAGCCGCGCCACGTACTCGGTACGGCGTTGATCTGCGGCAGCAGTTGCTGCTGCGGCAGCGGCTTGCTGGCGGACTGCTTCTTGTGCCGCTCGTTGCGCTTCTTGAGCTTCGCGTTCTTCGGAAGTCAGAGCCCGCTGCGGTTCCGCCGTCCGGGAATTCTGCACAACAGCTTGAGACGGCAACTCCTGACCAGACGGTGGCGTAGGCAAGGCGCCGACCAGGGCGAGCAAACCGGTGTAGAGAAGGCCAGCAGCACGGGCACGACGCACACGCAATTTGTCGCTGGGTCGGTACATGAAGTAGCCGCCGGCAGCCAATACCAAGACCGCGAAGACAGCGACCACACGCTGATGCGGCGCTCCGAAGATGAACGCCAGGATGAAGCCACCAACCATCAAGGCGATGGGAGCAACAATCCAAATCCCGAGTTCGACTAGACGTGACAACCATGGTCGGCGTGGCGGTTCAGGCGTAACCGACACCACCGGTTCTACATCACTTGTCATCGCAGCCCCCCGACTGTTCGCCGGGGACAATAAGCACGCGAGTGAAGAGTGTGAATACGGCTCCGGTAGCGCCAGCGTTTGGTTCTAGGCCGCCACTGTCTCTTCCTTGGCTTCCAGGATGCGATAAACGGACGCGCGGCTGACGCCCGTCCGGCGGACGATCTCGGCCACGCCGTGCCCCTCAGCCTTCAGGGCGCGGACCTGAGACGCCTTCGCCTGGGCGGTAGGCGCCCTGCCCCGGTACTTTCCCTCGGCTTTCGCCTTGGCGATTCCGTAGCGCTGGCGTTCGAGCATCCATTCGCGCTCGGCCTGACAGATAGATGCGGTCAGCGATAGCAACAGCCGGCCCGTCGGTGTGGACGTATCGAGGTCCATGTTGAGGATGCGGACCGTGACACCGCGCTTCGTAAGATCATCGACGATGTTCAGGAGGTCGATGGTGTTGCGGGCCAGACGATCGGCTGCGGTGACGCAGAAGACATCGTGCTCGCGAACGTAGGCCAGGGCTTCGGCCAGCTTCGGGCGCACGGTGCTAACGCTTGAAACGTGCTCCGAGAAAATCTTGGTGGCGCCGGCGGCTTTCAGTTGGGCGATCTGGGCTTCGAGGCCCGCGCGTTGCTCCAGGGTTGAAGTACGTGCGTACGCGATGACGGCGCCGGTTGGGTTCATTCAAGTCTCACATGGTTCCTAAGCTTGAGAGACCAAGCGTCCCAGAAGCTTACACCAACTCATGTGGTACAGGAAAGTTTCATATATCAACTTTCTCTCTAGACCTCGATCGTATGAGATGCAACGAGCACTCTTACCTGGGCTGGAGCCGCCTCACAGCTTCGTGCAAGGACGCTTCGTCAATCATGACGCCGGTAGGCACGATGTTGCCTTCGGTATCGAGACAGGCTTGGAGATCGACAATACGAGGATCGCGTGTGGTGAACGTTCCAGCGACCACTACCGTGTGATTCCGAAGGAGTGACGCATTCGCCCAAAGAAACTCGTCGTTGTTTAGAATAGTCAGGCAGTTCTCGGGCGGGCTGGTCTGGCTGGCGACAGCACGATCATACTCCTCCCGCGACTGATAGAGCGCACGCGAGTTTGTACCCAGCAGTACGTACCCCCTAACCAAAACTCGCTGTCCGTTGTATCGCTCGGGTTCACTGTTCAATTGTGCTGGTGTCGTGACCGGCACTGCGCCAAGCGACGTACATGCCTGAAGGAGCAGAATCCCAGCAACTAAGCATCTCATCGCGCACCCTATCTGCTCATGAATCGACGTTGCTGTTGGTTAAGGTTGTTCTGAATCCTCACGCGATCGGTGCTAGAGAGCGCCGATGCAGGAGCTTCGAACACGAGTTGTCCGTTCTCGATCTGGTGCCAACCAACTTGATCTCCCAGTACCGTCGCCATCGGAATACCATACTTCGCAATCGACTGAGTGTCGCCGTAGTATTGGTTCTCGGGTATGAGTTCATCGACCATAGTTCCGCGCTGCGATCGAACGCCGGCGCCGCCTGCACCGTCTGGCCTGGTTTGGTGGCCGTGCATGCCGAATTCAGTGTTTTCGGGCGGCACAGAGCCGGCAGTCTGCGCCGAGTTATTTGCAGTTGTCTCCACGTCCTGAGCAGGCTCAACACTTATCTCGCCATCTCGGCGTACTCCCCACGCCATGGGCTCGGGACCTGTTCGAACCGCCACGGTAGAAGTGTTGGCTTGTGCCGCAGCCTTGTGCTCGGCGGTCGGCACGGCGGTCTGGCCATTTGACCGTGCTGGATCGTAGGTGTCCGCCGTTATTCGGCAAGTTTCTGAGTTGCAGTTGGTTTCTCTGCCCGTTGGGTCGGTCAGATTCAATGGGTCATTTCCCACGTACAGATACAGATTCAAGTTGCCTTCGTACCCGATGGGATCAGCTTGCAGGAAGCGACCAAGGTTCGGGTCGTAGACTCGAGCCTTGTAATGATAGAGCTGAAGCTCCGCGAGAATAGCCTGCCCTGTGTAACGGAAACGCGGTCCCGTCCACTCACGCGGGATACCATAGGGATCGTAAGCGTACGTCGTAGCTGTACCACTCGCGTTTGTGGTCGCGATGATTGAGCCTTGCCGATCAGCGATCAACCAGTTTTGGCCTGAGCTTGTGCTTGAGCCCTCATACCAAATGAGCGGTTCATCAACGCCGGGACCGTGTGCGTATCGGCGCGCGACCGCGTTGGAGACATACTCGGCCACGAGCCGATCGCCGTCATAAAGAAATTCTGTTGTCGTTCCGCCCGTTGCGTACGACCGCAGCCGGCCTAGCGGATCGTACGTCAGCGTTCCGCTCACTGAGCCAGTCGCCGTCAGCAGTCGGTTTTCCAGATCGTAGGTGAAATTGCGCGAACCATCCGAGATCAGGTTCTGCCGGCCATCATAGTTGAACGCATTGCCGCCGACCGTCGTGTACCGATTGAGCCCGTCAGGGGTGTAGGCCTGATTGAGCGTCGAAACGGTGCGCTCATAGACCTGAACCAGTGTCCGAGAATTGACTTGGCCGGCGACGTTGTAGCCGAAGGTCCAATTCGCATCGTTGGTGGTCGTCGGGCCTTCGAGATTGTGGACCAGCGACGTCAGCCGCGAGGCTTGCGAATATCCGTAGCTCGTCAGCCCACCGGTCGGCAGACCATTAACGATCGCGCCACGCGACAACGATGTCCGCCGCGACATCGCATCGTAAGCGTAGTCAGCGATCAGACTGTTGCCGCTCGCTGAGCCGTTGAGTTGCACCTGATCGACGCGGTTCAGAGCGTCATACGTGTATTGGACGTAGAGTGGATTCTGTGTCGTGGAGTCCGCCCAATCGAGGCGGGTGCGGTTCGAGGCGGCATCGTAGGCGAATTGAAGCCGCCGCCCGTAGCTCGTTTCGTACTGCAGCCGGCCCACTGTGTCGTAGCAATAATCAATGCCAGGATTGCCGGTCGCCGTGCAATCGCTTGACGGCGTTAACATCGTGGAGAAGCGAGCGAAGGTTCTGCGTCCGGCCAGATCGTAGCGGGATGTGACATCAGCACTGGTGCCGCCCGGGATGTCCTTCAGGATTTCGCGGTTCAGCGAGTCGTACTGATACGTGATCGTATCGGCGTCGCCGCTGCGGAGCCGCAGCGAGATACGGTTGTCGTTATCGTCGTAGTCGTTTGCTTCGTAGTCGGTCGTGCTGGCGACGCCAGACCCCAAAGTCCCGTTCGGAAAGTAAAGACGCTCCAGCCTATCGAAATCGTCATAGTCGAGATTGGACCGATTGCCGTTCGCATCCATCACGGTGTCGAGCTGCCCGTTCGCCGTCCAGGTCCGCGTCGCGTAGATTTGGACAGATGGCGTCCCATAACCTCGCCGCTCGAACCGCACTTGACCTTCGGCGTCGTACTCCGTGCGCGTGATGCGGTCCGCACCGCCTGACCCTTGCGCGGACAGCGTGCATGCGCTCGCGGGCAAGCTTCCATACACGGCAGTGTTCATTCGAACAGCGACGCAGTCGGGCCGGTTCAAAGGATCGTAGCTGTACTGGGTGATCCCGCCGTCCGAGTCAGTCATCCTTTCCGGACGACCGGTCGGGAGGTAAGCGTATGTCGTCGTCGACCAATCATTGGGCGATGACAGTCCCGTCGCATGGCGAACGCGATCGACGAGTCCATCGGGGTTGTATCGCCATTCGGTGGCCGCGTTTGTACCTGATGGCCCGTCATAGCGCGTGAGCCGTCGCGAGGAATCGTAGGTCCCAGTGTGCACATTGCTGCGCGGATCAATGACGCTGGTGATGTCGCCGGCGGTGTTGCGCCCGAACGTCGTGACGATGTCGCTGGCGCCATTCTCGACCGTCACGGTCTGAAGGTAGTTGGTCGTGCCGTTGTACGCGTTGCGCACTTCCCTATCGGTTGGGTCGGTGCGCGTCAGCAACTGGCCAAAGGCGTTCCAGGTATAATCCGTCTCGGGGTTCTCCGGGGACGTAGAACCATTCAACCCGTTATCCACACCGGGCTGGGTCATCCGTGAGACGAGGCAACGGTTCGCGAGCAACGTATAAGTCGTTGTGTTGCCGTTCCCGTCCGTCTCGGTCAGCGGCATGTTGCAGAGCGTGTCATACGTCGTGGTGGTGACGATGTCGGTCGGCCCCCCCGGCGTCTCGCCCTTCCCAACTCGGCGAACGCCCGTACGGTTGTGACGCGTATCGTACGTGTAGATTTCGCGATTGGATTCCGGGTACGTGACGCTTTCGACGCGGCGGAAGTTATCGTACGTCGTCAACGTGTCATGGCCCAACCGGTTGGTCACTCGGACGGGCTGGCTGTGCTCGTCGTAGTAGGTGCGTGCGGCATTGCCGAGCGGATCGACCATGGCGCTGATACGACCCGTCGATATGTAGTATTGCGCGTCGTTGCCGACCGCGTCGGTGAGGCGTTCGACTTGGCCGCGCACGCGGGTGTCGGGATTACACGGCGGCGTCCCGCAGAGTGTCCACGCATAGTTGAAGGTGACAATCGGGCTCGATGGCGCGGAAGGCGCAAACACGCGCCAATCGGAGTCTCTTGAACCATCGTAGACCCAGGTGTTGCCATTCGTACCGGTGACCGACATCGTCCCTGGCCCCGACAGCGTCAGCGCGATCGTGGCGGTGCGGCTCGTCACCGTGTCGTCGCGAACGGTAAAGGCACCGCTGGTCAGCAGCGTGATGCTTCGGCCCAGATTGTTGGATATCGTCGTGTCATTGAAACTGACTATGACCCCTTCGCGGAAGGCCTGGCGGCGGAAACGCATCCACCGCACGCCACGAAATGGCCCATACGGTTGGGCAGTCATGTCGCATGCGGTGAAGCCGCCGTTCCAGGTGCCGTAGAAGGACGTGGAGCCGTCGCGATTGGTCGCCCGGACGCACATGCGATTGTAGAACCAGCGGGCCGGTTCGTACTTGCCCGAAGGCGCCGGCGTGTAGCGATCGCCGAAGACTTCAATCTGCGTTGGATCGCCCGGCTGACCTAAGTAGGTCCCGTCTGCAAGCCTGAAGAAAGAACGATTGTCGGCACCATGCACGATCTGGACGGCGTTGTACCTTAGCTGCTCGTTCCACCACGCCAGTGAATGGATGGCGCCAAGCTGATATTGAAGCGTGGCGAGATCGCTGCCTTGGTCTGCGCTGAGCGCCAGCAGCACGCGAATGGCGACGATGGTGTCTGTCGCCTCTCGGGGCGATTGATCTCCGAACGCGCGTTGCCCGTCGTTTTGCATGCGCGCTTCGGCCATCCAGTTCGAGGTCCAGCCGGTGTCCGCGAACCATTCGCCGTATGGCCCTCCAGGCGGCGGCTGACCGGGCGGCAGATCGCGCTGATATGGCGTGCCGGATCGGTAAGAGCGTTGGAAGCTTAGACTGTACGGATACGCGCCTTCGCCAACGACGATGTCGGGCGGCGGGGTATAGGTTACAGCGCCCGTCGCCATATCGACATTGTAGGCCTCGGCCCGCGACGTGAATTGCTGTTCGAGGAAGTCTTCGGGAATTGAGAAGATGCGTGCTGGATTAGTCTCCGCGTCGTTGGTGCCGGCGCCGCCCTTCAGTCCTTCCGCTGATGCAGTGACGACATGGGCAACACCCGTCGGACTGATGGCGATGATCGCAGTACCTCGCTCGGGTCCAGGAAAACCACATGCGCCGCCTCCAACAGCGCCGCCAGGACCGCAGACGACGATGCTGGCGAGCCCTGGACCAAGACTAGAACTGCGCGGCAGGATGACCGTGTATCCGGCATCGACGTAGCCTTCGGCCAAATCCCAGGTATCGGCGTTGCCATAGTAGCCGTCAGCCAAAATCTGGCTTTCCACGTAGGCTTTGTTCGACGAGTTGGCCAAATAGAACCGGCGGTCACCCGAGGCACTCGCGCTGAACCAATCGAACCGCGTCGCCGTCGAGATCGGATTGACCGCATCTAGGTTCTGTTCGAGCGCACTGCCCTCCAGTGCGCCGAGCAACGCAACGGTGGCGCGTCGAACCGCCTGGGTTTGAGTGGCGTCCGCTGTGTTTGAGTTCGCGGAGAACGCGCCTTGAGTCGAAAGCCCGCCAATCGACGTGACGGGCGTGATCGAGGACCCTCCGATGAACGAAATGGTGCGCGCGGTCACCAGCATGTCGTGGACGACGATCGTCGAGTCACCGAGTTCGCTGGCCATGTCCAACGCCGAACTAAACTGCGTGGCTAGAGAGGTCGCGTACCGGCGCTTGGTCGCATGTTGACCGCCCGTCACAACTGGATCACCCGGTTCCTCGCCAACTGTAGGCTGGATCGATACCCAGCCCTCTTCCGCCGATGAACGTGCTTCGATGTATGCGCCGAAGTCCGGCGTCATCCGACCAGCGCCGATGATAAATTGCGCGCCGCCAGCGAAGAAGTCGTCAGCAACGCCGCTCAGCGTCCGGTCCATGTACGCGCCGCTGTTTGCGGCGTACGGATGATTGAACGCCACCGACATGGCGGCGCTGGCGCCAATGCGCCACGGCGTGATCGGCTCGCTACTGCGGTAGAAGCGATACTGGACCGGATCGGGCGAGCCTTGCGCGGGCAATATCTGCATCGGAATGAGCGCAAGCTCTTCGCCGTAGATTTCATCGAGTGTCCAGTTGAAAATATCGTTCGCCGTGACGGTGATCGTGGTCTGAGTTCTGAGCGCGAGTGGCACGTCGTTGTTGAACGTCGCCCGCACCGTTCCTTGCGTGTACGGCAGCGACGTGGGCAACGTGCCTTGAAAAACGACGATGTCGCGACCGCCAACAATGTCCTCGATCTCGTCATTGGCGTGATTGGTGCGGATGTCGTTCAGCAGATTCACTGAGTAGGTCTGCAAGTTGGATCGTACATTATTTCGGTTGAACGTGGCGACTTGCGGGGCGCCGGTCGTTGAGGATGATGAGCCGTTCAAGGCGCCGCCAGACCCGGTGGACATAAAGGTCGAGGGATTGAACCCCATCACCGTATCGAGATTGGTGATGCCCGTTCGAACCGTGTGACTCTTGAAGCTGGGATCGAGACGGCGAAGCTGACTATCGACCGTCACTTCCACCCATATGTGCAGCAAGGTGTAGGTCGTCGAACCGCCGCTGCCTGAGGTCGAGTACGGAATGCCGCCGTCAGCAAGGACTTCATTCAAGGCGGTGACGTTGCTCACGCCGAGCCAGTCGCCCATCTGCGTCAGTGTCAGTCCCGTGATCTCACCGAACTTGTAAACCGGCGCGTAGCCAGCGGCGCGCAACAGTTCGCCTAGGAGATGCGCTTGGTCGAATGGCGTGCATGCCTTGTCGATCAGGCACCCCCGCGCCCCCTTCTGCACGCCAAACATCGGCACGACTTCGATCTCGTTGTAGACGAAGGCGAAGATGCGAGTGGGATCGTCGCCAAAGGCTGAAGCCGTTCGTTCTATGAGCGGGTCTGAAGGACGGGTCGGACTGGTCAGTCCAACGCCGCTGAAATAGGTCCAAGCAGCGGAGGGCGTCACAGCGGGCGCGTCACCGATCACGATAGATTCTTGAGCCGACGCTTGGTCAGCGCAAACGATCGGCACGGCAAGCGACAACACAACGGCGTTCAGGACGCCTATCGCTAAGCCTCGAAGACCTCGCATCCCCGCCTCCGCTCGCATCACGAACGCACGAAGAGAAATTTGTGCAGCACGTTAGTTCAAACAGATCGATGACATCGATGCAATCGAAAGGAGAGTTCTTGCGAATTTTTCAACTCTGGTGTTGGATGGCTTCGCTTGCTGGCCCCGTGTGCTGCGCGTGGTCTTCATCCTGTCGGCTGTTCGGGGGAGGCATGATGCCCGTCCAACGTCGCATGTTGCTTGCGCAATTGCTGGCGGGCGTCTCGACTCTCGCCTTGAGCAGCACGGCGTTCGCCCAGAACGTCATCTACACGTATGACTCGCTGGGCCGCGTCACTAGCGTAACAAACCCGGACGGCTCGACGATCAGATACACCTACGATCCCGCCGGCAATCGGACGCAAGTCGTACAAGCGGCGAGCACCGGTCAACCAGTCGGCGCTTTCTACCCATCACTGTCTTCGATCAGGTCCGGCACGTCCGTCACGCTCTACTGGTCGAGCGCCAACGCGACCAGCGCTTCGATCGACAATGGCGTCGGCAGCGTCACGCCCGTCGCCAGCGGTTCAGTTTCGGTGTCGCCAACAACAACCACCACCTACACGCTGACGCTGACAGGCGCCGGCGGACAGACGACGTTACAAACCACAGTAGCCGTGGCGCCGGGCGGGACACTCTCGGCGTCGCCGTCTGCGATCCAAGAAGGCGCCTCCACTACCCTCTCATGGACTAGCGCTGCCGCTACATCAGCGTCTATCGACAATGGCGTTGGCAACGTAACGCCGGTGAGCGGCGGTTCGGTTAGCGTTTCACCGGACGTAACGACGACCTACACCCTTACCCTGAACGGCCCTGGCGGGCAGACGATGTTGCCAACCACGGTCACTGTTTACCCGCCGCCGACCGGGACATTCGAGGCCGATTCATGGGTTATCGGCACTGGGCGCTCAACTACGCTCAGGTGGAAGAGCGAGAACGCGACATCTGCCTCGATCAACAACGGCGTCGGCAGCGTCGCGCCCGTTGCTGAGGGTTCTGTCGTCGTCTCACCGGCATCGACCACGACGTATACGCTCACCTTGAGCAATCCTGGCGGGCAGATCACGTTGCAAACGACGGTCACCGTCAACTCGGACTTCAATCAGACGATTGCTGTCACCGGTACGGGACCCGTGAACCTACGAACGCTTGCTCAGACAGCGGGCTTCGACGGATTACGAAATGCCGTCGTTACATTCCAACTCGGCAGCGGCGTCACAATTACCGGTGCTCCGGGCGGAGGCACCGGCATCGACACGGGGCTCTGGCCATCGGACGACTTCGGCGTCGCGTTGACGGTGCAAGTTAGCGGCAAGGTGCGCGGCGGCGGTGGCGCTGGCGGCACCGGCTCTGACGTGAACAGCTATTCTGCCGGTGTAGGCGGCGACGCAATCTTCTGTCGCGAGAACATCGCCATCACAGTCAACAGCGGCGCTGAAGTTAGGGCCGGCGGCGGCGGCGGCGCTGGCGGCGGCGGTTGGAAATCCAAAAACGCCGAAGGCGAATGGGAGCCCTATCGTCAAGGCGGCGGCGGTGGTGGTGGTTTTCCGAATGGGGCTGGCGGGACGGGCGTCAATACAGGAGGCAGCGGCACAACAAGCGGCGGCGGAGCCGGCGGCGCCGGCTCTTCTGGCGGAACGAGATTGTCGGGCGCCGGCGGGACTGGTGGCGGCATCGCAGCGGCGGGTGCGGACGGCGTGGCCGCAACCGGCACGGTCACTTCAAACTTCGAGAAAACGAATCCTGGCCTCGCAGGCGTTGCCGGCTACGCAATTCGCAAGAACGGCAAGACCGTCAGCGTCACCAACAACGGCACGATCTCGGGCACGGTCGGCTGATATTGGTTGAACCAATGCAAGCGGTCTGCCCTACTGAGCGACAAAGGTTGCTGGGGCGAGAATGAAACATCTAGTGCTTGCGGCTGCGTTGTTGGTCGGTGGCTGCGTGACGTACGCCAGCGTGGCATCGCCCATATCTCCAGTCCGCACCAACCAAGTTCGTGAGTCCAATTACACGATCGGTGTGGAGAGAAATGTCGTCGTGGGCGATCCCATCGTTCGCGTCCGCGACTATTCGGAGGTCGTGACCGAGACCACCCTCATGGAGGCCAACGAGTCCTTCGAGTTGTCGGGTGGTATTGTTCACATCAACTTTCAGCGTGGCGAACGGTTGCCCATCTTTGGACAACGCGTCGAGGACGGCGTGACGTACACGGTCGCGCGCAAAGGCGAGTTCGGCATCCACATCGCGCCGGACGGAACGATCGGCCCAAGAGTGATCAACGGACTTGGGCGAGCACACACGCCAGCCGAGGTCGTCATGGTCTATCGGTTCTCGCCCAGTTCGTCGTCGGCCCGGTTCAATCGTGTCGCGGACAGAAATGTTCAGCGGACAGCAGCCGGTCAGAACTTCGAGATCGTCTTCAACGGGATCGACGGTCAGGCAATGCGGTTTCAGTACCGCGAATACACCGCCAACGACTTGGCTCGGCCAGCGTTCTTCCAGGAGTTATCGTATCCCTTGGCAACCCGGACGATCCGGTTTCGTGAAATCGTCATCAACGTGGCGTCTATCGACGCCCAAGAGGTTCGGTACACTGTAGTGGCGGATGGCAGGACATCGCCCTGACGATCAGCGTCGAATGCTGCTGGCGAACGCGTCCGCCTCGTTCAGCGCATCTCGCTGAGCGTCTTGAATGCGGCGGATATCGTTGTTGCCGGCTTCGACATAATCGTTGATGCAGTCAATGTACTGGTTCGCGTCGTCCCTGAAATTGTCCCACGCGTAGCGGTCATTGCTATAGGGCCGTGAAGGCGCGTAGCAGCGATGGTCTGGATAACCCATCAGCGGCAAGTTGCTCGGCCCGAACACGATCGCGAACGCCGTCCCCGTCAGATATGTTGAGACAAGAACCACCAAGAACATCTGCTTAGACGATTTCAGCATCGGCGGCCTCCCTCGCACGTCATATCACGCTGCATGTTGAAGGAAACGAAATGTCACCGTGTCGTGAGGGTGCGATCTCGCACGGTGCGACTAGAACCAAGGGTACGGAAGTGTGCCGAGCACGACGCCGACCAGCAGAAAGATCGCGCCACAGAACGAGAGATCGAGCCCGCCGGTGGCATGCGCCGTCAGCAACTTTCGGACCTCACGAACTTCCGAGACGCGTTTCGCTTCCTCGGCGCTGATGAGTGCTCTTAGCTCATCGTTCTGTTGCTGAGTACTCTTCTTGAAGGCCGAAAGTTCGCCGCTCTGACGTTCGACTTCTTGCAACACGTAGGCAATCTTCTCGTCCGGTGTGGCGTTCGGCCTCAAGCCTTGACGCACCGAGATTTCACCGATGGACATCGGCATCCCGAGCACGCCGTCCATCGAGATGTACTGCGTCTTCGGGAATAGGACGGGAAATCCTCGGAACCATCCCAACACCGCGCCACGCAGCGACGGCAGCCCGAACTGCGCTCGCGTCATCAGGACGCCGACGATCACAAACATGACGCCGATGCATTGAAGCGCCGCGCCGATCGCTCGAACCCAGGTCTCGTGATCAGGTCCCAGACTAGCGAACGCATAGACCGATGCGGCGACATTCAAGCCGACCGTTCCGATGCCTAGACCGCCCGTCCGAAGCCAAGCCCCGAGACGACGAGGATACATCGCGAGTTGCTTCCACTTCACCGAAAATCATCTCCATCAACAACAGCACGATCTCGGGAACGGTGGGATAGCGTCGTTCTCAGAGCCACTGAGCAACCCCGCCATGGTGTGAGCACGTGCCGCGTCGGTTTTGGCTGAAACTGTAGGTCCCGTCTCTGCATCGCGCCGTCGCGCCGCTCGGTACTGATCCATCTTCAGTGTACGCTGGTGAATGCACGCGGTTGCCCCGGCTGTTGGTGTAGTAATTGTCGTTCGACAGCGCCGGCTCATCTCCATAGGCGTCAAGCTCTTCAGGCTCGACTAGCGAGTCGAGTTCTTCGGTGCCTCCGAAGCTGTCTGCGGCGTACGGTTCGGTTTGGTCAGTGTAGACTGGGGGCGGTGCGTCGTACGCTGGCGGGGTCGTGTACGCTCGCGTGATGGCCGGAGGATCATAGCTGGGCGCCGGCGGCGAAGTTGAGTCGCTGCACTGACCCACCGCCCAAAGGACAGCGAGTCCAATCAGCAGAGCGCCGCAACCGCCGTTGTTACTGGCCATCGTCCTCTTCCGCTGAGATCGACGCCTCGCCTACTCCACGACAATTCGAGGATGATTGGCGCCGTCAGGAGAATTCGAACTCACAAACTCGTTGTAATTGTTGTTGGTGCTGACCGGGCGCAGCACCAGTCCGTAGTTCGGGCGATCGCCTCGCACCCACGCGTTATAGAGGTCGGTGATATCGATGCGGACCCAGCCTTCCTGAGCTGAGACGCCAACACGCGCCACTGGACGCGATCGCGGGCGATCTCTCCACCACAGCCGGTCACCAGCGGTCCAACCCCAGTCGGCCACCACGACGTCGAGATGCATGTCGGTCGGCATCTCCAACGTGCGGTTATACAATTCCAACGTGGCGCGCTTCGCTTGCGGCGCATCTCCAGGCAACTCGAAGCGGATCAGCGACCAGTACTCATCGCCCCAGCCGCCCACGCGTAGCTTCTCGTCGTCCAGACCTCCGCCAGGTCCTCCGCCTCCCCCGGCATACGAGTATACGCTGGTCGTCCAGATATCCCGGCAGTTTGACGGATCGCACGAGAACGTCATCGGTCCCACGACCGCGAGTTGATCAGGCATCGGACCCGCACGCACAAAGGTGTGCTGGGCGCTCATGTCGGGGCGACCGGAATTGTCAGTGAAGTGCGTGAACGATGAGAATTCCATCAGCGAGCCGTCGCCCCGAAGAATCAGAGCGACACTCGTTTGGGCGAAGCCTGGATCGTAAAATGCTTCCAGTGTCAGCGCGTCGGCGCTCTGGCTGTGACGACCGCGCACGACGCCCCAGTCGCAATCGGTGGGAGAACACGCGCCGAATGCCTGTACCAGCATTCCGTCCTGGTCTTCGGTGATAACAATTCTCGTCACGCCACGCGTGTTGGCGTCGGTGTTGATCCACTGACCCAACATCGAAGCCGGTGGCAGCAGCGTCGGTTGGACAACGGGCGCAGTGGCAGCGGCTTGAGGTCGGTTCTCAACTATTGCCGCACGCGCGGGCGGGCGGGTTCGTCCCCCGCCATCGAACAACTGGGCAATCTCTGTACCGATACTCGGGCGAACGAGACCTATAAGTGCCGTGACCGAAAGCGAGCCGACAGCGGCGACACTCGCAACAATCCAGGCTCGCGCGCGAAGACCATCTTCCGCACGCCACCGCCACGCCGCGAAGCACGCACGGTAGAGCAGCGAACCGACCACCAGCGACGCCAACGCTCCAGCAAACCAGTCACCTGTCGCCGTCGTCGAGAAGAATACCAAGGCCTGAAGCACAAAGGCGTATGGAAAGAAGTAGGCAGCGCGTGCGTGCCTGAACTTCCACAACGCGAACATGGCGCCAGCAAACAGGATGATGCCGACAATTGCGCCGACGCCGCCGCCAATCACTTTGTTGGCCGCGATCGCGAGCAGAATGATGGGCAAGAAGGGTGTGACGACGGCTGCGATCACGACGCCGATAATGAAAAGGCCAAACACGACCTGGACCCAATTGGTCTCGGAGGTATCCGAACTGCTCGAATAGCTTCGTGACGCCCGGGCTTCATTGGCCTCGCGTCTTATCCGCGCTCGATAGTCCCGTTCGTTTTCGAAGAAGCCTTGGCTGGGCTTTGATCCTTCAGCCGCTTCAATAATGCCTTCGTTTGCTTCTTGTTCGATGCGGCGTAGGTAGTCTTGTTCGTTTTCGAACATGCCCTGACTGGGCCGGGAGCCCGCAGCGCCCTCGATGGTGTGTTCGCGTGCTTCACGCCGGACACGATCACGATAGTCCTGCTCATTTTCGAAAAGGCCCTGCCCCGGCGCGTTTCCGGAAGTCTTCTCGACGATCTTCTCGTCGGCTTCTCTCGATACCCGTTGGCGATAGTCCGCCTCGCTCTCGAATATGCCCTGGCTCGGCTTTGAACCGGTGGCGTCTTCAACGACGCGCTCGCTGCCTTCCACACGAACTCGGTCTTCGTAGTCGCTTTCGTTTTCGAAGAAGCCCTGCTGTGGCGGCGCGTTGCTACGACCTCTAAAGGTATCTGAAAACCACCCCATATTCGCCCCCGCAAATCAGGATCAGCGCCGACGGCCCAGTCGGCGCGTCCGGGAGACTGCTCTCGTCGAGCGCAGTTTGCAATTTTAAAGCGAGGTACACCAGGGTGACCCGAGGCCACGACACGGCGGGGAGAGACACCGCAATCTAGCGTCTATTGGGTAAATCTGAACTGCACGTCCGCCGGGTTCACGCCAGCGAACAACGAACTCGCCTCGTCGATCTCATGATGCGCGTGAGGGTTCGGAAAGAAGGTAGCTGAGCCGTCGGTCTGTAGGTGGACCACTGCCGAGATATGCCGGTTCTTGTTGTGCCTGAAGATGCCGTCCTCGCCGTGGAATGTGTCGCCCCAATTTCCGGTCTTTACATCGATCGGGACCTTGAGCTTTCCGTAGCATGCCGCCTGGATCAGCAGATCATCTGCATGCGCTGGATGCGAGACGATCACGACAAGCCCCGGCGCGACTCGATGTTGAACACCCGAACGGAGTTGGGAGTTCGCTTTCTTCAACGCCTGGATAGTTCGAGACGTCACATCCCTCGATCCTCCCGCCCCTGCGCCGAAGCTGTCGATCACTTCGCCGTCTGGATCGAGATCGACGACCAGCGCACATTGGTAGTCGTCAGTCCAGTTCAGAACATTGTAGGCCGGGGCTTCAGCCTCCATGCCGTCGGCGCTCCAGTGCGCGATCTGCTGCATGGCGTCCTCACAGAACTCATGAGGCGCCGCCAACAACCCCGTTTCCTCGCCTTTGACCCAAAGGTGCTGACGGACATCGGAACGAAGCTCCGCCCTGCGAACCGTCGCGCTGTCGAGCTTGTGATGCACGAAGGCGAGCCGGACTCTCTCACCAACAAAGCTTGGCGCGTGCTGGCGAAAGAGGTTGAGCACGGATCGTATCGATTGTTCTTGGGACTGGTCGTTGACATCCAGGCGTGCACAGCCGCGAAGACCGTCGGGTATCTTGACCGTCTTCGACACCTTGACCGCTCGCGACAGCGCCGCTGAGATTGCGTCTTCGCCCAGGTGCTTGACTTCAACCCACAGCTTCGGCGGCGTCGCCACGGATGACTCAGCCCAGAAATCCGGACGTTCATCGTCCTTCGGAATGAAGTCCGGCTCATACTCCGGGACGTAGTGTCTTGCGCGCAGCCATTCATCGACCAGCGTTTCTTCCGGTGTCATCTTGCTTGGCATCCGCCCACGTTAGCCTGAGTCGATGCCGGGTTCCGGTCACAGACTCCAACCCTATCGTTCAGGGGAAACAATCGTGCCGAAGAAGTTCAGACCATTCACGAGACCTGAATACGAGCGCTGGATCGAGCGTCGCCACGAACTAAATCGCGCCACACGCCGGGGACGGGCCGAGCCGTTGTTGCTGTTGTTCTACGGCGGCATCCTACCGACGATCTACGCGTTTCGGGATTCCGCCTCGGACGTCGCCATTCAGATCATGCTCTGGATGTGGTCGCTCCTGGCCGTCATTGCGTGCCTTGTTCTGGCGTTCGCTGAGACGAACGATGACCGTGCTCGACGTTACGCCCAGTGGTTGGCGAAGTACGAGAACGATCTCAAGGATGACGCGAAGCACGATGAACGCGAGGCGCCACTTCGCCGTGCAGCGTATGAAGAAGCGTTGGCGAGGTATCGAACCGAGAATCCTGAGTTCATGGGATAGGACTCGTTACGACTTATTGCGAGCGGGACGAACACCGCCGCATCAACTCATCGATTGGCGTGGTACGACTCTCGGCCCGCATCGCTTCGGTGTCCAAGCAAACCGACACGCTTGCTTCGGAACTGGCGGGGATGTCGCCGTTCATGATCCACGTCATCACGATCAGCCTCTTCTCTCTCGGCGTGGCGCTTGCCCAATCGGCGCCCGTGCCGTTCGCCAGACCCTCGACGTTCTCAGCGGTAAGAGGTCTGTCGCCGGCGGGGTACGCGCTCTCTGGTGGTTCAACTTGGCAGTTGATCGCGTAACCATGATCGGCGTCCGTTTCCTGGTAACAAGAAATGATGGCCCAAGGCCGAACAACCCGGAAATCATTCTCACGCCCCACGGGCGTGGTGCGAAGATGAAGCTCGGCGATCGTCTGCGCGACATCAGATTCGGCGATCCCAGGCGACAGCGTTCGAACGAGCGCTTCCATTTGACCGATGTAGTGGCCGCGCCGTGCGGGTGTTGAGTGATCTCCAAGGAGCCCGATAAGATTCACGCGTCCCGCCACGATCCCGAAGTCGATGAACTCGTCTGGCATTTGCTCCACGCCAAACTCTTCTATGGCAGCAGCCGCTTCGGTCGGCGCCGACCGGCGGAACGCGGCGATCTCAAACGCGCAGACCACGGTAGCGGGCGAGACGTTGCACTCCGATGTCTTATCGGTGTGATCGAGCGCAGCGCGTTGATCAAAATCTTGTCGGAAGCTTTCGAACGTGAATTGAAAGGTGGCTGAACCCGTCAGCAGCGGTTCGTCACTTTGATCTCGCTCAACGTCGGACGGCTCACCACATCCGGCCAACACCGCGAACAGCAGCACGACCGTGATATGGCAGAGCGAAGCGACGGCCTTCATGACCGGCACTGGCGCTTGGTGCGGAGATGAAAGTCTATCAGTTGCATTTTTCACCCTTCGGAATCGGCTATCGTCAGCAATGAACGCCACCTGTCGCGCATGCGCGCCTACACCGAGTCGCTGTCATCGAGGTCAGAAGCCGCAGCGTTTCTATTAGACGAGCCGAAGCTCGCCGGTGACGATCCCGAGCCAATCGCAAGTCCGACGACGCTCCAGTTTCATGGCGGCGGTGGATGGGTTCTGGCAACTCGGCAAGATGGCAACGTATTTTGAATTGCGGGTTGCGCAAAAATATTCTTGAAGAGAATAGATCCGCTACAGCCGGAATAGAACGTTGCTTGCCAAGTTGCCAACTTGCCAAGAGCGCCACCCACCACCGCATGTTCATCAGCGGCTGCGCGTCCGCGTGGCCGGCGCCTCGAACTCGAACGGTCCTTCCGGCGCTGGCTCGTCCACGACCTTGTCGAACCGTGGCTTGGACGCCTTGTAGGCGTTCGCCAATTCGATGGCCGTCAGGCTCGATACGTCGTCCACACAACGGATCAAGAACAGCATAGAACGCACCTTCTCGCTCACGCGGCACTGACGTTTCTGCGGATCGACGATCACGCCCGCCGCCTCAAGCGCGCGCTTGATCCGTTTGTCGGTCAGATCACGATCGGTGCTTCGGTCACGAATGAAGGATCGAAGGTCCTCCCAAGTAGCCAACGCCTTTGCGAACGGTCCGCGCTGTTCGTCCACAAGCTCTTCAACCATGACGTCGATGTCGGCTCTACTGTAGTCGGCCATCCGTGATTTCGCGCCCGTCAAGAACGGCGGCGTCTTCGACGAGAAGCCTTCCAGGTTCACTGCCATCAACGACCAGTAGACGTTGGCGACGAATGCCTCGTCCAACTTGAAAAGCTCAGCGTAGTAGGCAAGACCGCCCGGGTGTTTCTTCGCCGGTGTCTGCACCACGAAGAAGCGGCGATCGTCCGCCGGAAGATGGAGCGCGTAGGCGTCGTTCGACAGAACGAGAACGCCTCTGGGCGTCTCCAATTCCTCGTGTTGCACATGCTTGCGCTGGAATTCGGCAGCCTCGTTGGTAATCAGCGCCTTCAACCCTTCGTACGCTTCCGCTCGACCAGTGATCGAAACCTCTTCTAAGCCGAGCACC